>CALHQT010000036.1:0-24574 GCA_938038135.1 uncultured Atopobium sp.
CTTCCGATCTTAGGAAACAGGATGATCTGTGCAGCTAATCACCATGGCACATGTTTACCTATGTAACAAACCTGCACGTTCTGCACATGTATCCTGGAACTTAAAATAAAATTTAAAAAAATAATACATCAAGAATATTAAAAATTTGCGAATGCCAATAGCGCATGTATACCTTTGTGTTATAACGGCTAGGCAAGTGACACTTGGCTTGGAATGTAAGTTTTGATGCATAACAATTTACATAACAGGTTGGAAATTTTGTATTGGCGTAGTACGGCTGTTAATACAGGCGAAGTACAGCCACAGTGGTGATGTCTGGAATGGAGCAGTAATGAAGTACCTTTTGCTCGTAAGTCATGGAACGTTTGCACCAGGTCTGCATAGCGTAATGGACATGCTGATGGGACCCAGAGAAAACATCTTGAGCTACAGCATGGAAGATGGCGTGGGAGCAGCTGAATATAGAGAGAATTTGTCAAAAATTCTTGAGCCACTTACTGCTGACGACGAGGTTGTCGTTCTTGGTGACATTATCGGTGGATCTCCACTTACTAATGCGCTTGATCTTCTCGCCAAAAAAGGCCTGCTTTCTCATACCGTGGCTTTTAGTGGTGCCAATCTTCCCATGGCAATTGGTGCTTTGATGGCAATCGATGATGGCCTAAGTGGTGAAGCTCTTGTGTCATCAGTCCTGAATGAAGGAAAAAATGGCGTTAATCAGATCGTCCTAGCCCTTGAAGACGATGACGAGGAAGACCTTTAGTAATTACTGCAAGTGATCGTAGTTGCTTGCGTAAGAAATATGTTAGGAGAAAACATGATTTCATTTGTTCGTGTTGATGACCGCATGATTCACGGTCAGACAGTCACTCGTTGGGCCCTTGAGGTTCCTTGTGACGGAATCATTGCAGTAAATGATGCGGCTGCATCAAATCCTGTTCTCAAGTCTGCTTACAAGTCAGCAGCACCTGACAAGAAAGTATTTGTTTGGACATTTGATCACTTCAAAGAGAGCGCTCAGAAGGTTCTAGACAGCGATTCTCGTTATTTTCTTATTACTAAAAACCCAGTTGACATGAAGAAAATTCTTGTTGACTTTGGTTTTAAGCCAGGAATTAACACGGTCATTATCGGTCCTGGTAATGATCGTCCTGGTGCGGTAAAGCTGGGCAACAACCAGTCCTTTACTCAAGAAGAGGGACAGGCATTTGAGGATATAACCAAAGCTGGTTATACCGTTCAATTTGCTCTTCTTAAAGAAAAGGCAATTGGTGAGTGGCCTAAATTCCGCGAGAAGTTTGACGTAAAGTAGTATTCGGAAGGCGATTTTTATGGCAATTAATGCGTTTCAAGCTGCCCTTTTGGGTTTGTTTGCATGCCTTGCGTCACTACCTGGCATGGCTGGTACTACCGTAGGTAACTATACCCTCGGTCGTCCACTTGTTGCAGGTCTTGTCGTTGGTGTCATTCTTGGCGACGTCCAGACTGGCATTATTGTTGGTGCAGCAATCCAGTTGGTCTACATTGCACTCGTAACACCTGGTGGAACTGTTTCCGCTGACGTTCGTGCTGTTTCCTACATTGGTATTCCTCTAGCAATTCTTGCAATCAAGGCTTATGGTCTTGATCCAAGCTCTGTTGAGGCTGCATCTCAGGCAGCTGCTATTGGTGCAGCTGTTGGTACTCTTGGTACTGTTCTGTTCTACGGCACTGCTACCATGAACCTTGTATGGCAGGGTATTGGTTGGCGCGCAATGGAGAGCAAAGAGTGGGGTCGTATTAAGAAGACCATTCCAATGGTTGACTTTGTATTCCCTTGGGTTTCTCACATTATTTTCTCGTTCATTCCAACATTCTTCATTTGCATGGCTGGCGAGAGCATGGTTGGCATCATGAAGGAATACCTCCCTATGAACGGTATCCCAATGATGACCCTCTTCACCGTTGGTACCCTTCTTCCTACCGTTGGTGTTGCAATTTTGTGCAAGCAGGTTATTACCAAGCCTCTTGATTGGGTAACTTTTGCCTTTGGCTTTATCCTTGCTGGCGCACTTGGCCTGAACCTCATTGTCTCTGCAGTCGTTGCAGTCTTCTTTGCTGTTCTTAACTATCAGCTTCAGCAGGCAAAGAATGTTCGTTTGGCTGCTGCAGCATCAGGCAATGTAAGCGCAGACGATGAAGAAGAGGAGGATATTTAATCATGGCTGAAAAGAAAACCATTTCTCAGAAAGCACGTAATAAGTCTTTCTTGAGCTGGATTTACGGCAATCTTACCTGCTTCTCTCAGGAGCACATGCAGACATTTGGTTACCTTGCATCCATGCTTCCAATCGTTGACGAGCTTTACGATACTGATGACCAAAAGGTTGAGGCACTTTCTACCTATACAACCTTCTTTAATACTGAGCCACAGATTGGCTCTATGGTTGTTGGCTTGACCGCTTCTCTTGAAGAGGCTCGTGCAAATGGCGAGGCAATCGACGACGAGACTATCAATGGTCTTCGCGCTGGTCTTATGGGCCCTCTTGCTGGTCTTGGTGACTCCATTATCGTTGGTACTTTTATTCCAATTCTTCTTGGAATTGCACTTGGCCTTTCTAAGGGCGGCTCCGTTCTTGGCCCACTGTTCTATGTGGTGGTCTGGAACCTCATTATGTACTTCGGCATGAAGTTTGCTTACGATCAGGGCTATAGCCTGGGCTCTTCTGCTGTTGAGGCACTTGTTGGTCCTGAGTCCGAGGCTCTCCGTAGCTCCATTGTTATGATTGGTACTATGGTCATTGGCTCTGTTGCTGCTACATGGATTAACGTCACAACTTCTCTGAATATTGCTGGTGTTGACATTCAGACAACACTTAATGGCATCTTCCCTAAGGTATTGAACCTTCTGTTTGTATACCTTTGCTGGTGGTTGATGACTAAGAAGAAGCTCAGCCCAACGGTTGTTATGCTTATTCTTGTTGTTGTAGCACTTGTTGGCGTTGTTATTGGCGTCTTCAACCCAGGTCTGTCTTACTAATTTTTTGCGCAAAATCCTGTCTGGCGCAGAAAAGACAAACGTAATAAAGTGGCATCGTCATACGGCGATGCCACTTTTGATTGAGAGTTTTTATGAGCAAGAAAAACTATGTAGGAGCAGCTTCTCATTCACACGAGGATAACCCTTTGGTTGTCGAGGCTCGTATGCAGACAAAAGCTCTTGGAACACTAAGCGTTTATAGAAGAGCCGCTTATTCTGGTATCGCAATTGGAGCATGGCTTATATATCTCAGCGTGTACGGAAGTCTCTCTACAAGTTCTATGGCAACGGCTGTGCTCGTGGGCGGCATAGTTCTTCTCGTCATATCTGTTCCTATAGCTGGAATTTTGCATGTAGGTATCTCAAGAGGAAAAAAGAACGTCGAGAAGATCATCAAAGCAATTGAAAAAAATTCGTCAAAAAATGCATAGAAGCGATACGATCTGTGCAAAGATTTCTCTAATAGGGTAGAGTATCTACAGCGCATTGAGCGGGTGCGGATGACGTGACACCTCGAACCTGGTCAGGGTCGGGAGACAGCAGCCATAAGGGGTCACTCGCGGGCATCCGTTCCCACTCAATGCGCTTTTCTTAGGCGTATAGTGTGTTTGCCGCGACATTTGTCACGACGATTGGACTTCGATGGGTTTTGTAAACTACATCATTGAGCTGCTTAGAGATCCTCGTGCATTTATTGCTTCAATGATTGCCACTGGCCCTCTTGCTGCGTACGGTTTTGTTTTTCTGATTGTTTTTATTGAGACCGGCGTAGTCTTTTTCCCATTTTTACCAGGTGATTCTCTGCTTTTTGCAGCAGGATTTTTTGCCCACAATGGTGGCTTTAATATTGTTTTGCTGCTTGTTATTACGTGGGCTGCCGCAATTCTTGGCGATCAGATGAACTTTATGATTGGCCATTTCTTTGGTCAAAAAATCATTGCTTCTGGAAAGGTCAAAGCACTTACTCCAGAGCATCTTGAGAAGACCCAGAAGTTTCTGGACAAGCATGGTCATCTGGCAATTTTCTTAGGGCGCTTCTTCCCCTTTATCCGCACGTTTGTGCCTTTTATTGCGGGTATGGGCGGTATGCACTGGCGCAACTTTGGCATCTATAACATTCTGGGCGGTCTTACCTGGTCCACGATGTTTGTACTTCTCGGCTATTTCTTTGGTGGTATTCCTGTAGTTCAGGAGCACTTTGAGCTGCTGATTGTAGGTATTGTTGCCGTTTCAATTATTCCAACAGTTGTTGGCCTTATTCGTGGCCGTATGAGCAAGGGCGAGAAGAACAACGAAGAAGCCACAGATACAAACGAAGACGAGGCTTAGTAACAAGCTTTCGCACTTCTCGTAATTTGATGATAGAAATCCCGTCAGGAACGACTTGGCCTGACGGGATTATTTTTACTCTTTGGAGAGCTGATACGTATCAGTAAAGGTAACTGTCTGGCCGTTTTCCGTGTGGGTGGAAATAAGCTGAGCCACAACGCTTCTGTTGGCACTATCAAAAGTGACCTTCAATTGTGGCTTCTGAGGTGTGGCGAGAGTCGCATTTGAAGCAGAATGAGCATCCAGGTTTGCATTGGTTACATCGACCGTTCCAGAAACTTGGATTTGATCTCCGATAGTTCCTGAAGTTGCAAGGGAGACAGAAGCATTATTGAACTCAGTATCACCGGGATACCAACGATACGAGGTGTTGAGTGCTCCATGGTTGTGCACAACACCTCCTACGGTTGCCGTAAGCACGAGCTGATCGCGAGAAAAACCTGCAGCCGATACGGTCAACGTTAAAGGATTGGTTCGACCGGCATAGCAAGGGCTTCCGCTGCTTGCTTCGCAGCTGACAAAGGTACCCTTCCACGTTCCTACGAGCCCGCTGTAGTCGTACTTAAGTCCTGCCGAGGGGTTGGCTGTGTCCAATGCCCAAGTGCCCGTAGAAGCATCAAAGGTAAATGAGGCGGTAATTTCGCAGGTGAGCGAACCAAAGAAGGTTGGTGAAACACCCGACATTCTTACCCAGCAGGTTTGCTGTTCACGGTCAAAGCCCGCATCAAGAACAGTAAAGGTTGCGCCAGAGAATTGCGAGCTATATGAAATGGCTTCGTTAGGATTTTTCTCATCAAGTTTTGCTAGCACATCGCCAATGGCGTCAAGGACTTTTGTGGTGGAAACGCCCGAAGTTGCCTGGTAGGCAACAGATTGTGATTCTTCGTCACCAATGGCGTTCCATCCCTGGGTATTTGCGTATCCAAGTTTGGTTATCTTTGTAGCAGCAATTGCATTACCTGTATAGGTAAGGCGTACTACAGAGTTGGCGTAGCCCGTCGCACCAAACTGCGCGGCATCACTTGAGATTGCCGTGGTACTTCTTGTGCGAGAAACAACTTCAATGCCCGTAAGGAGTAAGGACTCATCAGCATCATATTTACCAGGAGTCCAGGCTGGTGCCTCAACGCGTGTGCGCGCATCAGCAATAACAGTATCAGTTGAAGGAACGTTGCTCACGCGAATAAAGAACACGATAACTGCAGATAAAAGAGCAAGACTTAAAAGCGCAAGAATGCCAGAAAGCAGGCTGTAGCGGCGTACAAACCTAAATAGAGCACGACGCCTGCTGCGAAGATAGCTTGAGAACGTATCAGCAACATCTTTT
Source organism: uncultured Atopobium sp. (assembly GCA_938038135.1). GTDB lineage: Bacteria > Actinomycetota > Coriobacteriia > Coriobacteriales > Atopobiaceae > Lancefieldella. The sequence continues at coordinate 5,676 of CALHQT010000036.1, forward strand.
ATAGACGTTGCTTCATCGTCAGAGGTTGCATTACTCGCGTCAGCAGCATTTTTGACAGAAGCGTCAGTAGCTTCAGCCTCTGCATGTTCGTGAGTGTTCTCTTCAAGCTCTTTGAGGCGAGCTTCTACCGCAGAAAGATCTTGCGTTAGAGCTGCATCGTTTACGATTTTCTCCAGGTCAGTTGTGCTATCTGCGTCGTTTTCAGGAGAGCTCTCATCCGAAGCCAGAGCAGCCTCATCTTCGTCTAGACCAGGGAAGATGGGGCTGACAACTTCCATGATGTAGTCTTCATCAGCAGCGGCCATATCGGCAGCAATAGGGTCGGTGACCTCTTCAAGCTCGTCGGTCTTCTCGCCAGCGGTGTCAACTGCCTCAGCAGCCTGGGCATCAAGGGTCTTCTGATCAGAAGAGGTGTCCTCTGCAGCAGGCGTGTTATCTGGTTGTGAAGTTTTGTTCTTAGAAGTCATAGCGCCTCATTACCGTATGAACCTGCTGTAATTTTCTCACAATTATGTAACTTGTGTACCCTCATCCTGTGCAGATAGGGAGGTATCGGTTTAAAAACCGCCTAGTGGTGGTACACTTCTTTAGTTGAATTCTCACCTCGCAAGCAGCTTTGCAACAGTTTGGCCGCATGCCAATGAGTCAAGCGCGCACGAGGCACTTATCTTAGGAGCAAGAATGCGTGACAAGCTAGAAAAAATTGTCGAGGCCTATGCTGAGCTTGAGCAAAAGCTTGCAGACCCAGCTGTTGTCTCTGATCCAAAAGAGTATGCTCGCGTGGCAAAAGAGCACTCTAATCAGGCAGATTTGGTTGCTCACGCCAACAAGTACATCACTGCCCTTGATGACATCGAGGCTGCAAAAGAGCTCCTCAACGCTACTTCTGATCCAGAAGAAAAAGAGATGCTGCAGGAAGACATTGCTGCTAATGAAGAGATGCTCCCTCAGCTTGAGGATGAGATCAAGGTCATGCTGATCCCAGGCGATCCAAATGACGAGAAGGACACTATCGTCGAGATTCGCGCTGGTGTCGGCGGCGATGAGGCGGCAATTTTTGCAGGCGACCTCTTCAAAATGTATGAGCGCTTTGCCGAGGCTCGTGGTTGGAAGACAGAGGTCCTGTCCAGCTCTCCATCTGAGGCAGGCGGCTTCAAGACTATTGAGTTCAAGGTCACGGGCGATAAGGTCTATTCAGTTATGAAGTATGAATCCGGTGTTCACCGTGTTCAGCGCGTTCCTAAGACTGAGTCTCAGGGCCGCATTCAGACCTCTACCGCAACTGTTGCAGTTCTCCCAGAGGCTGACGAGATTGATATTCAGATCAACCAGGAAGACCTGCGTATTGATACCTACTGCGCATCCGGACCTGGCGGTCAGTGTGTTAACACCACGTATTCCGCAGTTCGTATTACTCACCTGCCAACAAATACCGTTGTTCAGTCTCAGGATCAGCGTTCTCAGATTCAAAACCGCGAGGTTTGTATGCAGATGCTTCGTGCTCGCCTCTATGAGATGGAGCTGGAGCGTCAGCAGGCTGAGCAGGGCGCAGAGCGTCTCTCTCAGATTGGTCATGGTGCACGTTCCGAGAAGATCCGTACCTATAACCAGCCGCAGGACCGCGTAACTGACCACCGCGTCGGCTTCAACGGCACCTACAATGGCGTTCTTCTGGGCGATACGCTGCCATCCGTTATTGAGGCTCTTGCTGCAGCAGAGCGTGCCGAGAAACTCGCTCAGGCTGTGTAAGGTGCAAACTTCATGACAGATGAAGTTTGGACAATCCAAAAAATTTTGACGTGGACTACTCAGCACCTGGAAAAGAAAGGTGACGAGCATCCACGTCTTTCTGCAGAATGGCTTTTGTCTGCCGTGACAGGCCTTTCTCGCGTTCAGCTCTACACCAACTTTGACAAGCCACTTTCTGCAGACGAGCGCACTCGTATGCGTGAGGCCATTAAGCGCCGTGCAGAGGGCGAGCCGCTTCAGTACGTGACGGGCGAGATGCCCTTTAGGCACCTGGTTCTTACCTGCGAACCAGGCGTGCTTATCCCACGACCAGAGACAGAGGTGCTGGTAGACGTTGCGCTAGCAGGCGTTGACGCGGCAACTCAAAACGCTGACGGGGAAGTGCGCGTGCTTGAGGTTGGCGTAGGAACGGGCTGCATATCGCTCTCTATTGCCACTGAGCGTCCACAGACACGCGTCTACGCTACAGATCTTTCTCCTAAGGCGATTGCGCTGGCAAGTCGTAACAGAGACGCCTTGGACCTCCAGGAGCGCGTGGAGCTCATTGAGTGCGACCTGGTAAAGGGTGTGCCTGCGGAGCTTGCGCAGTCCTTCTCGGTGTTGGTGTCTAATCCGCCTTACATTCCCACAAGCGTGCTTGAGCAGGAGGTACCTGCTGAGGTCAAGGGTTTTGAGCCTGAGCTGGCGCTTGACGGGGGAGAGGACGGTCTGGACGTCTATAGGCGATTGCTCGAGGCTGCTCCGCATATGCTTCTACCTGGTGGTATGCTCTGTGTTGAGCTCTACGAGGGGCGCCTGGACAAGGCGGCGCACCTTGCCGAGGAACAGGGTGTATGGGAGTCCGTTGAGGTCAAAGAGGACCTGACACACAGGCCACGCATTCTTGTGGCGCACCTGGCAAAGTAGCACTTCAGCTGGCTGGCGAGAAAATCTGTGTAACGCACAACACCGCGCAGTACATAACACCGCGCAGCACGCAACAATGAGTAGAGGGTTTTATGGGTGAATATATCAAAGTTGATCAGATGAATCCGGATACATCTGTAGTTTCTTTAGCAGTTGAGGTGGCGCATCGTGGCGGCGTGCTTATCATGCCTACCGATTCTGTTTATGGCATTGGTGCGGCAGCAACTCCTCAAAATCCAGGACACAAACGCATCTTTGAAATCAAGCAGCGACCTTCAACGCAGACGCTTCCATGGCTTGTGGGCAGTAAATCCGACCTGCAGAAGTACGCTCACATTACACACAACTGGGCAAATAAGCTGATAGAAGCATATTGGCCAGGAGCTCTTACGTTGGTGGTTAACGCATCAGAGAGCGTTCCTGATGAGTACGTTTTGCCAGATAATAGAACTATTGCGCTCCGTATGCCTAATTCACCTCTAGTATGTCAGATTGCACAGCAGCTTGGATGCCCTTTGGCTACTACCAGCGCCAACACGCACGGGGCTCCTTCTGCAGTTGATGGATGTGGCCTTGAAGCAGGCCTTATTGAGCAGGCAGACTTGACGCTTGATGGAGGTCCGGCGCCCCTTGCTATTGCGTCGACTATTGTCGATTGCACAGGTGATGAGCCGCGCATTTTGCGCGAAGGCGCCATCACAACCGAGGATATTCTCGCCACTACGGGATTTGCAAAATAGATAAAAAATCCTATCCCTTTTATGTGTTTTGGCTGCAGCTTTTGCCTGCATGCGGTACTCTCTATAGGAGTGAATTTTCTGAGGAGGATACGTATGCGTATTGCGGTTGCATCTGATCACGCTGGCTTTATCCAGAAAGATCCTATCATTGAGCACATTAAGTCGCTTGGCCATGAGGTTTTGGACTTTGGTCCTGCAAACGACGACCGTGTTGATTACCCTGATTTTGCAGATAAGGTTGCTCGTGCAGTTGCAGCAGGCAAAGCAGATCGCGGCGTTCTAATTTGCGGAACTGGTATTGGCATTGCCATGACTGCCGATAAAGTCCCTGGTATTCGTGCTACTCCTGTTCAGACTGTTCAGTTTGCAGAACTTGCTCGCGAGCACAACAACGCAAACGTTATTGGCCTGTCCGGTCGCTTCACTGATCTTGAGGTTAACGAGGCTATTGTGGACACCTTCCTGAGCACCGAGTTTGCCGGTGGTCGTCATGCGGGGCGTGTCGAGAAGATCATGCGCGAGGATGACCCTAATTTTAAAGGTGTTGACGCTGAGTAGGCGAGCAGTAGATAAAGTGCTGTTGAAGTAATACGTACGTACCTGTAAAACGATCTTAGACATGTTAAATAAACGGCAGGTCAAGCTCTTGGAGGGAGCATAATGGCAGATTACGATGAGTCCAGACTTACGGTTGTTGACCACCCACTAGTTCAGCACAAGCTTCACATTCTTCGCGACAAGACAACCACCACCAAGCAGTTCCGTGAGCTTGTCAACGAGCTTGCAATTCTTGAGAGCTACGAGGCAATGCGTGACTTCCCACTTGAGGATGTTGAGGTAGAGACTCCTCTTGAGACTATGACTGCTAAGCGCATTGCTGGTAAGAAGGTTGCTATTATTCCAATTCTTCGCGCTGGCCTTGGTATGGTCGACGGCATTCTTGAGCTGGTTCCATCTGCCCGCGTTGGCCACGTTGGTATGTACCGCGACCCAGAGACCCATCTTCCTCACCAGTATTACTGCAAGTTCCCTGCAGACATCGAGAACCGCACCTGCTTGGTTGTTGATCCAATGCTGGCAACCGGCGGCTCTCTAACTGCTGCCATTCAGTTCCTGCGTGAAGCAGGCGTCAAGGACATTCGTTGCCTGACCATTGTTTCTTGCCCTGAGGGCGTCAAGGCAACTCTGGACTTTGATCCAGAGGTGCGCCTCTACACCTGCACCGTTGATCGTCAGCTGAGCCCAAATGCTTACATTCTTCCAGGCCTTGGCGACGCAGGCGACCGTATTTACGGCACCAAGTAATCAATTGCACGTGTTCTTTGCAACTATATAGAGTTGCAATCACATAAGTTTTTAAACAAACCCAATGTTTACTGGTAGTGAGCATTGGGTTTTGCTATTCAAACAACTTATAGATTTGTGGCGGTTTAACACTTTTACAAGATTAATTTCCCCGCGACTACCTGCGGAAATTGATACAATTATTTTTATATGACATAACTGTAGCTGGCGAGAAAATCGACATAACGCCAGCTTATGAGTGTTATAATAAGAGTTGAGCAATAACGGCGGACAACACAAAATGTGTCAGTAATGTGAGAGTTTGAGCATAAGTCAATTATTTGATTTTGTAATCGTGACTATGCATTCATTTAGTGCTAGTATCGCCGTTCGTCGCAAATATGCACGCCGAGTGGTAGATAATACACTCCAAGTGGCATATTCTTGGCATCTTACGTTGCGTTTCAAGTATGCTGAGCAGTGACGGGCAATCTGAAATGGTTGCAGATTGTATGGGGAGGTTGAGACAGAGTGGATGTTCTTGCGCAGTTGCCAGCAGAGATGGCCGAGCTGCTCGAAAGTTTTTTGCCACACGCATTGGTCGGTAACACCACCTTTGGTTTCACGAACTACATTTTCTATTTCTTAATCGCTGCTGTGATTTTCCTTATCGTCTGCTTTAGGTTTAAGAAGAAGCAGGCAGAGAGCATTGCCCCTCAGGGACGCTTTGTTAATGGTGTTGAGTATCTGATTGAGTACATCAGAGATGACGTCTGCAAAGCTTCTCTTGGAGAAACGTGGCGCACACACTTCCCATTCTTGATCACCATGTTTATGTTCATTCTGATCAACAACATCATTGGCCTTATTCCTGGCGCACACCCAGGCACTGGCACCATTGGTGTCACCGCCGCTCTTGGTCTTTGCTCCCTTGGATACTTTATGTATGTTGGTGCAAAAAAGATGGGTGTTATTGGCTACATCTTGAGCCTTGCACCAAAGGGCGTTAATCCTGTTATCGCAGCAGTTATCTGGGTTATTGAGGTCTTCTCAACATTCCTTCGTCTGGTTACTCTGGCTGTCCGTCTGTTCTGCAACATGTATGCAGGTCATATTGTTATGGGTACGTTTGCAATTCTTGCATCTATGTACTTTATGCCAGCAATTGAGAACTTCTCCGCATCAACAGCTGCTCAGGCGGGATTCTCGCTTTTCTGGATCTTGCTGTTGATTATCATTTATTTGGTAGAAACTATTGTTGCTTTCATTCAGGCATACGTTTTTACCCTGCTCTCCACTGTCTACATCCAGCTGGTAGAGTCTGAGCACTAAGCAAAACGCTTAGTTGGTGGCATTGCCACACTGGTGCCAAACGGCACAAAAGATGAAGTCATCTGAGCCCACGCTCAGTTGATGATAGGTATGTATATTGGTCGCCTTGAGAGGGGCGAGCGAAAAAGGAGGAATCGTGGGTATTTTCGGATATGCTCTTTGCGTTATGGGAGCAGCAATTTGTATTAGCGTCGTAGCAACGAGTGCCGCTAATAACATGGCTCGTCAGCCTGAGGTCCAGGGTCGTCTCTTCACAGTCTTTATTCTTGGCTGCGCATTTATCGAGGCTCTTACCCTGATTGGCTTCGTTGTTACCCTGATGGTTAAGTAAATAACAGTACGTAACAGCGAAATCGCTACGTTGGAGGAATGCATGAATACGATTTGTAAGGGAGTTAAAAAGGCCAGCACAGTAGGCGCGACTGCTGCTCTACTTGTGGCAATGGCTCCCTCAGTCGCACTTGCCGAAGAGGGTGCAAGTGGTGCCGATATTCTTCTTCCAAAGCCCGCTGAGTTTGTTCCTGCTCTGATTGCGTTTCTGATCATCTTTGCTGTTGTAGCAAAGTTTGTGTGGCCTTCCGTTCTACGTATGCTTGACAAGCGTCAAGAGAAGATCCAAGGCGATCTGGACGCTGCAGCAAAGGCTCGCGAGGAAGCCAACAAGGATCGTGAAATCGCAGCAGCTGGTATCGATGCAGCTAAGCAGCAGGCAGACGAGATTGTTTCTGCTGCTAAGCGCGAGGGTGAAGAAGAGCGTGCTCGTATTGTCGAGCAGGCAAAGGTAGAGGCTGCCGAGATTATTACTAAGGGTAAGGGCGTTGTTGAATCTGAGCGTCGTCACGCTATGGCTGAACTGTCTGATTCTGTTGTTGATCTTGCCGTTGATATTGCCGGAAAGATTATTGGAAACGAGCTGTCAGTTGAGCAGCAGCGTGCTCTTGCCGAAAAGTACCTTGCGGAAGTAGGTACTTCAAATGAGCACTAATAAAGACGATCAAGACAGAAAAGTAGAGGGCTATACCAGGGCACTCCTGGAGGCTGGCCGTGCAGAGGGCCGCGCAACTGCAGACCTTGTACAGGTACAGCATGCAAAGAAGTTCTCTCCAGAAGTTCTTGAGACTCTTGGTGCTATGCAGGCGAGTGAGGATGTTAACCTTATCGATGATGTTGCCGCTACGTTCCAGGAGCTTCTTGAAGAAGAAGACAAGACACTTACGGTAACGGTAACTACTACAATGCCTCTTGATGATGAGTTACGTGCAAAGGTCACCGAGAAGCTCGAGAAGAACTTCAACACCCAGGTGTATCTCATTGAGCGTGTTAATCCCAAGATTTTGGGTGGCATCGTAGTTGAGGCACGTGATCATCGTTATGATGCATCGGTAAAGACACAGCTCACTCACATTAAGAGTAGGCTCTCTTCAGATCACGTTGAAAGTGAATTGTAATGACTGATAAGACCACCATACAGGAAGGAACGCTGAGCTCAGATGCTGTAATGGCACAGCTTAGAGAGCGCCTTTCTAAGGTCAATTCAACCGTATCCCAGCAAGAGGTATCTGCTGTTACTGAGGTAGCAGACGGTATTGCCCGTGTTGCTGGTCTACGCAGCGCTATGGCAGGCGAGTTGCTGGAGTTTACCAGCTCCGTTACTGGCCACAGCGTATTCGGTCTTGCTCAGAACCTTGATGAGACTTCTGTTGGTGCCGTTTTGTTCGGCGAAGTCTCTGAGATCAAGGAAGGTGACGAGTGCCGCACTACCGGCCGCGTTATGGATATCCCTGCTGGTTACGACATGCTTGGTCGTGTTGTTAATCCACTGGGTCAGCCTATTGATGGCCTTGGCGCTATCCACGCCACACATCGTCGCCCTATTGAGTTTAAGGCTCCTGGCATCATGCAGCGTCAGCCTGTCTGCGAGCCAGTTCAGACTGGACTTCTGGCAATTGACGCTATGGTTCCTGTCGGCCGTGGTCAGCGTGAGTTAATCATTGGTGACCGTAAGACCGGTAAGACCGCTATCGCAATTGACGCAATCGTAAACCAGAAGAACACCGACATGGTTTGTATCTATGTCGCCATCGGTCAGAAGGCGTCTACAGTTGCAAACATCCGCGAGTCTCTTTCCCGCCATGGTGTTCTTGATAAGACCGTCATTGTTGCAGCTACCGCAGCTGATTCTGCTCCAATGCAGTACATTGCCCCTATGGCAGGCGCTGCTATTGGTGAGTTCTTTATGTATAACGATAAGGACGGCAAGCCTGCTGACAAAGATCATCCAGGCGGACACGTTCTTGTTGTTTACGATGACCTCTCTAAGCAGGCAGTTGCATACCGTCAGATGTCACTGACGCTTCACCGTCCACCAGGACGTGAGGCATATCCTGGTGATATTTTCTACCTGCACTCACGCTTGCTGGAGCGTGCATGTAAGCTCTCCGATGAAAACGGAGCAGGTTCTCTTACAGCGCTTCCAATTATTGAGACGCAGGAAGGCGACGTTTCTGCATACATTCCTACAAACGTCATTTCCATTACAGACGGCCAGATTTATCTGCAGTCTAATCTCTTCTTCCAGGGCCAGCGCCCAGCAGTCGACGTAGGTATTTCTGTATCCCGCGTTGGTGGCGACGCTCAGGTCAAGGCAATGAAGCAGGTTGCAGGTACACTTCGTCTGGACCTTGCAAGTTATCGTGAGAAGCAGGCATTCTCGCAGTTCGGATCCGACTTGGATGCAACTACGCAGTACCAGCTCAATCACGGTGCTCATATGATGGAGCTTCTCAAGCAGCCACGTTATTCAGCTCTGGACGTAGTAGACCAGATTTGCGCAATTTACGCTGCAAAAGAGAACTTCATTGATGACGTTGATCTTGAGAACGTTGCTCTCTTCCGTGATGGCCTTGCTCAGTACATGAGTGAGTATCACCCACAGCTCCGCAACTCTCTGCGCAACGGAAAGATTTCTGATGAGCAGGCAGAACGCTTGAGTGATCACATTAAGCACTTCAAGGCTAAGTTCTTGGAAGAGCATCCAAACAAGGTTGTGGATGAGGCAGAAGCTAATTCAGACACACCAGGCTCTTTTGACGCAGTAACCCAGGGTTCATTGCAGGAGTAATTATCAATGGCGAACCTTCACGAAATATCGAGGCGTATGAGCTCCATCAGGAGCACCATGCAGATTACGCGCACGATGTCGATGATTTCGACAGCGCGTGTCCGCAAGGCACTTGATAGGGCCGAGGCTGCTTCGCCATATAAGGAAGCTATTACCCTTATGCTTGCAAATGTAGCAGGCGCTGGCTTTAATCCTAAGAAACAGCCTCTTCTTGCTACACACAAAGTCGAGAAGAACGTACTGTTCTTAGTCATCGCATCTGACCGCGGACTTGCAGGCGGATTTAACATCCTGCCTCAGCGCGAGGTTGAGCATGAGATGGCACGTCTTAAGGCTAAGGGAGTGTCGTCCGAGATAATTACTTGCGGACGCAAGCCAACTGAGTACTTTACGTATAGAAATATCAAGCCCACCATGTCTTATGTAGGCATTTCCTCTGAGCCTACAGCAGACCAGGCTGATCGTATTGCCTCCTACATCATGGATGGTTATATCAAGGGTAAGATTGATCGTGTCGTAATCAAGTACTGGCATGCAAAGAACCGTGTTGACCAAGAGCAGGTTACAGAGCAACTTCTTCCTATTTCGCGCGATAAACTCACGATTCCTAATAAACCACGTACCGAAGAAGCCCTCTCACAGGTGAAGACGTATAACAAGAGTGAATATCACTTCTCGCCATCTGCTTCTCAGGTACTTGATTCGTTGATGCCCGCTTATATCAAGACGGTCATCTTCCACGCACTTCTTGATTCTGCTGCAGCCGAGCATGGTGCACGCCGTCGTGCAATGCAGTCTGCAACTGATAATGCTGAGAACGTCTTAGGCGCTCTTAGCCGTACGTACAATCGCGAACGCCAGGGCGCAATCACCACTGAGCTCAATGAGATTATCGGTGGTGCTGCAGCATTGGAGGATATGTAATGTCAGATATGCAAGTAGAGACTTCTTCCTTTGAGGAAGCTATTCTCAACAAGCGCAATCAGCGCGTTGACGATGGCGTAATCGTTCGCGTAGTTGGACCAGTTGTCGACGTTAAGTTCGACGGACCTGTTCCAAGCATCTATACCGCACTGACGGTAGAGGATGACACGCCTGTTGGTCACGTCAGCACCGTTCTTGAGGTTGAGTCTCAGCTTCACGGTGGTGTTGTTCGTACCGTCGCTATGTCGTCAACCGATGGTCTTCAGCGTAATCTTCGCGTTAAGGACACCGGCAAGCCAATGATGATGCCAGTAGGCAAATCTACGCTGGGCCGCGTCTGGAACGTCATGGGTCAGCCAGTCGACGGTGGAGATATTCCTGAAGACGTTGAGTTTTATCCAATTCACCACCCAGCACCTCTCTTCGAAGAGCTCACTACTGAGACAGAGATTTTCGAGACGGGCATCAAGGCAATCGATCTTCTCGAGCCTTATGTTCGAGGCGGAAAGACTGGCCTCTTTGGTGGCGCTGGCGTTGGTAAGACCGTTCTGATTCAGGAGCTTATTAACAACCTGGCTCAGCAGCACGGTGGTACATCCGTATTCACCGGCGTTGGAGAGCGTACTCGTGAGGGTACTGACCTCTTCCTTGAGATGACTGAGTCTGGCGTTATTAACAAGACCTGCCTCGTCTACGGTCAGATGAACGAGCCACCAGGAGCTCGTATGCGTGTTGCTCTTGCAGGCCTTACTACTGCAGAGTACTTCCGTGATCAGGGTCAGGATGTTTTGTTGTTCATCGACAACATCTTCCGCTTCTCTCAGGCAGGTTCTGAGGTTTCCGCACTTCTCGGTCGTATGCCTTCCGCAGTTGGTTACCAGCCAACCCTGGCTACAGAGATGGGCGAGCTTCAGGAGCGCATTACTTCTACCAAGGAAGGCTCTATTACTTCCGTACAGGCAGTTTACGTCCCTGCAGACGACCTTACTGACCCTGCTCCTGCTACAACCTTTACGCACTTGGATGCAACTACCGTTCTTTCTCGTGCTATTACCGAGCTTGGTATTTACCCAGCAGTTGATCCTCTGGCCAGCTCCAGCTCTGCTCTTGATCCATCCATTGTTGGTTCAGAGCACTACCGTGTTGCTATGGCAGTTCAGGAGACCCTGCAGGAGTACTCCGACCTTCAGGACATCATTGCAATTCTGGGTATGGACGAGCTTTCTGAGGAGCAGCAGCGTACCGTTGCTCGCGCCCGTAAGATTCAGCAGTTCCTCTCTCAGTCATTCCACGTTGCCGAGAAGTTCACCGGTAACCCTGGTGTGTACTGCACCGTTGAGGAGACTGTCCGCTCGTTTGCAGAGATTATTGATGGTAAGTGCGATGACCTTCCTGAGCAGGCATTCCGTTTTGCAGGCACCATCGAAGATGTTCGCGAGCGCGCTGCAAAGATGTCCGCTTCGGATAGCTCACAGAACTAGGATTTCTCATGGCTGAGTTGACTTGTCAGTTTGTCAGACCAGACAAGCTCCTTTACGAAGGAACTGTTGAAAGTCTGATTCTTGCTTCAGCAGATGGAGAGTATGGTGTGTGGCCAGGCCACGCACCAGAAATCATTGCGCTTGGTGATGGTGTTGTAAGACTGCACATGTCTCATCCAGAGAATAAAGAAGAATCTATGACCAAGATAGTGATTTCTGGTGGATACGCAGAAATCGATCCAACAGGAGTCATTATCTTGGCAGATCATGCTCGTCGCGTTGACGACATTGATGCAGATGTTGTGCGTGAGACAAGAGATGACGTCATTGACCAGATGCTTTCTCTTCCAGAAGACGATAATCGTCGTGCCTACTACGAAAAAAAGATAGACTGGTGTAATCTACTTCTGAAGCAAGTGGTTGAGGAGTAAAATTCTCTCACTGTCGTTTTCGGAGGTTTATGGACGTCATAAAAGTAGTAGGTGGCCGTTCTGTCACAGGAGAGGTCACTGTAGAGGGTGCAAAAAACTCTGCCCTTAAATTGATGGCTGCAACCATCATGGCTCCTGGTGTTACTACGCTCACTAACGTTCCTAATATTGCAGACGTTCACGTCATGGGCAAGGTGCTCAAGACGTTAGGCGCTCGCATTGAAGTCGTTGGTCTTCACGAGCTCAAAATTGATACCACAGATATTACAAGCTGGGAGACTCCTTACAGTCTTGTTGCACAGATGCGTGCATCAACTGCTGTTTTGGGTCCCCTTATTTCTCGTTTTGGCAAGGCTGTTGTGGCGATGCCAGGCGGTTGTAATATCGGTGCTCGCAAAATTGACATGCACATCCTGGGCCTCGAGGCTTTGGGTGTTGAATTTAAGGTTGAGCACGGCAATATTCACGCAAGCGCTCCTCACGGCATAACCGGCGAGACTGTTTCTCTGGCCTTTGCTTCCGTTGGTGCAACAGAGAACCTGATGATGGCATCAGTTTTTGCCAAGGGTGTAACGGTCATTGATAACGCAGCTCGTGAGCCAGAAATTGTTGACCTCGCTAATATGCTCAACAAAATGGGCGCCAACATTCAGGGTGCTGGATCTCCTGTTATTGAGATTTACGGCGTTACAGAGCTGCATCCTGTTGAGCATGAAGTTGTTGGCGACCGCATTGAGGCTGGTACCTTCCTGGCTATTGGTGCGCTTACTGGTGAGCCTATTACTGTTCACGGTTTTGAGCCAAATCACCTTGGTCTGGTACTTAAGAAGTACGAGCAGATGGGCATTACCATCGAGACCGGAGATAGGTGGGCAAGGGCTTCTCGCCAGCAAGATCTTAAAGCTATCGATATCCAGACGCTACCATTCCCAGGTTTCCCAACAGACATGCAGGCACAGACTATGACGCTGCTTGCTCTGGCTAAGGGTACCTGCATTATCACGGAAAACGTCTTTGAAAACCGCTTTATGTTGGCATCCGAGCTTTCCCGTATGGGAGCAGACATCACCATCGAGGGCCATCACGCTATTGTTCGCGGCGTTTCCGGCTTTGAGGGGGCGCAGGTCAAGTCACCAGATCTTCGCGGTGGAGCCGCGCTTGTTATGGCTGGTCTTGTGGCCGAGGGAGAAACAATCGTTTCTGCCATCCATCACATTGACCGCGGTTACGAGGGATTTGTCGAGAAACTCGTCGCGTTGGGAGCAGATGCTCAGCGCACTACCATTCCAGACGACGACTTTATCGAAGGATAGTTTGTGTCAACTAAACCAAAGCATGCAAAACTGCTCGACAACGGGGCCGCACAGGGCACCTCGGCTGACACTGCACAAAATACCGCTACGGGAAGTACCCAAGGTACTGCGCCAAGCGCTACAGCCAATACGCCGCAGAACGCTGCAGTGAGCAGCTCTCCTTTTAGTCGCACGCAGGCAGAGGGCTACCACAAGCGTCGTAAGCGTGTCTTCAGAAAGCAGATGGTAGTCAGGTCGCTTCTGGGCATCTTTGCTGCTGTTTTTGTTGCCGCTGTGGTGGGCGCAGGTATCTGGTATGCAAGCGTTCAAGCGCAGCTCAATAACTCGCAGGTCATTACTGCTGAGCTTCGTCAGACGCTTCAGGAGCCTTCCGCACCAAGCGACCCCTATTATATGCTGCTTCTAGGAACCGACGGCCGACCTGGCGAGACTGAATATCGTGCGGATTCCATTATTTTGGCGCGCGTTGATCCTATTCATAAGCGTGTGACTATGCTTTCTATTCCACGAGATACCCGTGTCTTGTGGAAGGGTTCTTACATGAAGATTAACGCCGTCCACTACTATGACGGCGCAAATGGCATGGTACAAGCTGTAAATGAACTGTGCGGTGTACATATTGCCCACTATGCAGAGGTCAACTTTGATGGTCTCGCAGGCATTACCGATGCTCTTGGTGGCGTAACCGTAAACGTTGAGCAGTACATGCGCGATACAGAGAACTTCAGCGACGTTGTTGAGCTGTACCCTGGTGTTCAGAAACTGAACGGCGCTCAGGCACTCTTCTTTACTCGTGTTCGCTACGCTTTTGCAGATAGCGATTACACCCGCATGCGCCATCAGAGAACCTTCATCAAGGCTATGATTGCCCAGATTCTAAACACAGGAGACCCTGTGGCCATTGCAAATACTGTCAATTCAACGGCAAGCATGGTTATTACCGATCTCTCTGTTTCAAACATTATTTCTCTGGGCACTCAGATGATTGGCATGAACACTGATAAGGATATCTATACAGCATACGTGCCATCCGAGGGAACAGAAATTGACGGTCAGTCGTATGTCATTGCAGATGAAGACGCACTTGCAAAGATGATGAAAGTAATTGATGCAGGAGACGATCCGTCTAGCTTAAACGGACAATCAGATGCCGAGGCAAATGCTGAGGCTGCCGAGAAAAGCTCAGAGGAGTCCTCAGAATCTTCAAACAGCTCTTCTCGCCAGTAAATCTAAGCGCCGTTTTTGGGTATCATTCAAGTGTTAGAAGTATTATCGTTGCGTAGCGCAACTGATTTTGCATGAAAAAGACTGTCAAGCAGTCGTCGGAGGAGAGTTATGGCCAACGATAACGTACAAAACGACCACACACTGACAAAAGCCGGCGAGGACTATCTCGAGGCAATTTATCGCATTGCACTTGAGCAACCAGATGACGATAAGAGCGTCCGCTCCGTTGATATTGCCGAGAGCCTTGATGTTTCCAAGGCAAGCGTTAACAAGGCTCTATCCCAGCTTAAAGAGCAGGACATGGTTGAGCAGAGCCGATATGGTCGTGTCACGCTGACCAAAGAAGGCGAGGCAAACGCCCGTACCACATGGCGTGCTCACCGTGCGCTTCGCACCTTCCTTGAGGAGGACTTGGGCGTAGACACAGAGACTGCAGATGCAGAGGCTTGCCTTATGGAGCACTCACTTTCTGTAGACACACTGGCCAAGCTCATTGAATTTCTTGAGAAGCGTGGAATTGAGATTCCAAGCAAGTAACGTACCCTGGCGCTTACGCAAGCTAGATACGTATAAAGGCGCCTGTCATTTGAGTTTATCGGCGGCAAAACCGTCATTCTTACAAGCGCACGTTAGGTGTGCAGAGCCAACAGGGCTCACAGGTGAAAGGTAAACACATGAAGGCAATTATCCCAGCAGCAGGTCTAGGTACGCGCTTTCTACCTGCAACAAAGGTAACTCCTAAAGAGCTGTTGCCTGTTTTGGATAAGCCCGTCATTCAGTACGTAGTAGAAGAGGCTCTTGAGCCAGAAGAGGTCGATGAGGTAATCATCATCAATTCTCGCGAGAAGCCACAGATTGAAACCTACTTTGCTGAAGACCAGAAGTTTGAAGCAGATCTTTCTTCTCGTGGAAAGCAAGACCTTGCCGAGAAGGTCCATGCAGCTTCTGCGCTTCCTGTTTCCTTTACCTATCAGGACAATCCTCGTGGCCTTGGCCATGCCGTGCTTTGCGCTGCAGACGGTGTAGGTGACCAGCCATTCTTTGTACTTCTCGGCGATTACTTTGTTCCAGACCGTCAGATGTGCATCCGCATGGCAGAGATTTCCAAACAGCACAATGGCGCTTCCGTCATTGCCGTTGCTCCAGTGCCTGCAGATCAGGTGAATCGCTACGGTATTATCGCAGGTGAGTGCATCTCTTCTCCTTCAGATAACTCTGAGGGCGAGGGTGCTATTTGGAAGGTAACGGGCCTTGTCGAGAAGCCCCGTCCAGAGGACGCACCTTCTCACCTGTTTATTGTTGGTCGTTACCTGCTTTCTCCAAAGATTATGGAGCTCCTGGCAACTCAGGGTCCTGGCGCCGGCAACGAGATTCAGCTGACAGATGCAATGGAGCGCCTGCTTGCTGAGGAAGAGATGTATGCGCTGGTAATCGACGCGGAAGAGGGCTGCGATACCGGTACTCCTGCAGCTTGGGCAGCAACTAATGCTCGTATGGCACTCTCTGATCAGAGCTCTGCAGCAGCATTTAAAGAGGCGCTCGGCAGCTATGCCAACCGCATTGGATAAAAGACCCGACATACTCCGTTTTGGCAGCGATGGCTGGCAAGCCCGCTATGATAAAGGCTTTACCAGGGATAATGTAGTTAGACTTGCAGAGGCCCTTGGTACCGTCTGGTCAGAGGAGCTGCCTGGCGGTATTGTGTTTGTCGGCTTTGACACACGCTTTGAAGCAGATTCGTCTGCTCTTGAAGCCGCTGCAACATTGGCTTCCTTTGGTTTAGACGTGCGTGTGTCCGAGACTTTTTGCCCAACTCCATCTGTTTGCTGGGCCTGCGCACATCATAAAGATGTGGCTGGTGGCCTCATTATTTCTGCAACTGAGCTTTCCTGCGAATATTGCGGCATGATTATTCGCGCTGCTAATGGAGGCCCTGTTTCTCGCGATTTTCTCCAGCGCGTGGAATCCGCAACGCCGCTTGAGCCAACAGATCAGCGTGGAACTTTTACCACAACAGATATTGTGACGCCTTATAAAAGTGCGCTGCTTAATCAGATTAATGTGTCTGTTATTAAAGAGCTACGCCCGAGCGTGGTAGTTGATCCTATGTATGGTGCAGCAACAGACCTGCTTGCTGACGTACTTTCCGCAGCTGGATGTGTTGTACATCAGATGCACCAAGGTCCTGTCAGGGATTTTGGTGGCATTCACCCACAACCAGCGGACCCTTGGGCTGATGAGTGCTCTTCGATGGTGGTAAGCCGCCATGCACAGCTGGGCCTTTTGCTTGATTGTGACGGAGACCGTGCTGCTGCCGTAGATGAAACCGGCCGACTCCTTAGCCCACACGAGCTTATTCCGCTTATCACACGCCATCTTGTACAAAATAGAAAGCAAACTGGCCGCGTTGTTTCTACACTGACCTGTTCTGCAACGGTATCCAGGCAAGCGGCTCATCTTGGACTAGAGTCTGCAAGCGTGCCTGTTGGATTTGCTCGACTTTATTCAGAGATTGAGCAAGGAGACGTCCTTCTCGCCGCAGAGGAGTACGGCGGTATTTGCATTCCAAGCCACCTGTTGGAGCGAGACGGACTGCTTGTAGCCCTGCTTATCGTCGAAATGCTTGCGTATACCCATAAATCGCTTGCACAGCTTGTCTCTGAGGACGAGGCTGAACTGGGTCGCATGTGTTATAGCAGGCGAGGAGTGCGACTTGATGCTGCAGCTACTCAGGCGTTCAGAAACATCCTTCCAGGTCTCAATCCAGAAAACGTTGCAGGTAAAGTGCCTGTTTCGGTAAGCCATGCCGATGGCCTTAAGCTTCAGTTTAAAGACGATTCTTGGGTGCTCATTCGTCCTTCTCGTATGGATGCGCTGGTACGCGTGTATTCTGAGGCCGCTAACGAGACACTTCGCGATCAACTTCTTGATGCAGCTTGCCAGATTGTAAAAGACGAGATTTAGCCTCATTAAATCGCGAGAAAAGATGCGATGGAAGACGTATAACAAGGACGTGTAAAAAGTCGCGATAAAAGACAGTGAATAACGCGCGGCGAGACGACGTAATAAGTAATAAAGACATCGTAAAAATGACAACACTATATATAGTTGAAAAATAAAGTGTTACTACTAGACGATAAAGGGAATTCAATGCCCAATATACGCACTAGTTCACTAAAGACTACGAATTGTGTAGAAATTGTGGAGGAATTAAGAAGATACAAAATCATCTTCACAAACGAGTTGTAAGTGCGTATAGTTATTCCCCGCGCCGCGCACCACGCAATGTGAAATCGCAGCGCAGCGAACCTTGAAAACCGGATACTGCGATCGAAAGATCAGCAAAGACAGACAAGCGAAATTCGAATTTGAACATTTTGTTCAATAGTCAATTCATAATTTCAGCGAATCCGAGATCAGCGGGATTTTAGAGACGTGGATTCAACTCAACTTTAAATTGTACTGACTTTTAGTCAGTTTAATTTTGAATGGAGAGTTCGATCCTGGCTCAGGATGAACGCTGGCGGCGCGCCTAACACATGCAAGTCGAACGATTAAAGCACCTTCGGGTGTGTATAAAGTGGCGAACGGCTGAGTAACACGTGGGCAACCTGCCCCTCTCATTGGGATAGCCACGGGAAACCGTGGATAATACCGAATACTTCGAGTCTCCCGCATGGAAGACTCGAGAAAGCTCCGGCGGAGAGGGATGGGCCCGCGGCCTGTTAGCTTGTTGGTGGGGTAACGGCCTACCAAGGCAATGATGGGTAGCTGGGTTGAGAGACCGACCAGCCAGATTGGGACTGAGACACGGCCCAGACTCCTACGGGAGGCAGCAGTGGGGAATCTTGCACAATGGGCGAAAGCCTGATGCAGCGACGCCGCGTGCGGGATGAAGGCCTTCGGGTTGTAAACCGCTTTCAGCAGGGACGAGGCGAAAGTGACGGTACCTGCAGAAGAAGCCCCGGCTAACTACGTGCCAGCAGCCGCGGTAATACGTAGGGGGCAAGCGTTATCCGGATTCATTGGGCGTAAAGCGCTCGTAGGCGGTCTGTTAGGTCGGGAGTTAAATCCGGGGGCTCAACCCCCGTTCGCTCCCGATACCGGCAGACTTGAGTTTGGTAGGGGAAGGTGGAATTCCTAGTGTAGCGGTGGAATGCGCAGATATTAGGAAGAACACCAGTGGCGAAGGCGGCCTTCTGGGCCATAACTGACGCTGAGGAGCGAAAGCTAGGGGAGCAAACAGGATTAGATACCCTGGTAGTCCTAGCCGTAAACGATGGACACTAGGTGTGGGGGAATATTTCTTCCGTGCCGCAGCTAACGCATTAAGTGTCCCGCCTGGGGAGTACGGCCGCAAGGCTAAAACTCAAAGGAATTGACGGGGGCCC
>CALHQT010000037.1:0-6055 GCA_938038135.1 uncultured Atopobium sp.
TGTACCGCGATTAAAGGCATTCCACAAAAGCTATCGGGCAAAGAGCTCCCAAAAAGCAACAGCAGATGATGCCGCAACGTTCAAAGAGTCCACCTGATGTGACATAGGAATGATAGTAGTAACGTCACAAGCCTCAATAGTTTTCTTATCAAGTCCATAGCCTTCACTACCAAAGAACAGCGCGGCTTTTTTGCCTTCTACCAAGTTTTTATTTAAAGGTACTGCAGAATCTGTAAGCGCAAGAGCGTACGTAGTAAAAGAATGAGCTTTAAGCTTTTCTATAAGATCTAGCGATGTTGTCTCTTCATCCAGGCGAGCCCAAGGCACATTAAGAACCGTTCCCATAGAAACACGCAGAACTCGTCTTGAGAGGTTGTCAGCACATTTAGCTGTCAAAATAACAGCGTCTACATTGAGAGCTGCCGCTGATCTAAAGACTGCACCTACGTTATTAACGTCAACCAGATCTTCCAAAACGGCAATATGCTTAGAGGCGCTAAGAATCTCTTCTAATGCTACACCTTGGGGCCTCCTCATAGCGCAGAGCACTCCTCTATTCATCTTGTAGCCAATAAGCTGTGTAAGCTGCTCATCTGGAAGAATGAAAATAGGAACGTCATCTGACACAGGACGGAACTTCTCGACAATCTGTAAAATATTGTCTGTATGAGAGGTATTTGCAAGAAATGAGAGTGGCCTGCAACCTGCAGATAGCGCAGTTTCAATCACAAAATGAGACTCACAAATCATGACGCCACGAGTTGGGTCAAGACGATTACGAAGCTGGTTATCAGTCAATCGAGCATACATATCAAGACGACTGTCGTCGGATGAATCTATGTGAATAACTGGATGTGTTGCCATAAATAACGTACCTCTCGCCTCTTGATAAACAGTATTCTCTCACTCTTGAGACAAGAGTAGCGTCATATATTCCTAGATTACTTCTGTAGCAGCTTTCTCTTGAGGAAGAAGCTTAGAGAAACCAGTGAGACAGAGGAGCAGACAAGTGTGCCCTGAAGCGCAACCTGAGAATAATCTGCAGTATCAGGAAGCTGTGACTTCTTCTGAGCTTGCTGAGGCTCCTCAGGAGTATGCGTCTCAGGTGTTTCTGGCGTAGTCTCAGGCTGCTTCACGTATACGTGAGTCCAATTTGCAGTAATGGCTGGCTGAGAAGTATCACTTGTGCCAATAACAAGATTGACCTTTAAATGCTGGTATGAATCAAAGTGATCTGGATCTGCAGATGTTGGGGTAAGCAGATATTCAATTCGATACTGACCAACAGGCAAGGTGTCATCTTGATATGAAGAATAAACAACATCCTTAAAGTGATTAGAGAAATAAATAGCATTGCCGTCGGCATCAACGACACGAGGTGTGCCATCTGGCATATAAGTCATATCGATAGTAAATTGACCATTCTCAAACAACTGAACATCGTAGGTATCATATCCAGGAGTCCTACTGATAACAATATCGCCATTGTGCGTAGCAGCACTAACAGGGAAAAGCTGAGTAACATCTTGTGCCTGAATCTCAGCCATAAGGCGAGCTGTCACGGCATCAATATCCAATACTCGCCTTGTACCTGCATCAACCGTGTGATCATAGCTGTAAGAAGAAATGGTAGCAGGAGCATTCTGAAGACCAGCGTCAATAGGTTTTAAGGTAGTTCCAGTATCAGAGACATATGCGGTGTGCGCGAGGGTGTAGTAATACGTAATATGTGTCACATACGTAGTTGGACGAGCAACATTACCATCACCATCATAACCAGCAGAAATCGTATAAGAATCCACTTCTTTATGGTCAAGAATGTCATTACCCACTACCTCTGGAGCCTGGAACAGACCTTGTTTTTCAGTCTTATTTCCGTTGCTATCAACAAACGTTGTGAGGTTACGATCAATATTAGATACACCCACGTGCATGGTATAGATGTAATAGAAGCCATGCTCTTGATCATACGAGAGCGTTTTTTCCAGCTTATACTGACCCATAGGCAAACTGGTATCAATAACAGCGGTATTATCCTGACCAACCGACCCTTGTGCCAGCTGACCATTAGCGATGTATGAATTAATTCTGTCTCTGTGAGCCTGAATATCATTGTCTGAATCAAATTCAAACACCGGAAGCAAAATTCTACGATCAGTCACACCGGCAAGCTCTGGATGAGTCTGAATGTATGCATCTACAGCTGCATCATCTGTTGTATATCTCAGAGAATCATCTGGCGAGAAAAGCGACAAGTCAAACTGATCTCTATCTAAATAAACAAAATCACTTACCTTGCTATAGTTTGGATGAGAATCAGTGTTAACTGCCTCATAAGGCTTAACTGGTTCAAGATTATCAAACGAAGTTGAATCATTGCCAACAAGCGAAGCAAAATCAGAAGGAAGAAGCTCATATGATTTGACATCAGTATGCAGTAACAACTGATTAGCAGAATGAGAATTTGATTGGCTAGTTGAAGCAGTAGCTACAGCAATTTTAGGAAAAGCTGAAATGCATAAAAGAAGTACGGCAAGAGCAGTACAAACACATCTAATATTTTGCGTAGTACTATTGACTCTAGTTGATGACATACGCTATTGCTCCCCCTGCAATTGAAAAATAATTATTTCTAAATGTCGTATATATTACTCCAGTTTTGTTCATCTCCTATAGAAAATAATTCCACGTAAGTTCCATAAAATATGTGGTGAATATGCACTACACTAAATGAATGTGTCTTTGACTCATTTGCAGAAAGTCTGTTTGTCAAAACACACTGATTTTTGCTATGTAACTTCGTTTTTATAAGGAGTGCTCCTTGGCTAAGCACTTTGCAAAAAGCTCTGCTTCTCATACCGCTAACCTACAACCTCTTTCTTCAGAGGAAGCTACAGAGAAAGCGCCTTCTCTTAAAGACTCAGTACCAAGCCTTGGCGATACTGATATGTACGTTGCTCTCAATGAAGAGCAGGTAAAAGCCAATCAGCTTAATGATTCTTCACAATCAGCGGAAGCGCCAGAAGAGCAGGCAGATGATCTAACTGTCATTGCTCCCCTTGATAGCGCAGAGCTTGGAGAAAAAGAAGAGGCTCCCGTTGTTCACAAGAAACATCAGTGGTGGAAGATACCTGCTGTGCTCGTTGGTATTCTCGCCCTTGTGTATGTGGGTGGAGCAATCTTCTTTAACTTCTTCTTTATGCCTCAAACCAGCATTTATGGTAAGGACTACTCCTTAAAACCTGCTTCAGATTTACAAGCTTCTAGAGCAAACGAGGCCTCAAATTACTCCGTCCAAGTCTCTGGAAACGGCGTAGATTTAACCATCAAGGCATCTGACATTGATTTAACATACGACGCAGCTGGATATGCTCACGATGCTATTAGCCAGCAGAATCCTTGGATGTGGCCACTGGAGATTACTCGTAGCAGGTCCCTAAGCCCACATGCAACCGCTTCGTACGATACAAGCAAGGCAGACGCACTCTTTAATCAAAGAATTGAGCAGGCAAAAGAATCTGCTCAAACTCTAGAGAACAATGGTATTACCTACGATAGCTCGGCTAAAAAGTTTATTTTTGCTGATGACGCTATTGCTACAAGACTATCTCTTGAGGGTGTCCATAAAGACTTGCAAACCGCTTTTGATAATCTGAGCACTACCGTACAGCTTGGCCCAGAAAGCCTCATGAGCGCAGAAGACCTTGATACTGCCTTGAAGACTGCTAATTCATACGTTGCTTCTGCAGTTGATTTGATGCTAGGCGATTCTGCTGCATATCAGCTTGATCAAGACACCATTGCTAGCTGGATTAAGTTTGATGAGAATCTCTCTATTTCATTTGATACAGACGCCATTACCAAATGGGTCAACGAGACACTTGCTCCTGCAGTAGATACTCGTGGAACTTCAAGAACGTATAAGCGCTGGGATGGAAAAGAATTCACTACAAAGGCCGCTGGTGCATACGGTTGGGTTATTGATAATGATGCTGCTGTAAAAGCTATCTCTGACGGTCTGTCCGCTGGTCAGGCAACAAAGATTGAACTGCCTACAAAGCAGTCGGCCGATAAATTTACTAAACAGGGCGAGCAGGACTGGGGCGGTCGTTATATTGACGTTGACCTTACCACTCAGCATGCTGTTCTTTATGGTGATGATGGAACAATTCTTTGGGAAGCCGATGTAGTAACAGGTATCCCAGACGGACATCACAACACTCCGGAAGGAGTCTGGTATATTACCAGCCACATTAGAAACGCTCGTCTTCTTGGTCCAAATGACGAGAATGGCAAACCAGGTTGGGATGCACACGTTGACTTCTGGTTGGGTGTAAAAGGTCAGGAAGTTGGTTTTCACAACGCTCCATGGAGAAGTGCGTTTGGTGGAAACATCTACAGAACTGGCGGCAGTCACGGCTGTATTAACCTAAGCTATGAAAACGCTCAGAAACTCTTTGATATTGCCAAAGATGGAGATCCAATTATCATCCACTACTAGGTTTTTCTTAGAAAATTAAATTATGCACACTTCAGAATTGTTTTCTGAAGCGCGCGTTTTTTATGTCTTACAGAAGATCCACTACACGCTCTTTGTTTGCCATAAAATCAAGATACTCTGAACCTAAGCGAGAAGTGATCAATGAACTGGCAGAAGGAAAATCAGAATCACTTTGCCTAATGCTAATTTTTCCTACGCAGCATCATCAGTCACCTCACTTAAGTCTGTAGTTGGCGCTAACACGGGAACAATATTTGGATTTAAGACTTTTCTAGC
The DNA here is from genome assembly GCA_938038135.1 of uncultured Atopobium sp. Lineage (GTDB taxonomy): Bacteria > Actinomycetota > Coriobacteriia > Coriobacteriales > Atopobiaceae > Lancefieldella. Next base: position 4,778 of record CALHQT010000037.1, read on the forward strand.
AATGCCTTTTTGATCAAATTCATACACAACACCATCTATCCTTGCCTTTTGTCCAACTACCATTGAACCCTTAGGTCCACCGTAAGGAACATTTTTCTCAGTTCTAAAGAAGAGCTTGCCTTCAAGCGTTGCAAACCATCCAATTTGCATAGCGCCAGAAGATGCATCTAATTGGAATATATAACCACCGTCTATAAGCCTGCCTATATGCATTGTGCCTGTATAATTGAAGTAATACCATTCTCCCTTTATATATTGCCATCCTGTTTGTATAACGCCATTAGAATCTGCATAATACCAAGGGAAGCCTACTCTAAACCAACCAAGAGTCATAGAGCCGTTATCAGCAAAATAATATTTGTATCCATTTATTGTTTGAAAACCGGTAAGCATCTTTCCTGAGGAATCAAGATAAAACCAATAACCTCTATCATTAACCCAGCCTGTTTGCATTTTTGCTGAGTCATTAAAGAAATAATAGCTACCTTCTATTTCTTTCCAACCTGTTTGAGCAGATCCATCGCTATTAAGGTAATACCAAACACCATTCCATTTAAACCATTGAGAGTAAGCCATAAGGCCATTATCTTGAAGGAAATACCATTTTCCATCAACAAATACCCAGCCTTTTTGCATGGCTCCAGTAGATCCTAGATAATACCAGCCTTCTGATTCATGAAGCCAGCCTCTTTGAAGATGGTTGCTCGAGTCAAAGAAACAATAATTACCTTCATAGCTTTTCCAACCTGAGCAGCGTGTTACCGAATCTGAAGCAATGTAATACCACGTATTACCGCCATCGTTACTTTGAAATCCTGTTGGATAAATTACAGCATCTAAATCAAGTACAGTTTTTTTAAGTTCAAAATAACTAAATACGCCAGAAATATTAGGTCGTAAAATTACCACTTTGTTTGACGCAGAATCCTGTGCGTATAACTCTGTTAAATTACCATTATATAAATAACCGCAAATTGCAACTGCATGTCCAACATTTTCAGAATCGTGCGCAATCTTCCTTGAAGTTTCCGATTGATGTAACCGGCCTAAAATTGGTATTCCGCAATCCAGTAAGTTAATAATTTTATCAATTGAATATCCGTTAACCGATTCACCATTAACCTTAAAGATGGAATTATTATATGAGAAAAAACTTAAAGCCTCAATTTCATCATTATCTGACCCACTTGTATCTGTATTTCCTTTAATTTTTATTGCAATTTCATCAGGACTTGGTGATGTCTGTTTTGTAAGATAAGATCCAATGGACCAAGCAGC
>CALHQT010000038.1:0-16118 GCA_938038135.1 uncultured Atopobium sp.
TCCAGCGAATCAAATTTTTTAGATTCCCTCAGTCTCCTCACAAATACCGTCTGAACCTCTAAATCATATAAGTTACCGCTAAAACCTAGAAGATTAGCCTCAAGCAAAGGTCCTGTTTGAGACTCAAATGAAGGAGCTTTTCCCACATTAACCGCAGCGGGCCAAGTTGTTGCGCCATGAACCACATAGCACGCATACACGCCGTCTTGAGGAATGCAATCATGCAGGTCAAGCGCGACGTTTGCCGTAGGAAAACCAAAGCCGGTGCCCTGGCCACGACCATGCTTGACCACACCGCTTAAAAAGTGCCAGCGGCCGAGCAGGCTTGCTGCCTCCTCAACTTTGCCCTGCTCAAGTAAGCCCCTAATACGAGTGGCAGAAATTTTCTGTCCACCCGAACAAAAAAGCTCGTGAGCATGAACTTCAAAACCGTGTTTGTGTCCAAGCGAGGTGAGCAAAGCGCTTCCTTCAGCGCCTTGAGCTCCCAGACCAAAGTCAGAACCCACATGTACGGACACGGCCGAGACGCTTGGAAGCAACTTATCCTCAACGTATTGTGTGGCACTCAATGCCGCAAACTCGCGGGTAAAGTGATGCACCAGAATGCCATCCACTCCCCATGCAGCAAGCGCGCGAAGTCTATCTTCTCCCGAGAGCAAACGTCGAGGAGAGCCATCAAACAGCACCTCAACAGGGTCTGGCAGAAACGTCACAGCAACAAGTGGTACATTGCGAGTTTCGGCGTCCTTTTTTGCGCTAGCGAGAAGCCCTTGGTGGCCCTCATGAAGTCCGTCAAAGACACCAAGCACGCACACGCAAGGCTGCCTGTAGCAGTCAGAACGCAGTGTATAGAAGTCAGCATCACCAAGCTCACGTGGAGCCGGCAACTCACTTCCATACAAAACGGATTGTACTATGCGTTCTACCTTGTTCAACGTGCATCCTTACTTACACAAAATACCTTGAGAGAAGTTTGTCTGGCAGACAAGGCAGGAGCCCTGCCTTGTCCAAATTCCTACAAGAGCATCATTCCACACAAGGCTGACCAGTGAGTTATGAGCAATCTCAGAGAGATCTTCTGGAATACCAAAACGCTTTCCAACCTCAACACACTTGTATTCTGCTGCAGTCAACCTGTGCACAGGATAGCCAAGTACCTCAGTTGGATTGAGGCGTTTGGCTTCAAGTACTTGATCTGGGCTTTGTTCAAGCTCTTCTAATAAAGCGCAGCTACCAAGCGTAATGGGGCCAGAGAACGTCCTTCTCAGGCCACTAATATGAGCCTCTGTTCCAAGAGACTGACCAAGGTCTCGAGCAATACTTCTAATGTAGGTGCCTTTTGAAACGTCAAACGCAACTGTCCACACCAGTGATTCATCCGTAGTAGAAGGTTTGCGCACCGCCAAAAGCGTAGCATCGTAAATAGAGACTCTACGAGCCGCAAGCTCTGGCGTCTTACCTTCACGAACAAGCTGATAGGCACGTTTGCCATCAACAGAGATTGCAGAAACCGCTGGTGGCAGCTGATCTATGGAGCCTACCAACTTTGCGCAGGCCCCACGAGCAAACTCTTCCTCACGCAACTCCGCTGGGACAGGTGCCGTGGCCACAACCTCACCGTCTGCGTCATCAGTTGAGGTGCGAGCTCCAAACGAAATGTCGGCTACATACCCCTTGCGGTCAAGCGTCAGAAGGCCCAAAAGCTTTGTGGCAAGGCCAATGCCCACTACCAACACGCCGCTTGCATTAGGATCCAAGGTGCCTGCGTGCCCCACGCGTTTCTCGCCAAATGCGCGACGAACGCGAGAAACCACGTCATGGCTGGTTAAGCCAAGCGGCTTGTCAACTGCAATAAGTGCGTTAATTCCACTTGCTCCTCGCTTCACCTATGACTCCTTGTCAAGCGCGAGAAGATCAATGAGCAGAGGGACTATCTGGGTAAATACGTCATCAATGGTGCCTTCAGCGGTAAAGCCTGCAGCAGCAGTGTGGCCACCGCCACCCATTTGGCGAGCTACGCCGGAAATATCAAGTTTGGACTTGGAGCGCAGGTTGCCACGAACTTTTCCGCCGTCAACCTCTTTGAGGAAGAGGGCAATTTCAGTTCCCTCAACGCAACGCACAATGTCTACCAGGCCATCCATCTCAGCAAGAGGAACGCCTGATGCAGAAAGATCTGCCGTAGTGACATAGCTGTAGGCAACACGACCCTCACCAAAGGTGCGAATACGACCCATAACCTTTGCGGCAAGATGAAGGTAGGCCAAACGGTCACTCTGATAGACATGAAGTGCAATCTGAGATGGAGAAGCGCCTGCTTCTACCAGCAAACTTGCAACCTCAAAAGCCTCACCGTCAGCGTTTTGGTACTGGAAACGACCAGTATCAGTTACCAGGGCGCACATAAGGCATTGTGCCTCTGATGGAACAAGCTCTGCGCCCAAATGACAGGCAAACTCGGTGATAATGACGCCAGTTGCCGCTGCATCAGGACGCACAAGACCTGCATTCCAATACACGTTGTTGTATGGGTGATGGTCAAGCACTGCTACCGTCTTAGAACGGCTCATCAGCGCTTCTGCATCAGCCAAACGACCTGCAGTAGAAAGATCTACGCAGATAAAAAGATCTGGAGTTCCCTCGTACTTATTTGCAGGGACAAAGCTCTCAGTACCATCAAGAAACTTGTAAATGCGTGGTACTTCCCCATCAGCATCTGCCAAAAGATTAGTGACAGTTTTGCTAGGCCATCTTCTCTGAATAATGGAAGAAAGTGCTAATCCAGAGCCAATCGCATCTCCATCAGGAGAAGTATGTGCGCAAACAACGATTGACGAGGCCTGCTCAATCAGAGCTATAACCTCGTCAAACTCTGGACGACTGACTTTTGTATTCAGTGACGTCACTTACTTACGCCTCCTCGTCAGAATTCTCTTCATCAGAAGCTAGAGGGTATCCAAACTCGTCTTTCTCGACACCAAGAGTTGGTGGAACTACCTCAAGTGCCTGAGCAATGCGTTCAGCCTCATCGGTAGTGGTATCAATTTTGAAATCAAGCTCAGGGGTTACACGCCAGTTCAGCGCATGACCCAAAAGCGAGCGAATCCTACCCTTTGCACGCTTGAGAGCTGCGAGGACCTTCTCGTAGCGATCAGGCTCACAGCTTACATAGGCGCGCATAAAGGACTTATCAACCGAGACCTCACAGCTTGTGACAGTCACAAGCTGGAGATCAGGGTCGGAAATTTCAAACAAAAGGATCCAGCTGAGCTTTTCTCGAGCAATCTCATTAGTACGACGAGAAAACTGATTCTGTTTCATGCTGTCCCTTCTTACTCGGTACGAGCCACCTGCTCAATGCGATAGCCCTCAAGCTGGTCGCCAGGCTTGATGTCCTGGAAGTTCTCAAGGCCAATACCGCATTCGTAGCCGGATTTAACGCTCTTAACGTCGTCTTTGAAGCGCCTGAGCGATGCAATCTTTCCATCGTAGACAACAAAGCCGTCACGGATGAGGCGGATGTTGTCGTCGCGAGAAATCTCGCCCTCAGAAATCATGCAGCCGGCAGCAATACCAACCTTAGGTACCTTGAAGGTATCGCGAACTTCAGCAACGCCAGTCTGGACTTCCTGCTCAGTTGGCTTAAGCATACCAATACGAGCAGCGTCAATCTCTTCGATTGCCTTGTAGATAACGCTATACGTTCTAATCTCAACGCCTACGCGCTCTGCAGCAAGCTTAGCCTTTGCATCTGGACGGACACCAAAGCCAATGATAATTGCGTTGGATGCATCAGCGAGAACAACGTCTGTCTCGGTAATACCACCAACAGCAGAGTGGATGGTGCTGATACGAACCTCGGACTGGTCCATCTTGTCCAGAGAATCCTGGAGAGCCTCGATGGAGCCCTGAACGTCAGCCTTGATGATGAGGTTGAGTTCCTTGACGTCACGGTCAGCCATAGTGTCAAAGAGGTTCTCGAGGGTAACGTGCTTAACACGGTTCTGCTCTTCAATACGAGCCTTAAGGGCGCGCTGATCAGCAAGCTCACGAGCATCGCGCTCCTCCTGGAAGACGCGGAACTCATCGCCTGCGCCAGGAACGGTTTGCAGACCAAGAATCTCAACTGCATCAGAAGGACCAGCGGTAGTAACTGCGTTGCCCTTAGGATCAAGCATTGCGCGGACGCGTCCAAATGCCATACCAGCAACAAGAGCGTCGCCGATGTGGAGTGTACCGCGTGTAACCAGAACAGTAGCAACAGAGCCGCGACCACGGTCAAGCTTAGCCTCAAGAACGTTACCAGACGCAAAGGTGTCTGGATTGGCCTTCAGCTCAAGGACATCTGCCTGCAAAAGAATGGTCTCGAGAAGATCGTCGATGCCCAAATTCTGCTTAGCGGAGATGTCAACAAACATGTTCTGTCCGCCCCACTCCTCAGGAATAACACCGTACTCGGTGAGCTCCTGACGAACGCGGGTAGGATCTGCGCCTGGCTTATCAATCTTGTTGACTGCAACAACAATTGGAACACCAGCAGCCTTTGCGTGGTTAATAGACTCAATGGTCTGAGGCATAACGCCGTCGTCTGCAGCAACAATCAAGATGACAATATCGGTGACCTTTGCACCACGAGCACGCATTGCGGTAAAGGTCTCGTGACCTGGGGTATCGATGAAGGTAATCTCACGGCCGTTAATGGTGACCTGAGAAGCACCGATTGCCTGTGTAATACCACCAGCCTCACCAGCTGCAACGCCGGTGTGACGGATTGCGTCCAGAAGCGATGTCTTACCGTGGTCAACGTGACCCATGACGGTAACTACTGGAGGACGTGGCTTCAAGTCCTTAGGATCATCGTAGAAGGTGAAGGAGTTCTCCTCCTCCTTGGACATGATCTTAATCTGGCGGCCAAGGTCATCAGCAACAATCTCAATAAGCTCATCAGACATGGTCTCGGTAAGCGTCAGAGGATTGCCAAGCAGGAACAGGCGCTTAATAATGTCATTTGCAGGAACACCAAGAAGCTCAGCAAGTTCAGAGACAGTAGAACCCTGAGGGACCTTTACCGTATCAAGCTGGGAAATATCCTGGTCGTTTGCAAGTGCTTCCTCAATACGCTGCTCCATAGCAGCCTCTGCAGCCTGCTTCTGACGACGCTCTTTGCGCTTTTTACGGCGGCCAGTGGACTCACGGCTTGCCTCTTCAATAGCAACGCGAGCCTCATCTAAAACGCGGCTTCTGTTGTAAGCCTCAGCCTCACGTGCCATGCGGCTATAACGGTCTTCTCCGTCATCTCCACCGCGACGATTCTTCTTGCGCTTGCCGTTTGGACGCTCATCAGACAGGGAAGCGTCATCGCGCTCATTCTTGAAGTTATGACGAGAAGGAGCACCACTTGCCTCGCTTGCATTAGCGCGAGCGTGGTTTCTAGGTCCCTTCTCGGCCTTCTTCTGAGCAGCGGACTCCGCTGCCTGCTGCTTCAATACCTCTTCCTGCTGAGCAATCTGGTCAAGCAGGTTGTTGAAGGAAGGAGCTGCCTTAGGAGCGGTATCCTTTACGCGGTTACGCTCGGCCTCTTCAGCCTCAAGACGCTTCTTCTCTTCCTCAGCGCGGCGGCGCTCCTCTTCTTTCTTGCGAGCAGCCTCCTCTTTTGCGCGCTTCTTCTCTTCCTCTGCACGCTCAGCCTCACGCCTTGCCTCTGCAGCAAGTCGCTCAGCCTCTGCTGCCTCTGCGGCTGCCTTTGCCTCTTTGGCAGCAGCCTCTTCCTCAGCAGCCTTCTGAGCTGCGATTTCAGCGGCACGAGCCTCCATAATAGGCTGGAGTTTCTTACGAACAATAGAGATATATGCATCTTCAAGCGTAGAAGAAGCGGACTTTGCAGGAATCTTCATGTCCGCAAGGTGCTCGAGCAATTCCTTGCTCTGCATACCATATTCTTTGGCAAGGTCATGTACACGCATTTTTGCCATATATGAAAACCTTCCGGTTGACGGGATAGTTACAGGTAGTTGACTAGATCAGTGAGTCTGGATCAGAAGAAATCTCTGCATTCTCCATGTCATCATGAATGCCGCAGAAATCAGAACCAGGTCTTGCCATATTGCGGCAAGGAGTTCCGTTAGGGCTCACATACTTGCAACGATGAGCAATCTCTTCCTCGTCAACAGTCTCTTCAACAACCTCAGGAAGGTTGTTCAGAATACTTGCAGCAAGGGATTCGTTCTTGATGTCAATGTGAAGACCAGTTAGGCGAGCAGCAAGGCGAGCATTCTGGCCCTCTTTACCAATTGCCAAAGACAGCTGATCATCAGGAACAATAACAGTTGCGTGTCCCGTAGCGCCATCAACAATAACGCGAGAAACGCGTGCAGGTGAAAGTGCAGACGCAACGCAACGAGCAGCATCGTCAAACCAAGGCACAACGTCAACGCGCTCTCCACGGAGCTCAGAAACTACGGTGCGAACACGGCTGCCCTTAGGACCAACGCAAGCACCAACTGGATCAAGGCGCTCATCAACGGAAGAAACAGCAATCTTGGAACGGACGCCAGCCTCACGAGCAATGGAGCGGATGCTTACAACACCGTCATAAACCTCTGGAACCTCAAGCTCAAAGAGACGACGAATAAGATCTGGGTGGGTACGAGAAACAACAATTGGTGGACGCTGACGCTCACCACGAACTGCTGGCTGAGTTGCGTTAGGATCGCGAACGTCTACGATAATTGCCTTAATGCGCTGGTTGTGAAGGTAACGCTCGCCTGCTGGACGCTCATCGCGCTCATCAGGGAAACGGCGCTGATCAAAGTGTGGAAGCTCTGCCTCAACACCCTCACGAATCTTAATGATGGTGAAATCAGGAGTGGACTGAAGAACGGTACCAGTGATGATGTCACCAATACGACCGCGGAACTCATCATAAATCTGTGCACGAGCAGCGTTGCGTACAAGCGTCTTGATCTCTGCCTTAGCATGCTGTGCAGCAATACGGCTGGTATCTGGAGGAGTTACGTCTACCTCGTCAAACTCAGTGTACTCACCAGTCTCCTCATCTGGCTCACCCTTAGGGACAAGCTCATAGACGTAGACACGACCAGTAGCCCTATCAATGGTGACACGGGCGCCAAAATCAAGATGGAGGACGTCAGCATAGCTTTTTGCCAGAGACTGCTCCAAACGGTCCAGAAGATACAACTCATCGATGTGCTTCTCCTGGCAAAGCAACATCAAAGCTTCCATCATTTCAGATGCCATGAATAATCCTCTCTATCTACTTCTTGGCTGAGGCCGAGAAATCAAAAACTGGTTTAATAACGCACTTCTTTAACTCAGACAAATCAACAGTACAGACTTCATCTTCTGTCTGGATTGAGATAGTTGTACCCTCAATGCCCAAGAGTTTGCCGGTAAATTTACGGCGTCCCTCTGTGGCGGTAGTCTGAAGCTGAATCTCTTCTCCTGCAAAGCGCTCAAAGTCTTTTGCGCGGCGAAGCGGACGAGCCATTCCTGGAGAAGAAACCTCCAAGGTAAATGATGCTGGGAAAGGATCAAGCTCATCGATGGTCTCTGAGATCCATGATGTTTCTTGAGCAACTTCATCAAGAGAAATAGTCTCTGCCTTCTCGTCATCATGGTCAATTCTTACTCTGACCACAGGATTCTTAGAAGAACCAACAATCTCAACATCAACAATATCAATGTGGTGATTGAGTGCAGCCTGCTCGAGTGCGGACAAGATTTTCTGTGTTGCACCTTCGTTTTGCATTTGACCTCCTCATCTACATACAGAAAGGAAGCGGGGTCAAAACTCAACCCCACTTCCAACTAATAACAACTACGTTTAGAGATATCTTACGAGATAAAGGGCTTCTCGTCAAGTGTTTTTGCTGTTAGGCAACGATATTCACAAGTCGACCCTTAACAACAATGACTTTTCTAATCTCTTTACCCTCAAGCTGATCGGCAATTGCTTCAGTTGCAGCTGCAGTGAGCTCTTCCTCAGAAGCATCGGCAGCAACCTCAATGCGAGCGCGGACCTTACCCTTAAGCTGAACAGCAATTTCAACGGTATTGCTCTTTGCCTGCTCTGGGTCAAACTCTGGCCATGGCTGGTGATAGACAGGTGTGTCTTTACCCAGAGCCTCGTGGCTGAGCTCCTCAGCCCAGTGAGGAATGATTGGAGCCAGCATGGCAACAACATCATTTGCAACCTTGTAGCAAAGTGCTGCATCTCTGGACTCTGCAGGAACCTCGTTGATATAGGCACTTGCCGCATTAACAAGCTCCATAACTGCAGAAATTGCGGTGTTGAACTGGCCCTTGTCAAACTCAGTGGTGCAGCGGATTCCCATAGCGTTGAGGACGCGGTTGAGCTCAAGCGACTTTGCATCCAAAGCTGTGTGGTCGAGTACGGCAGAAGCATCAGCGGTGCGAGAGAGTTCCCAAACCACACGCCAAGCACGCTTGATAAAGCGGTTTGCACCTGCAACGACCTTCTCGTCCCAGTCAAAATCCTTCTCTGGTGGAGCAACAAAGAGAATGGCAAGACGCATCGTATCTGCACCATAAGGCTCAATGACAGAGCTTGGAGGAACAACGTTACCCTTTGACTTTGACATGGTGTCGCCGTGCTCATCCTTGACCATGCCCTGAGTCATCAGGTTCTTAAATGGCTCATCAATGTCAATCATGCCCAGGTCACGGAGGACCTTAGTAAAGAAGCGAGAATACAGAAGGTGCAGAATTGCGTGCTCAATGCCACCAATGTAGTTATCTACTGGCATCCAGCGGTCCACTGACTCTTTAGAGAAAGGAAGCTCGGTGTTGTGTGGATCGCAATAGCGCAGATAATACCAGCTGGAACAGGTAAAGGTGTCCATGGTATCAGTGATACGCTTTGCAGGCTTTCCGCACTGAGGACAGGTGGTCTCTACAAACTCCTTGCACTCAGCAAGAGTATCTCCTGCTGCCAGGTCAAGATTGTCTGGAAGCGTAACAGGGAGCTGGTCAAAAGGAACTGGGACGTCACCGCAGCAATCACAATGAATCATTGGAATTGGATTGCCCCAATAACGCTGTCTTGAGATGAGCCAGTCACGAAGGCGGAACTGAACAGTTCGACGGCCAACGTTGTGCTCAGTCAGATAAGCAACAATGGCCTCTTCTGCCTCGGAATGTTTACCACCGCGAAGTCCGGTGAAGGGACCAGACTGGACAAGAATACCCACGGTATCCATTGGTCCATCCCAGTCAACAGAGGTTACCTTGTACTCGGAAACTCCCTTGAGCTCCTCGTAAATATCAGTTCCCTCTTCGCAAATGATAGGAACAATAGGCAGGTCATACTTCTTAGCAAAGTCAAAGTCGCGCTTATCGCCTGATGGAACACCCATAACGGCGCCAGTACCATAGTCGAGAAGGACGTAGTCAGCAACCCAAATTGGTACGGTCTGACCGGTAACAGGGTTAATTGCGTAACGGCCAGTGAATACACCGTGTTTCTCGCGGTCTGTACCCTGACGATCAATGGAAGAAACCTTTACGGTCTCCTCATGGAGGGCATCAAAGGCAGCCTTGTACTCTGAATCCCCTACCAGCTCAGCAGCAAGCTTGGACTCTGGTGGAAGCAGCATGAAGGTACAGCCGTAGATGGTATCTGCACGCGTAGTGAAGACGGTCATCTTGGTATCGGTTGGCGTGACGCCATCGGTATCTGCCAGGGTAAAGTCAATCTCTGCGCCCTCGGAGCGTCCAATCCAGTTAGCCTGCATAGCACGAACACGCTCTGGCCAGCCCTCAAGCTGGTCAAGGTCATCAAGAAGCTCCTGCGCGTAATCAGTGATGCGCAGGTACCACTGAGAGAGCTCACGCTTCTCTGGAACTGCGCCACAGCGCCAGCATTTACCGTTAACTACCTGCTCGTTTGCAAGAACAGTTTTATCGTTAGGACACCAGTTAACTGGGCTTGTTGCACGATATACCAGGCCCTTCTCAAGCATCTTGAGGAAGATCCACTGACCCCATTTGTAGTACTCAGGGTCACATGTGTTAAACATGCGGTCTTTGTCGTAAGCAAAGCCCATGCGGAACATGGTCTTTACAGCCTGGTCAATATTCTTATGAGTCCACACAGAAGGCTGAGTATTGTGCTTAATAGCAGCGTTTTCTGCAGGAAGACCAAAAGCGTCAAAGCCCATTGGATGCAAAACGTCAAAGCCACGCATACGAGCCTGACGAGCCATAGCATCGCCAATGGTGTAGTTACGAGCGTGACCCATGTGAAGATCGCCTGAAGGATAAGGGAACATCTCTAGAACGTATTTTTTAGGCCTTGAGCTGTCTTCTTCTGTCTTGTAAAGATTCTGCTCTTCCCAGACACGCTGCCACTTAGTTTCAATAGCCTCAGCATCGTAAGCAGGAAAATCACCTGTATCGGATACGTTCTGTACTTCCTCGTTTTCCACGAGTTCCCCTTTCTTATAGCGATGCGTCACCAAGCAAAATACTTGGTGACGCCAGTAGTCCATACATCCTGTGAGTTATGAACGGAAATTGTAGCTGACCTGCTGGTTTGAATCTTTCAGCAAGACGTCGTGTGCGCCACCCTCAACAATTGAAGTTGAAGAGACAAGTGTAATCTTTGCCTTATCGCGAAGCTCAGGAATATCAAGAGCACCACAGTTGCACATGGTGGACTTGACCTTCAAAAGCGATGCATCAACGCCATCCTTCAAAGGACCCGCGTATGGAACGTAAGAATCAACGCCCTCAACAAAGGAAAGACCGCGCTTGTTGCCGCCAAGGTCGTAACGTTGCCAGTTGCGAGCACGTGCAGAACCCTCACCCCAGTACTCCTTCATGTAAGAGCCGTTAACAATAACGCGGTCAGAAGGGCTCTCATCAAAGCGAGCAAAGTAACGACCAAGCATCATGAAGTCAGAACCCATAGCAAGAGCCAAAGTCATGTGATAGTCGTAGACAATTCCACCGTCAGAGCAGATTGGAATATAGACGCCAGTCTCCTCAAAGTACTCATCACGAGCGCGAGCAACATCAATGACAGAGGTTGCCTGACCACGACCAATGCCCTTCTGCTCACGAGTGATGCAGATAGAACCGCCGCCGATACCAATCTTGATAAAGTCAGCGCCAGCCTCTGCCAAGAAGCGGAAGCCCTCAGCATCTACAACGTTACCTGCGCCAATCTTGACGGAATCACCGTAAGTTGCACGAACCCACTCAAGCGTGCGCTTCTGCCACTCGGAATAACCCTCAGAAGAGTCAATGCACAAAACATCAGCGCCTGCATCAACAAGCAGAGGAACACGAGTCTCATAGTCACGAGTATTAATACCAGCGCCAACCATGTAGCGCTTAGAGTCATCAAGAAGCTCATCTGGGGCAGACTTGTGGGAATCATAATCCTTGCGGAATACAAGGCTGACCAGGTGGCCGTTCTTATCGACAATAGGAAGGGTGTTGAGCTTATTGTCCCAGATAAGGTCATTTGCCTCTTTAAGGGTGGTATCCTCAGCTGCGGTAATAAGCTTATCCGCTGGAGTCATAAACTCAGAAACAAGCTTAGAGCGATCATCGCGAGAAGGACGATAGTCACGAGAGGTAACAATACCTACGAGCTTACCGCGAGAAGTGCCGTCATCAGTGACAGGCATGGTGGAGTGACCAGTCTTCTCTTTAAGATCAAGCACGTCACCAAGGGTCATCTCTGGAGTAAGGGTTGAGTCAGAAACAACAAAGCCTGCCTTGTAGCTCTTAACCTCACGAACCATCTGAGCCTCATCCTCAGCGGACTGAGAACCATAAATAAAGGCAATGCCGCCCTGCTGGGCTAAGGCAATTGCCAAACGAGGACCGGATACTGACTGCATTACTGCAGATACCATAGGAATGTTGAGCTCAATTGCGCTTTTCTCGCCACGCTTAAACTTTACCAGAGGAGTCTTCAAAGAAACATTTGCAGGGATGTTCTCAGCTGATGAATAACCAGGAACCAAAAGGTACTCAGAAAATGTGTGTGATTCGCCTTCGAAGAACTTTGCCATTGTTTTTGGCTCCCTCCTGACCTACCGGTCATGCTCAACGTGTTTTGGCATTGTACCACCAGTGGAGCTAATTATTTAATTTGAACTCCCACTTGAAGCAATAACATCCTCAAAGTTAACAGCAATGTCATGTTTAGTAGGAACCCACTCAACCTTTTTGAACAAAGCCGCAACGGTAATAGGGATATACGTCATCATAAAAATAGGGAACGTAAAGAGATTGGTAAAAATACGCCACTTCTTCTTTACGTGGAAATGCTTGTACTCCGAGATAGTGGTAATAAGCGCTAAAACAAAGAAAACCGCATACATCGAGAAAACCGTCATGACCAAAGATCCCACGCTCATAGCAATCTCTGCGTCAGTAGCAACAAAGCCGTGACTCAAATAACCAACCAGCAGGTAGGTGCCATTAATAAAGGCTGAAAGCAGCGTCAAAATCATGCCTGGAGCAATGGTCATCAACATATCGTATGAAGCAAATTGACCCTTAAAAATACCCTTAATTAAATCAAAGCCATACGAGAAAAACACCTGGTAGAAGCCTTTTGTCCAACGCATACGCTGTGTCCAGGATGCCTTAAATGTTAAAGGCTGCTCATCAAAGAACTCTGCGGGCGCATAACCGATTTGGATGTTATGAGCGCTGCAGAACGTGGAGAACTGAATGTCCTCAGTAAGGGTATGGAAATCCCATCCATGCATACCTTTAATAATGCGAGAAGAAACCATCCAGCCGGAACCAGAAACAGCGCAGCTAGTGCCCATCATCATACGGGCGTTATTCAAGAACTTTGCCTCACGCATAAACCAGGTAGCGTAGGCAGAACTTACCCAGCTAGAGTCAAAATTCTTTGAGTTTCTGTAACTGGTGCAGACAAGATATCCTGCGTCAAAAGCCTGATTCATAATCTTCAAGTAACTTGGAGAAACCAGGTTATCGGCGTCCATAATAATGAAAGCCTCGTATTTGTCACCGTACTCATTAAGAATACGATCAAAACCGTAATCCATAACCCAGCTCTTACCTTTACGAGCAAGGTCATTTCTCTCCCAAGTAATTGCTCCAGCTTTTCTTGCCTCTTCAGCTGTTTTATCAGTACAAGCATCTGCAACAACAAAAACATCCATCAGCTCTCGAGGGTAATCCTGAGAAAGAATAGACCTGACAAGATTGCCAATAACTGGCTCTTCGTTGTGGGCAGCAATAAAGAAGGCGTAGCGGTGCTGCTTTTTTGCCTCTGGGAGCTTTACCTCACCCTTAACTAAAACGCGAAGGATATACACAATCTGATAAAAATATGCGAGCGTAAAGAAAAGCCAGATAATGAAATTAAAAACAACGATTGGTGTAATACCAAGTCTGTTAAATTGCAATGGCATATATCCCTACGCTCCAAACTCAAGGCGAATATGTTTTATCAGCCAAAATCTCTCGATAAACAATTACCTTTCAATTTTAGCGTAATGGAAGGGTCAAAGCGCCCATGCCTTTGAATCTATTTTTCTCCCACATCAACGCACATGCAATTGGCCATCTTGGATATCGAGAAGAACGTCTGCTTCTTGATCTAGTTCATCGGAGTGCATAATCACCACGACAGTCCGCCCACCTTTGAGGTTGGCGAGATATCTACAAAGCCTCTGAGCTGTTGGCGCATCTAAATTTTGTAGAGGTTCATCCAAAACAAGTGCCCCTTGTTTTCTGGATAGAGCTCTCAAAAGACCAATTTTTTGTCGCTCACCCAAAGAAACGGACTCCTCTTTTCCGTCAAAAGCATGCGTCTCAAGAGAGGAGAAATCGAGCAAGTTGTAAACCGCACGATCAATCTTTTCTCCAAACATATTGTCAGCAAGGCTTCCTTCTACAAGAGGTACCGGACGAGCAAAACGAGAACAGTCTTTAAGATCATCCGAAAGCTCTATATCACCACTGAATAGCGATGGATCAGAGCAGCCTGCCAAAAGATCCACGAAAGAAGACTTGCCTGAGCCATTGGAACCTCTTACCACCACGAGAGATCCTTGTGGAATGCTGAGAGCTTGTGTATAGAAAAGTTCCGGTCCTTCTGGAGTAGCTAAAAGAGTTCCCTCTCCTATCTTTACAGCTGGTTTAAGTGAAGAATTCCAAAACTTCTCATAACCTGAAGGCTCTTGGGATTCTTTCTCGTGCTCAAGATAAACATCAATATCCGCTTTTGCAGCAAGATATGAGCTTTTAACAGAACAAACCGTATCAAGCGGCTCACTCAATACTGACAAAATCAGATAGGCGGCTAAAATCTCTCCAACACTCATCTGACCTATAGAAAACAGCATAACACCTGTAATTATGGCTACGACTTGCATGAAATTTGAAAGCGCTGATGGAAGGTTCTTTGATAAAGCACTGAAATAACTGCTTCTTTTTACATAGAGGAAATACTCATCATTAGCTGCCTTGTAAGCATTTTCAAAATAGTTCTCTGCTCGGAGCACATTAATCGAGAGCTTTTCCTCAATTATGCGCCTACCGATATCCAGCCAGCCTTCTCGTTTTTTCATTGACTCGGTCAAAATCTCATTTGTTTTCTTGCTCGGATAATCAACAATCATCAAGTAAAAAGGGATATAAAGTAAGACAAGCAAACCAATCCATGGATTTACCGTAAACGCCACAATTGCCAAAACAATAACTGCTAAAAGACCACCTAAAAATTCAACACTTACTGCAATTTGAACACCACTGAAGACAAATGCCGCCATAGTAACTACATTAAGATAGTGTCCGGTTTTCTTTTTTGAAAAAACACGAAGAGACATCTTTAAGAATTCCGATATCGCTACCTCAGAACTAGCAACCGCAGCTTCTAAATTGAGCTTTTGTGGAATCCAAACAGTGAGAAAAAAGCTTAAGCAAAGCGTTACAAGCGAAAGTAGCAACAACAGCCCTAGCTTTTGCCAAACACCGTCAACAGCTTGCATATTAAGCATACTATCAATTAGATCGCCTGTAAAAATACCCAGCATCGCAACAGCAATATATCCAATTGCCAAACCAAGGGCAGATAGAAGCATATGTTTTCGTATAACAAATAAGTGAGAGAGACGTTTACTCATACTCATCGCCCCCAAAACATTGATTACCTGCGCTTATAGAATAAGCACTTGATAAATTCTTTAAGGTTAAAGGCGGGTTTCTCGTATAAAATTGCGTTATCACCCTATAATTTGACGCAGGAAAATATCGTTGAAAGGCTGATTATGAGCGAAAAGCGACTAACTCAAGCACTTCAAAATATACTTGCCAATGGGAATTCTCTTGCTCAAGGTGACGCTTCAAATGTCATTTTGAGTGCACACTACGAAACAGAAGAATCTGCTAACCCTCATATCAGAGGATTTTTTACACTCACTTCTGCTTTTGATTTAACAAATTTAGGCCAATTTTCTACAAAACCTTATGGAGACGACATTGTGAGTCTCTCAATACTTGCTCGTAAAAACTATTTTGGAAGTTTTCTTTTCTTTCTAATGCCTTCATCAGAAGATTTCTTTACTTTTACTACAAACCTTATATCAAATAAAAAAACACTGCCGCAAAATGTTCATCCAGCTGATATTGAACAAATTTATACACTTTATACTCAGATAATCATTGCCTATTCCGAGAGAAAACCAAATTGGGAAGCTATTGTTACTTCCTTACTTATAGCGCTTATTACCTGTCTTTCTCCTGATGCTCACTATACGTTCACTCCAGGTAACACTAATGAGACGATCGCTCTTATCCTTAATGAAATTACTGCTCATTCAGAAAGTATTACACTTGCTAAACTTTCAGAAAAATACTCATATACACCAACTTATCTCTCTGAACTTCTCAGACAAAAATGTGGCAAAACTTTTTCTGAACTTGTTTTAGAACAAAGAATGGAACGAGCAAAAACGCTGTTAATTCATACCAAATTGCCTGTCTCTACTATTTCTTCAATGATTGGCTATGGTGGAACAACAGAGTTTTATAGGAAATTTAAGGGCTACTTTTCTCTTACACCACGTGAAATGAGAAGC
>CALHQT010000039.1:0-12680 GCA_938038135.1 uncultured Atopobium sp.
ATTGCAAAACATGTTACGTACGCCCCAGAAGCAATTTTTGTTGATGTACCAGCGGAATCTTCCAAGGAAGAAGAAACTATTGCTGCTTCTATGGACAAGCTTACTCAGGAGCGTCAGGCGCTCATGGCCCTTGCCAAACATCTTGGCTTTGCAAACTCCAAAAAAGTTCAAAAGTTGATTAGTCGTTATCTGATCAGCAAGCTTCTTAAGAACATGTATCCCGTTTTTAACGGAGAATCCCAGCTCAGCCATGAGGAAAAAGAAAACTTTATTGTCAAGATTCTTTCTAATCCTGTAGCTCATCTGATTGTTACTGAAGCAACTTCGCCGCGATTGGTTGCTCATGCTTTGCTCGGTGCCATTTTGTCTACTACAACGCAGGCGCGCTATGCCTATGCACGAAGAGCTGTATGGTACGCACGCTTTATGCGTATACCACTTGCGTAAGTAACTTCGTGTAAGGTTGGCCGGTATTTGACAGCTTGATGTCGCCGGCTTTAACGCCTGTCCATGAGCGATTTAAACGTCTGTGCTATGCCGTCATTTTTGACACGGAAAAATCCCTCTTTGGCTAGATAAGCATAGCGGGAAAACTTGTCATCTTTAGGCAAAGCAATACCTCTTACCTGCGCAAAGAGCGCCTTACCGGTGCTCGAGATTGCAGGGTTTTCAAACACGTGCTTTGCATCCATACGCTCAAAGCTCTTGGCGAGAAGATCGTGCACTTCTGAGTCAGTCTCACCTGCAGCATCATGTTCTTCTCGCCAGGTAAGCGCGTCTTTTGTAAGCAGCGCGTAGTTGATGCCGCGCAGTGTGAGCGCGTTGAGTACCACGTCTGAGGTAATGTTGCGTGCGTCCACAACATCCATCATGTCGTTCCAGCGCTCAAGCGGAATTTTAGGCTGACACTGCGCAAAGGTGGCTGCTTCTGCATAGCCATTCTCGCGATAGTTGTAGAGCGCAGAGTCTGTGTACACTATGCGAGCTCCGCAGCAATGCGAGGCAATGAGGAAGGGGTTGTCCACCCAGCCTGCACCGGGAACTTCTTTGAAGTTGATGTGGTTTTGGGTCAAGAATTCCTTGCGATAGAGCGCTGTCCAAATGGCAGGATGGTGCAGCAGAAGCTGTGCCATCTGATCAATTGAACAAGGCAGCTGCTTGGGTTTGACGCGGCCCTTATATGCGCAGGGAACTCTGTATTCGGCAGCGCCGGCAGCAGCTCTAAACTGCGACTTTGCTCCCGCACGGCCATTTTTCTGATTACCAAACACGCGCCAATAGGCAGAGCGGGCAATATCTACCTTATCTTCTCCGCCGTTTGCCTGGATAAGATCAACAAGCTCTTGAATCATGGTTGGCTCAAGGTAATCGTCAGGCTCAACAATTCCTACCCATGTGCCGTGAGCTGCGGCAATACCACGATTACACGTTGCTCCGTAGCCTTCGTTTTCTTTGTCTATGATGACAAGGCGCCCATCGCGGGCAGCATATGCTTCTAAAAGAGCTAAAGACGAGTCAGTTGAGCCGTCGTTTAAGCAGATAATCTCCAGGTTGGTATAGCTCTGCGATTGAATGCTTGCCAGGCACTGCTCCAGATAATCCTGAACGTTATATATAGGCACAACAAGAGAAACCAAGGGTTGGTGGTTTTGCGTGTGACTCATCTAAACTCCTTTTGATTGCTGCTCTATACTATATAGGCACTCACCCACTCACGAAGTCACATTTTGGGGAAATATGAAGCGCACTGCTCTTGTCATAGTTACCTTCAAACGCCAGGAACTGCTCTCTAACCTGCTTAATTCCATTACGCAGCTTACGCAGGCACCATGGCGCATCATTGTTGTGGACAACGAGAACTCCTCTGAAACAGCCTCACTTGTGTCTGACTTTTCCGAGAAGGTCAAAACCTTGTGGGGAGAAACCACTACAGATCCTGATGTCCACGGAGGTACTAATCGCGTGTGCTACGTGCCTATGGAGCAAAACACCGGCGGTTCCGGTGGTTTCTCTGAGGGTGTGCGCGTAGGTTATGAGCTGGGCGCTGAGTGGTTCTGGGTTATGGACGATGACGTAGCTGTGCTGCCTGATGGTCTTGATAAGCTTGACGCATGGTCAGATAAGGCTGAGGTTATCCAAGGTCAGCGCTACGACTTTGATGGTGGTCCTTTCTTCTGGCAGTATCGCTTTAGCACCGCCCTGGGCATCTACAATCCGCTGGCAAAGGCTGGCTTTGACGGTGTGCCTTATCGCGAGTGCAATGTGATGTGCTTTGAGGGCGCTTGCTTTAAGCGCTCTGTAGTGCAGAAGATTGGCCTACCTGACGCGCGTTTCTTTATCTATTGGGACGATGCTCTGTATGGCTATTTGGCCAGCAAGGTAACGCAGCCTATTTTGATTCCAGACTTTGTTCTTTCAAGATGTCGAGAAGTTCCTGGTCAGAGTATTGGTTCTGTGCGCCAGCTTAATTCAACCTCTGACATGACACGCTATTACATCACACGTAACCGCGGCTATATTGCCCGTTACTTCCAGGTTCACGGTGATTACAACCCTGTGCTCTTTGGTGTTGGTACCGCTCTGACCTTTGCAAAAGAGATTATTCGACTCATTTTGGTAGATAGAGCGCACTTCTCGTCTGGTCTTTCTCGCCTTATAAAGGGCTGGAAGGATGCACGTCTTATCTATAAAGATGCAACCTGGCGTCCACAGCCTCCACTAGACTAGCCACCAAAGCCGGCATTTTGTGTCGGCTTTTTTAGTCCCCAAATGCTCAACACAAGTGAGCACTGAGGGACGAATTGTGGCGCATTTGTGAAAGGCGACGAATGCCTACTTACAAAAAATCGAATTATTTTTTGACCATTAATAAATTTTGTAATTAGCGAACTTTCTAGCTAATTTTCTACCTGCAGAGATATTGATTGCCATAATGTGTCAATACATAATTTTGTATTCGTGTGGAAATTTCACAATATATTGTTATAGTTCTCGAACCCAAACACTATAAGTTGTGGCATAGTAGTTCCCATCACACAAGCGGGTTCCCAAACACTTCGCTTAGGCAAAAGCTTAGGAACCGCAGTGATAATCCAATTAAACACGCATGAAAGCGTTGCTTTCACCAACGTTTGTTCAAGGAGTTTGCACATGAAGATTATCAAGCGCAATGGCTCAGAGGTCACCTTCGAGGTAGAGAAGATTGTTAACGCAATCGCTAAGGCTAACGCAGAGGTCCCTGAGGATCAGCGCCTGACTGAGCGTGAGATTCAGTTTGCTTCTCTCAACGTTACCGATGAGTGCGAGAAGGCTGGACACACCGTCACCGTCGAGGAGGTCCAGGACCTTGTCGAGGATCAGCTCATGGCTCTTGACCGCTTTGAGGTTGCTCGTAAGTACATCATTTACCGCTACATCCAGAACCAGAAGCGTCACAAGAACACCACCGATGACAAGATTCTGTCTCTGATTGAGTGCAACAACGAGGAAGTCAAGCAGGAGAACTCCAACAAGAATCCTACTGTTGTTTCTGTTCAGCGTGACTACATGGCTGGTGAGGTTTCTAAGGACCTCGTTCAGCGTGAGCTTCTTCCAGAGGATATTGTTGCTGCTCACAACGAGGGTCTTATCCACTTCCACGATTCCGATTACTTTGCACAGCACATGCACAACTGTGACCTCATCAACCTTGATGACATGCTGCAGAACGGCACTGTTATCTCTGGTACTCTGATTGAGCGTCCACACAGCTTCTCCACTGCATGCAACATTGCAACTCAGATCATTGCTCAGGTAGCATCCTGCCAGTACGGTGGTCAGTCCATCTCCTTGGCTCACCTTGCTCCATTTGTTGATGTTTCTCGTAAGAAGATCCGCAAGACCGTTATGGAGGAGATGAACTCCGTCGGTGTTGAGCTCTCTGCTGAGCAGCTCAACGAGATGGTTGAGAAGCGCCTTCGTGATGAGGTTTCTCGTGGCGTTCAGACCATTCAGTACCAGGTTGTCACTTTGATGACCACCAACGGCCAGGCTCCTTTCATTACTGTCTTCATGTATCTCAATGAGGCAAAGAATGAGCAGGAGAAGCAGGATCTTGCACTCATCATCGAGGAGATGCTCCGTCAGCGTTACCAGGGCGTAAAGAACGAGGAGGGTGTCTGGATTACTCCTGCATTCCCTAAGCTCATCTACGTTCTTGAAGAGGACAACGTTTACGAGGATTCCAAGTACTACTACCTCACTCAGATGGCTGCAAAGTGCACCGCTCGCCGCCTTGTCCCTGACTACATCTCTGAGAAGAAGATGAAGGAGTACAAGCTTTCTAAGGGCGAGAAGGAAGGCGAGGGCGATACCTTCACTTGCATGGGCTGCCGTTCCTTCCTGACTCCAGACCGTTCTGGTAATGGCTTCAACAACGTTGCTCGCGCAAAGAACTATGAGCCAAACAAGCCTAAGTATTACGGCCGCTTCAACCAGGGTGTTGTAACCATCAACCTTCCTGATGTTGCTCTTTCTGCTGGTCGCGATATGGACAAATTCTGGAAGATCTTTGATGAGCGTCTTGAGCTTTGCCACCGCGCACTTCGTGCTCGTCACGATCGCCTGAAGGGTACTCTGTCCGATGCTGCTCCAATCCTTTGGCAGTACGGCGCACTTGCTCGTCTGGACAAGGGTGAGGTCATCGATCCACTGCTCTACGGCGGATACTCCACCATTTCCCTTGGTTATGCAGGTCTGTATGAGTGCGTTAAGGCTATGACTGGTCACAGCCACACCGATAAAGAGGCAACTCCATTTGCTCTCCAGGTTATGCAGCACATGAATGATAAGTGCACCGAGTGGAAGGAAGCAGAGGATATCGACTACTCCCTCTACGGAACCCCTCTTGAGTCCACTACCTACAAGTTTGCTAAGGCACTTCAGCGTCGCTTTGGTGTTATCCCAGGCATCACCGATAAGGGTTACATCACCAACAGCTACCACGTCCACGTTGCAGAAGAGATTGACGCATTCCAGAAGCTTCAGTTTGAGTCTGAGTTCCAGCGTCTTTCCCCAGGTGGAGCAATCTCTTACGTTGAGGTTCCTAACATGCAGGACAACATCGAGGCTGTTCTCAGCGTCATGCAGTTCATCTATGACCACATCATGTATGCAGAGCTCAACACCAAGTCTGACTTCTGCCAGGAGTGCGGTTATGACGGTGAGATTCAGATTGTTGAGGAGGACGGCAAGCTGGTTTGGGAGTGCCCACACTGCGGCAACCGTGACCAGACCAAGATGAACGTTGCTCGTCGTACCTGCGGCTACATTGGTACCCAGTTCTGGAACCAGGGCCGTACCCAGGAGATCAAGGACCGCGTCCTTCACCTCTAAGTTTTAAGTACTAGACAAACGAGCAGAAGAGCGCCTTAGCCCTTCTGCTCGTTTTTATTATCTCTATCAGGTAACATCCACAATATGCGGAAGTTACCCATCAAAGGTTATGTATGAACTATTCAAATATTAAGTTTTCAGACATTGCAAACGGTGTTGGCGTAAGAACAACTCTGTTTGTTTCAGGTTGTCGCCTGCACTGTGAAGGCTGCTTTAATTACGAGGCATGGGACTTCAAGAGCGGAGGAGAGTTTACTCCAGAAGTTGAGCAAGAGATTATTGATTCGCTTGCACCTGTCTATATCAACGGTCTTTCCATTCTGGGCGGAGAACCATTTGAGCCAGAAAACCAAGAAGGCCTTGTTGAGTTTGTCGAGAAGGTCAGAGCTACCTATCCACAAAAGAGCATCTGGATGTATTCAGGTCACACCTGGGATCAGCTGACCGAGGGAAAGTGGCACACAGAGTACACTGATCGCATTCTGTCTTGTATAGATGTTCTGGTAGATGGCCCATGGGTTCAGAGTCTTCACGATATTACGCTGCGCTTTAGAGGCTCTTCCAACCAGCGTCTTATTGATGTCCCTAAAACACTGGCCTCAGGAGAGGTTACCCTTTGGTCCGACGGACCCATGCTGAGCTCTCGAGAGATGTAAAAGCTGCTTATCGCATTAAAAAGCCCGCGTCTTGTACCGACCCCCAAAAGTTAGACCAAAATCTAACGATTAGGAGGTCGGTATTTTTATGGCAAAACATAGTTTCGAATTCAAGAAGAAAGTTGTCTTAGAATATTTGGATGGCAAAGGTGGAATGCCATATCTTTCTAAAAAATATGGACTTGGTTCTGATTCACAGCTACTCAAATGGATTAATGCATACAATGCGTTCGGTGATGAAGGATTAATGCGTTCTCGTAAACAAACAAAATACTCTTTCGAAAAGAAGATTTCTGTTGTAGAACTATATCTATCAAGTGAAATTTCATATCAAGACTTGGCAATTCAAGAAGGTATAAACAATCCGAGTATGATTGCTAACTGGGTTAATCGCTTTCGTGCTGCCGGTCCTGACGCCTTGAAAACTCGCAGGAAAGGTCGAAAGAAAACATTGGATAAACCTCAGATAGATATTGAAGTTCAAAAAGCAGAAGAAAGAATAGTTGATACCAGTGCAGAGCATATTAGAGAATTAGAAGATGAACTGCTTAAGTTAAGAATTGAGAATGCCTTTTTAAAAGAACTGAGGAGGCTGCGTTTAGAGGACGAGGCAAAAATGAGAGAAAGGCGCTCGTCATCAATAGCCTCCGAGGAGAGTTCAAACTAAAAGACCTTCTCTCTTATATAAGTATGCCTAAAGCAACATATATGTACTGGCAGAAAAGATTCGATAGAGAAAACCCTGACAAAGAAATCGATGAGAAGATTCTTCAAATCAGAAAGACTCACAAAAATTATGGCTATCGTCGAGTGGCTGGAGAATTACAAAATCAAGGCTACTGCGTAAACAAAAAGAAAGTACAACGTATAATGCAGAAGCTTGGTTTACAGGTTACTTCTTTCATTCGAAAAAGCCGTAAATACAGTTCGTACAAAGGTAAAGTTGGAACGGTTGCTCCTAATCGCATAAGGAGACGATTTAATACATATATACCACATCAGAAGATTACAACAGATACTACAGAGTTTAAGTATTATGAGATTACTGCTAAAGGTCACATGACAATGCATAAGCTTTATCTAGATCCATTCATGGATATGTGTAATGGTGAAATTATAAGCTATGGAATTGACAAGTACCCTTCAGCAAAAAATGTTATGGATGCATTGCAGCAAGCTATTGCAATAACATCCGATTGCAAATATAGAAGAACTTTCCATTCGGATCAAGGCTGGGCTTACCAAATGAAAGCATACTCTCATCGTCTTAAGGAAGAAAGAATCTTCCAAAGTATGTCTCGTAAGGGAAACTGTCATGATAACTCCGTTATGGAGAACTTCTTTGGATTGCTTAAACAAGAAATCTACTATGGCGTTATTTACTATAGCTATGATGAGCTAAAGTCAGAAATCGAACGATACATAAAGTATTACAACGAACAAAGAATTAAAGAAAGACTAGGATGGTTAAGTCCAGTGCAATACAGGCTTAGACTCTTGGCTGCATAAAAATAGCGTAGCAGCCATATAAACTGCTACGCTAAAAAAGTCTAACTTTTGGGGGTCACATCATCTGCGGGCTTTTTCTTAAGTACGTTTTATGGAGAGAGCCTTAGCTTTCTGAAGGGGTTTGGGGCTCTGCGGGTTTCTCGCCAAGCTCGCTGATAAAGATTGCAACAAAGATAACAATAAAGCCAAGGAAGATTGTGGGGGTAATAACCTCAGCAAGGAAGATCACGCCAAAAACTGCTGCAAAAATACTGTCCAGAGAAATTATTAGTGAGGCCTGAACAGGAGTAACTGACTTCTGTGCGCGGTTCTGCAAAACACCAGTCAGTGCGGTTGCAATAAGAGTGATGTAGGCGAGGGCAACCCAGGCATTTATGGGCAGTGCCGCAAAATTGGGAACCGTTTCAAAGCAAAGCGCGTAGGCAAGGCAGGGAAGGGCGCTCACGCCAAGCTGCACCACCGTAAGTGTGATGATGTCGTATTTGTGAGCAAGCTCGGCAGTAAGCACAAAAACGAAGGCAAAAATAATGGCTGAGAGCAATGTCATCTGCTCGCCCAAGCCAAACGAGAACGAAAAATCAGTGCCCAGTGAGATAAGACCAATGCCAGCTACGCATAAAAAGGCTGCAAAAATACTGGTTCCATGAGGTTTTTTCTTTGCAATGAGCCAGTTTACAAACGGAATCATCGCGCAATAAATTGATGCAATAAAAGCAGCTTTACCTGCAGTGGTATAAGCAAGAGCTCCATTTTGGAACAGAAATCCTAGACCGTTAAGAACGCCTAAGAGCACGCCGTATTTGATATGTGTGACATTCAAGTGTTCTTTAAGTTTTTTTCTAAAGATGATGGCAACAATACCTACGGCAAAGACAAAACGTAAGGTCATAAGCCAAGCTGCCGAGATATAACTAATTGCATCTTTGATAACGACAAATGACCCGCCCCAGATAAGTGCGCAGATAAGAAGAGCAAACTTCCATACAAGCGTAGAAGAAGTATCTAGTGTGAGTCCGGAAGAGTTTCTAGTAGAAAGATCTGATGATGCCACGCGCTATCCATTCCCGTCGAAGGTAAAAGTTAAGGTATAGGTAGTGATTTGAGAAAATCAAACGCGTGCAAGTATACGTGATTTTGCACTTGAAGCGCCCCACAAGCAGCATAAAAATGAGATTAGAAGTATACTCACATCTGCAAGAAAAATAAGTGTGTGCGATTGTTTTATGCAAGAAGATATTTCAAGGAGACTCGTATGTCCAACTACGTTCTGACCTGTTGCTCTACGGCCGATGTAAGTGAGAAGTACCTTCAGTCACGTGATGTGAAATACGTATATTTCAACTACGAGCTTGATGGTGTTCAGTGCAAGGATGACTTTGGTCGCACTAATGCACCAGCTGACCTCTATAAAAAGATGCTTGCAGGCGCTGAGTGCCGTACTTCACAGGTATCAATTGGTGAGTACATGGCTTTCTGGCGTCCTTTCCTTGAGGAGGGCAAAGACGTTCTTCATGTTTCGTTGAGTTCTGGCGTTTCTGGAACATATGAGTCTGCTTGCCAGGCAAAGGTAGAAATTGAGCAGGAGTTTCCTGACAGAAAGATCGAGGTTGTCGACTCTCTTCAGGCATCTTCTGGCTATGGTTTGCTGGTAGACGGTCTTGCCGATAAGCGCGATGAGGGTCTGTCTTTTGACGAAGCAGTTGCATGGGCCAAAGAGGCTCGTCACCGTGTGTATGGATGGTTCTTCTCAACAGATTTGACCTTCTTTGTTCGTGGTGGTCGCATTTCCAAGACAGCTGGCCTGCTTGGCGGCATGCTTAACATTTGTCCTGTTATGGATATCGAGGCCAACGGTTCTTTGGCCGTTAAAGAGAAGGCACGTGGCAAAAAGAAGGCAATTGCTCGCGTCGTTGAGATTATGACTCAAACTGCAGAGCAGGGCAGTGCTTACGCACGTAAAGTGTTTATCTCTAACTCTGAATGCGCCTCTGATGCCCAGGCTGTCAAAGAGCTTATTCAAGAAAAGCTTCCACAGACCGGTGATATCAACATCTTTACTATTGGTGCAACAATTGGCGTTCATACTGGCCCTGGAACTGTTGCAACGTTCTGGTGGGGAGAAGAGCCTCGCGCTTAAGATGTTGCTCGAGTAGGTAAGAAAGGTCTTTGGTCATGGTTAATTTTGAGTACGTTGTACCTACTCAGGTGGTTTTTGGAAAAGATACTCAGCTTCGTGTGGCAGAGCTTGTCTCTGCTCACGGAGGTACCAAGGTGCTGGTGCATTTTGGTGGCAGTCACGTGGTAAAGAGCGGCTTGCTTGACCAGATCCACCAGCTTCTAAGCAATGCGGGAATTGCTTTTGTTGACTGTGGTGGAGTTGTCCCTAACCCTCGATTAGAGCTTGCAGAAGAAGCTGTAGAGCTGGGCAAACGCGAGGGTGTTGACTTTATTTTGGCCATCGGTGGCGGATCTGTTATGGATTCTGCTAAGGCGATTGCATACGGACTGGCCAATGACGTTTCTCTTGAAGATCTCTATTTGCATAAGGTCAGTGTTTCAAAGGCAGCTCCTATTGGCGTCATTTCTACTATTGCGGGAACTGGCTCTGAAACCTCAGATTCTTCCGTCATGAACATTACGCTGGCTGATGGCCGTGTTCTTAAGCGTTCTTATCACCATCAGAGCGGTCGTCCTTGCTTTGCTATCATGAATCCAGAGCTCACTTACTCTGTAAGCGCTTATCAGACGGCATCAACAGGCGCAGATATCATGATGCACACCATGGAGCGCTATTTTACGCTCGAGAAGGACGTGGTACTCACTGACGAGCTTGCCGAGGGACTCTTGCGTACCGTAAAAGAAGCTGTTCTGGTTGCTGTCAAAGAGCCAGAGAACTACGCTGCACGCGCAGATTTGCTCTGGGCATCGTCGCTTTCTCACTGCGGACTTACCGGCACTGGCCGCGTAAGCGATTTTGCTTCTCATGCAATCGAGCATGAGCTGAGCGCAAAGTATGATGTAGCTCACGGTGCTGGTCTCACGGCTATTTGGGCAAGTTGGGCTCGCTATGTTATGAGCCAAGATCCAGAGCGCTTTGCGCAGTTTGCGGTTAATGTTTTTGGAGTTCAAAATAACTTCCATAATCCAACAGCTACGGGCCTTGCGGGAATCGAAGCTTGGAATCAGTGGTGTCATGCAATTGGTATGCCAACCTCCCTTGCCGAGCTTGGAGTAGACCCTTCGGAAGAGGACATTCTCCAGATGGCAAAAGGCACTATTGATGCTCGCGGTGGAGATCATGCGGGCAACTTTATGCAGCTTAAAACAGCAGATGTTCAACAGATTTTAAGAATGGCCCTAAAGTAAAGTTTCTCAAGGTAAATTTTGTTTCATTGCGGGTATTATTACTACATACGAAGTTACTGAGCCACCAAGCTCAAACATACGGAAGGAAGATTCATGAGCGGTTTTGTTAAGGCAGACAATGTTTTTGTAAACCAGAACGCAGCGAGCCGTAATGATGTCCTGCGTTTTATTGCCGATAAGGCACTGGAAGCTGGCGTAACTGACGATGCAGACGCTGTTTACAATGCTTTCCTAGCTCGTGAGGAAATGGGCGAGACCGGCATGACTGACGGCTTTGCAGTTCCTCACGCAAAAGATGCGGCTATCAAGGATGCAGCTGTCTTTGTCTTCAAGAACAGCACCCCTCTTGAGTGGCCTTCTTTTGACGAGAAGCCCGTTGATGTTGCTATTGCACTGCTTGTTCCAGATGGAGAGGCTGGCACCACTCACATCAAGCTTCTTTCTAAGACCGCTGTTCTTCTGATGAGAGATGAGTTTAAGTCTCTGCTTCGTAGCTCTAATGATCAGGAAGCTATTGCTCAGGCTATTAACGAGGGCATTAGCGAGGAGTAGGGTTTCTCGCCAGGTTATAGAGGGCTTGGCAGGTACTTCCTGTAACAGTTTAACTGGGTAAAATTTTGGACACTCAAGCACAAACTTGAGTGTCCTTTTTTGTGTAAAAAGGCGTACACTTGTACTAGTTTTAGTCGAGAAGGGAGTCAGATGTTTACACCATGTACTGACAAGCGCGTTGCTGTCTTTTTTGCCGATGGTTGTGAAGAGATTGAGGGACTGAGCGTTGTTGATGTCCTGTATCGTGCAGGTATTCCCTGTGACAAAGTGTCTATATCTGATTCTTTGAGCGTGACTTCTTCTCACCAGGTTACCTTTTTAACAGATAAGCTGCTCAGCCAGGTCTCGTTTGATGATTACAGCATGTTGGTGCTTCCTGGCGGTCTTCCCGGAACCACTAATCTTGAGGCTTGTGAGCCACTTATGCAGGCAGTTGATGCGTTTACAGCAGATGGTCGTGCGCTTGCCGCAATTTGCGCCGCTCCTTCAATTTATGCAAAGCGTGGATTACTTACGGGCAAGAAGGCTACTTCCAACCCAGGTTTCCAGCATTTTCTCTCAGAGAATGGCGCCAATCTTTCGCAAGATGCGGTTTGTGTTGATGGCTCTTTCATTACCAGCCAAGGTGCAGGAACCGCTCTTAAGTTTGGCCTAGAGATTGTCCGTTATCTTGTAGGTAATGACGTGGCAGAAAAAGTTTCTCAAGGTATTGTGCTTATCTAAGCCATGACACCTTCTCAAAAACAGTACCTGGTTATTGATTTAAAGAGTTTCTACGCATCGGTTGAGTGTGTTGAGCGGGGCCTTGATCCCATGAAGGCTAAGCTTGTTGTGGCTGATCTTACCAGGACAGAAAAGACAATTTGTTTGGCGGTTTCACCGGCGCTTCGTGCGTTGGGTGTTCCTGGACGTTGTCGCGTTTTTGAGATTCCCAAAAATCTTACTTACGAGGTAGCACCTCCTCGCATGGCTTTGTATGTAGAGCGCTCTGCAGATGTCTATTCGGTGTACCTCAAATACATTGCCCCAGAAGACATCCACGTTTACTCCATTGACGAGGCATTTATTGATGTAACACCGTACTTATCGCTTTATGGATGTACAGCAAGAGAGTTGGGCGAGAAAATCCGTGCAGATGTAGCAAAAACTACTGGCATTCCTGCTACCTGTGGTTTGGGTCCAAACTTGTATCTGGCAAAAATAGCTCTTGATATCACTGCAAAG
>CALHQT010000040.1:0-16163 GCA_938038135.1 uncultured Atopobium sp.
AAAATTTCGAAGTCCAAAAATAAACTCCAACTAAACGGATTTTTTACCCAAAACAGCACCTCTAATTTGATACATCAATTTCTTGATTAGTTTTCGTGCATATTAATCTTTGTTTATTCATAAATTGTCTGCTGTGTGTCATCTTGGTAACTGTCTGTAAAAAAGCGCGTTGACTGGTGCTTGTTGCCTGGTATTTCCAGCACCTCCAGTACGATTAAAAAGCGTGATCTGCGGTTTAGTATTTAGGATAAGAAGCATCAAGCTAGTTAATAAGAGAAAATATAGATGAGACTAATTGTTGAAGAAAAAATAAGAAATGTTGAGCGTATTACTGTAGTTAAAAATGGTGATATCACTGAGATATAAAAAACGGGTGACGTGTCCTCCCTCTATGCAGAGCGAAACTGCGCCACCAGTTGTTTGTAATATATCACATTCCCGCTAGTTTAGCGGCAAAATAAAAAGACTTTAATAGCTCTATGTTACTTTAGATACATCGAGGTAAATGGCTTACTTAAATAGTTAAAACTTTTATTCGAACAGGTATACGCTTTTTAAATTAGCTTGCAGAGAGGGTGCAAAAAGGGTGCACTTGTAAAAAAGTTTAACAAAAAAGGTAGACGGCAAGCCGTCTACCTTGGGTTTTTGGTGCCTCCTGCGCGATTCGAACGCGCGACCTGCGGTTTAGAAGACCGACGCTCTATCCAGCTGAGCTAAGGAGACATGTAGCGTCGTTCATTATAGCAATATGAATCGCAAAAACATCAGACCATCAAAGATTTTCTCGACAGATGAATGGTAGCAGGGAAGAAAAAGCAGCTACACTGGTAATAGGCTTACGTGAATGGAGACACTATGTCTTACGATTTTGAATCTCGCGTTGATCGCGCTGGTACTGGTTCTAGAAAATGGAACGTCATGTACGACGTGAATCCAGATGTAGCTCCTGGTATACCACCGTTTTCTGTTGCTGACATGGAATATCACACAGCTCCAGAGATTGTTGAGGGACTCAAGGAGTACATTGACGGTGCAATCCTTGGCTATTCCCAGCCAACTAATCAGATGAAGCAGGCCGTGTGTAAGTGGATGAAGACGCGCCACAACTGGGATGTAAAGCCTGAGTGGCTGCTCAATTCGTCTGGCGTTGTACCTGCGCTTTTTGCGTCTGTCGCCGAGTTTACTCAGCCAGACGAGGGTGTCATCCTGTTTACCCCTGTCTACCACCCGTTTTACATGGCAGTTGAGGAGAATAACCGTACGCTGGTAGAGTGCCCGCTTATCCTCTCAGAGGGACCGCACTACGACATTGACTTTGAGCTGTTTGAGAAGCTGTCCGCAGAGCCAAAGAACACCATGGTCATTCTGTGTTCACCCCACAATCCAGGTGGTCGCGTGTGGACCAAAGAGGAGCTCACGCGTATCGCAGATATTGCGGTTAAGCACAACCTCATTGTGGTTGCAGACGAAATCCACCACGACCTCATCATGCGCGGATCTACTCATACCGTCTTTGAGACGCTCTCGGATGAGGTGGCAGCGCGTACCATTACCTGCACAAGCGCTTCAAAGAGTTTCAACCTGGCTGGCACGCAGTTCAGCAACATCATCGTGAGCAATCCAGAACTGCGCAGCCGCCTCGAGAAGCGCCTGCAGGCCCGAGAGACCACCTCATGCAATCCAATCAGCTTCAAGGCCTGTGAGCTGGCTTATAGCAAGGGTGGGACATGGCTGGACGCATGCATCAAGGCTGTTGACGATAACCAGAAGTTGGTCCTGGACTTCTTTGCCACCAAGCACCCTCGGGTGAAGCTTGCGCCAATCACGGGAACCTACCTCCAGTGGCTTGACTTCAGGGACCTTGGCCTTACTCCAGAAGAGCTCGACCACCTGTTGCAGTTTGAGGCCCAGATTTTCTTCACCGATGGCGTCTTCTTTGGCGAGGCTGCCCAGGGCTTCAAGCGTTGGAATTTGGCAGCCCCTCGTGTCGAGATTGAAGAAGCGCTGGATCGTCTGGATACAGCACTTACGGCTCACGGATTTTAAGCGCAGGCCACGTTAGGTCTAATTTCACAGGATTCGCTGACTGATCACATGTACCTCGTACACCTTCCATAGAACGCATACTTTCAGATGCGGAGAAGCTCGTTCTTCTCCGCATTTTGTTTGGCGAGAAACCCGTTGCACCGGCAGATTTCTAAGAAAATCAAAAAAGAGTTTGAAAAATCTGCGTTTCTCGCTTGCATCTTTTTCTGATTCTGTAATAATGATTTAGCTGCGTTTCATGAGGTGGCAAAATGGTGGGAGTAGCTCAGTTGGCAGAGCGACGGACTGTGGCTCCGTAGGTCGAGGGTTCGAGCCCCTTTTCCCACCCCATTCGAAACGTTAATTGGATCGTTAGCTCAGCTGGTAGAGCAGGGGACTCTTAATCCCAAGGTCCAGGGTTCGAACCCCTGACGATCCACCATTTGAATTTCAAACCCCGGCTTGCGTCGGGGTTTTATTTTTTTGTGAGTCGCTAGTTTCTAATTGTTTGTTGCGAGTGATTGCGTCATACTGAAGTCTCCATGATTTTATTGTAGTTCGGAGGACTCGCCGTGATTTACACAATGACGCTTAATCCCGCGCTTGACTATGTCATGCATCCAAACACATTGGACATGGGCTTTACTAACCGTTCTTCATCAGAAGAGTTGCACTGCGGCGGTAATGGTATTAACGTCTCCACGCTCTTAAAAGAGCTTGATAAGGTCACCGTTGCTATGGGCATTGTCGGTGGCTTTACTGGTGAATACCTGCTGAGTGATCTTCAGCGTCAGGGCATTCCAAGTAACTTCGTCAAGCTGGATTCAGGCTTTACCCGCATTAACGTCAAGCTTAACGGCATTGTTATGACCATGGTCAACGGCAATGGCCCACGCATTCCAGAGAAAAAGGTTGATGAGCTGCTGGAGCGCATGGATGTTGTTGGCGCAGGTGACACCCTGGTTCTTACCGGTTCTATTCCAAGCTCGCTTCCAGAGGATATCTACACTCGCCTTATGGCTCAGCTTGCTGGTCGCGGTATTCAGTTTGTTGTTGACGCTCCTGGTCAGCTGCTTATGGAGGCTATTAAGGCTCAACCATTCCTGATCAAGCCTAACAACCACGAGGTCGGCCGTATCTTTGGTGCAAGCCCAGAGACTCCAGAAGAGTGCATTCCATTTGCAAAGAAGCTCCAGGACGGCGGCGCTCGCAACGTTATCGTTTCTTGCGGCGGTGCAGGTTCGCTGCTCCTGGACGAGTACGGTACTGAGCACATTGTCCCAACTGCAAAGATTCGCCTTGTTAACGCAACTGGCGCTGGTGACTCCATGGTTGCAGGTTTTTTGGCAAAGACCACCGCTGGCTACGATTACGACACTGCGCTTATCTACGCTTCTGCTTGCGGTACGGCAACTGCAGCAAGCCGAGGAATCGCAAAGCGCGCAACCATCGATCGTGTTGTCACTGCTCTCTACAAGAAGATGGGCCGAGAAATGCCTGCTTCTATCGCAGAAGAGATTCAGCTTGCTCGCAAGAAAGAGGAGAGTCGCGAGGGTAAGTCTTCTTGGCTTGCAGATTCTGAGTAGTAATCGCAGCTAGAACACGTAGTTCTTTTGGCGAGAAACCCTCAGATGGTGCACTTTCGCCGCGCAAGAAATACTGAACGCTTTTACTATTGTGAACGTACAAACACTTGGCAAGAAAGATTCTCTTGC
This sequence comes from uncultured Atopobium sp., assembly GCA_938038135.1. Lineage (GTDB taxonomy): Bacteria > Actinomycetota > Coriobacteriia > Coriobacteriales > Atopobiaceae > Lancefieldella. The sequence goes on from CALHQT010000040.1 coordinate 3,741, forward strand.
CAAGTGTTTTTTATTGAAATTTATTTAACGATACTCACAACGTAACAGGTCAAAAAAATGTTACTCTGTAGAAAGACAGTTTTGTTTCTGCGACTATTGTCCAATGTGGATAGGCTTGCAGAACTAAATACACCGCTTCGCGGACAATGATAGGAGCAAGTATGTTTGAGGGAGTCAATGCGTCCAATGGAATCGGCATCGGTACTGCTCAGGTTGCCGTAGATCCAGATCTTACTTTTACTCCACACACTGTTGAAGATACAGCTGCAGAGAAGGCTCGTTACGCAGAGGCCGTAACTAAGTTCATCGCACAGACAAATGCGCAGATTGAGCGCATGACCAAGACGGTGGGCGAGGAAGCTGCTGCAATTATGGGTGCTCACATTGAGTTTGCAGAGGATGAGGGCATCAAAGAGGCTGTTAACGGCGCAATTGACGGTGGCACCTGCGTTGAGCAGGCTGTAAGTGACGCATACGACATGTACTACAACATGTTCCTTGGCATGGAGGATGAGCTCTTCCGTGAGCGCGCTGCAGACGTTGCTGACGTAAAGACCGGTCTTCTCGCTGACCTTCTTGGTAAAGAGGTTGTTGACCTCTCCACACTTCCAGAGAACTCCGTCATTGTCTGCCATGAGCTGACTCCTTCTATGACCGCAGACATTGACAAGGACCACGTTGCAGGTATTGTTACCGAGACTGGTGGTCGTACTTCTCACTCCGCAATCATTGCTCGTGCTCTTGAGATTCCTGCAGTTCTTTCTGTTCCTAACATCACTTCTGAGGTTGCAACTGGCAACGCTATTGTTGTCGACGGCACCAACGGTAAGGTTGCAGTTAATCCTTCTGAGGCTGAGCTTGCTGAGTACAAGACTCAGGCTGAGGCTTATGCTGCAGAGAAGGCCGCTCTTGAGGCTTATCGTGGCGAGGAGACCGTAACTGCTGACGGCATCAAGGTTCTGCTTGTTGCTAATATCGGCAACCCAGATGACGCTAACGGCGCAGTTGACGCTGACGCTGAGGGTATTGGCCTGTTCCGCTCCGAGTTCCTGTTCATGGACGCAAAGGAGCTTCCAAGCGAGGAAGAGCAGTTTGCTGCTTACCAGAAGGTTGCTCTGCGCATGAAGGATAAGCCTGTCATCATCCGCACCCTTGATGTTGGTGGCGATAAAGAGATTCCTTACCTCAACATGAAGGCTGAGGAGAACCCATTCATGGGCTTCCGCGCTATCCGTTACTGCCTCAACAATGCTGAGCAGTACAAGGTTCAGCTCCGCGCTCTTCTCCGAGCATCCGCATTTGGTGACATTAAAATCATGCTTCCTCTTGTTACTACAGTTGATGAGGTCCGCCAGGCAAAGGCTCTTGTTGAGGAGTGCAAGCGTGAGCTTGACGCTGAGGGCGTAGCTTACAACAAGGACATTGAGGTCGGCACCATGATTGAGACCCCATCTGCATCTCTGATTGCAGATAAGCTGGCTCGTGAGTGCGACTTCTTCTCCATTGGTACCAACGACCTTATCGGTTACACCATGTGTGCTGACCGCGGCAATGATCGCGTTGCCTACCTCTACGAAGTCTACCAGCCATCCGTTCTTCGTTCCCTCAAGTTCCTTATCGGTGAGGGTAACAAGGAGAAGATCATGGTTGGTATGTGCGGCGAGGCAGCTGCAGATCCACTGCTCATTCCAGTTCTTCTTTCCTTCGGTCTGGATGAGTTCTCCGTCTCTGCACCATCTGTCTTGCGCACCCGCAAGACCATTGCTGCTTGGACAAAGGCTGAGGCAGACGAGCTTACCGCTCGCGTCATGGAGCTTGATACCGCAGCTGAGGTTAAGGCTCTGCTTGAGCGTGAAGCTCGCTAAGTTCTATTCGTAAAGTCTTAGCTCACACCATATAAATTCAGGGGCATCTGCGCTGGCAGGTGCCCCTGTTTCTTTAATGCTAAGCCTTTTGGCGAGAAGATCGATCTTCTCGCAATGCGCAACTGGCAAAGCCCGAGCTTCGAAGCGCGACCTACGGCGCAGGAGTCGCTCTGTGCGCTAGGGAACAATCACTGAAAGTGCAGCGGGAATAACCTCAATGACAAACTGTTCTGCAAAGGGAAGCTCTTCTCCGTCTACCTGAATAGGGACAGGCTTGTGAAAAGTTACCACTGCTTGCTTGAGGTGACGCTCCTCAATGATGCGGGAGTTGACGTGTTTACCAGCCCTTGCCAGGCCAAACAGAGCCAGCAGGTGAGGAATGATAGGCACTTTAGTGTTGTAGCAGACGGTAAGAAGGCCATCATCAGGCTGCGCATGCGGACAGACCTTAAAGCCGCCGCCATACGTAGGGCCAATCTGGAAGGCCATGATAAGAGTTTGGAGTTCAATGTCCTTCTCGCCATCAAACGAGACGGTGCAAGGGTAACCCTTGCTACCTGCAGCCATAAACTTGAGGCCCGAGGTTAAGAAGAGCGCCTCGCCCTCGGTAGAGGAGTTGTTCGCACGGCGCTTTGTGGTGTCGGCTGCAATGGCTGCATCAAGTCCAAACGACATGGTCTCCATGAAGTAGACGTCGTTGATGCGACCAATTTCTAGTTGTTTGACTTTTCCGCGGACCAGCTGTGCAAACGCACCTTCGGGGTCGTTAATTTTCATACCCAGGGTGCGCGCATAGTCGTTTCCCGAGCCCATAGGGATAATGCCAAGCGCTGGACGCACCTCTGGCGATAAGGTCATGAGGCCGTTGACCACCTCGTGGATGACGCCATCTCCGCCAAGTGCGACAACCGTGTCAAAGTCCGCAGCTTTTGCGGCCATGACACGAGCGTCTCCCATAGCTGTGGTGAGCTTGAGCTCGTATCCGTCGGTTGCAGCAGAATAGCTGGTTAAAAAGTGGCGAGCAAACTCTGCACCAGCAGCACCTTTACCGCTATGAGCAGCCGGATTAGCAATGATAAGCGTGCGTCCAAGAGGGGATTGAGACATTTTGCACCATTTCTACAAGCGCTGCTGTTGAGCGCGCAGTTACTAAATAGTCTTGTCACCACATATCAAAATAAAATAGTGGAGAAAACAGTTCAACAACGTTTCAAGTTTAAACGGCTTTGTCTGTCTGTGCTAGGATAAACCATACAGAAATCGGTAGAAAAGGATAGCGCGTGAGCGAGTCTTCAACACAAACTAATAATGCGCAGGACACAAGCGTAGTTTCTGCAATTACTAATAGTGCAAGTGCAAGTCTTGTTGCTGTTTCTGCTCGAGATGCATGGTATCCAACACATCAGCGTGACCAGTTCATTTTGCGTCAGCTGGTAAGTAAAGACTTCAAGCTCAAATATCGCCGTTCCATTTTGGGCGTTGTGTGGTCAGTTTTGAACCCACTTCTAATGATGACCGTTATGGCAGTTGTCTTTTCAACTTTTTTAGGCAACCGCGCCGAGGATGTTGTGAACTATCCTCTGTATCTTATTCTGGGTAACACAGCGTTTCAGCTGATGAACGATGCAACTACTATGGGAATGCGCTCAATTATTGATGCATCTAGCCTGCTTAAGAAGGTTCGCATCAATCGTGTTGTTTTCCCTGTTCAGAAGGTGCTTTTTGCGGTTGTAAACTATCTTTTCTCGCTCATTGCTGTTGGCATTGTTATGCTTGTCTTCCGCATTCCGCTGACAATTTATTCATTGCTCACACCTGTTGCTTTGCTGCTTCTGGCTTGTTTTTGCATCGGTCTTGCAATGCTTCTCTCGGCCCTTGCAGTCTTCTTTAGAGACGTTATCCACCTGTGGAGCGTTGTAACCACCGCCTGGATGTATGGCACACCGCTCTTTTACTCCGTTAATATCATGTCGCCTTGGATGCTTCAGATTGAGCGTTTTAATCCAATGTTCCACTTTGTAACATTTATTAGAGACTGCCTTCTTTTCCAAAAGTTTCCTGCAACAAGCACCATTTTAGGCTGCCTTGTTTCTGCAGTTCTTGCCCTCGTAATTGGCTATACCGTCTTCCACAAACTAGAGAAGAAATTTATTCTGCACATTTAACCGCAGATTATCTTTTTGAAATAACCTTATAGCAGAACGTTTCTGGATGACTACGAGTTTGTGTGAAGCCAAACATAACGCCTTTTGAGTTGAATGAATGGCTTTCCACCACTGCAACGCAGTTAAAATCTCCAAGCTCTAAATGTTGCTGGTCTTCTTCAGTTGCCAGCTCAACACTGATTGTTCTTTTGCTCTTTAAAATTTTCATATGAAGCGTGTTTTCTAGGTATGCATAAATAGACGTTGATGCATCATCAATGGTTAGATTTCCAACGGCAGATGCTAAAAGGTAGTCGTTGTCTATCTGGCGAGAAGATCCGTCGAGTTTACGGATTCGAACAATGTGGATAAGTTCTTCTCCCGCTTTAAAACCAGTTTGATGAGAAATACTGTCTGTGCAAGGAACGTGCTCAAAGACAATGACATTTGTTTCAGGTACAAGATTGTTTCTGTGGGCATATTCTTGAAAGGACTCAAGTCCTTCTAATGAGCCAATAACCTCACTTGGCTTTTTCTGCCAAATAATGCGTACGCCTCTACCGTGAATAGGCTGAAGAAAAGCTTCATCGGACAGAAGTGTGAGCGCACGTCGAACGGTGTTTCTGGAGCAGGAATATATCTTAGTAAGCTCCATCTCGGTTGGTAAATAGGACTCATACGCATATGTCCCGTCTAAGATCTTATTTTTTAAATCATGATAAATCGTATTAAACCGTGCGCTTGGCATATTTTTCCTTAACGTGCTGTTGAAGGTTGGAGTTGCATGTTCAAGTTGCTCTTGATTAGATAGTAGCTTTATAAAATGAAAGTTACATAAAATGATTCCTTTCATACCATTTACCGATAATTTCATACCGCTCAGAAATAAGTTGTTTAAACAACTCGCTAGTACTAGTATACTATTACTTTGTAGACGTAAGCAAAATTGTTTTGAACGTGTGTCAAAGCATGGCTTATGAAAATCATGAGAAGAGGCGTCAACCTAGCAAAGAGTCAGGAACGCTCTCTAAGGAGGAGTCTTATGTCCGGTATTAATCGTAGGCAGTTCGTCACCTTAAGTGCGTCAGCTCTTTGTTCGCTGGGTCTTGTCGCATGTGGAGGAACTAACGACAAAAAGCAGGGAGGGTCTGATTCTGCAAACGGCTCAGTTTACTTCCTAAACTTCAAGCCTGAGTCTGATCAGCAGTGGAAAGATCTTGCAGCTAAGTATACTGAGGAAACAAAGGTTCCTGTAAAGGTAGTAACCGCTGCTTCTGATACTTATGCACAGACATTCCAGTCTGAGATTAACAAGGACGCTTCTGTAGCTCCAACACTGTTCCAGACAAATGGTCCTTCCGGTCTTATTGGTGTAAAGGATTACTGCGTTGACCTTAAGGGCGCCAAGATTCTGGATGAGCTCACCAATGACGCTCTTAAGCTTCAGGAGGATGGCGTTGTCTACGGTGTTGACTATGTAGAGGAAGACTACGGCATTATCTACAACAAGAAGCTGCTTGAGAAGGCTGGCTATAAGGGAGACGACATCAAGGACTTTGCTTCACTGAAGAAGGTCGTTGAGGATATTCAGGCTCGCAAAGCAGAGCTTGGCGTTAAGGGCGCATTCACCAGCGCTGGTCTTGATTCCAGTTCTGACTGGCGCTTTACTACACACCTTGCAAATCTTCCTCTGTACTATGAGTTCAAGGATACCGGTGATCCTGAGGCTAAGGAAATTAAGGGAACGTATCTCCCTAATTACAAGCAGATTTTTGATCTCTATATCAACAATGCTACATGCAGCCCAACAGAGCTTTCTGGCAAGACTGGTGATGACGCTGTGGCAGAGTTTGTTAATGGCGATGCAGTCTTCTATCAGAATGGTACCTGGGCATACAATGACATCAAGAAGCTTGGTGACGATGCTCTTGGTATGATTCCAATTTATATTGGCGTAAAGGGTGAAGAGAAGCAGGGTATGTGCTCTGGTGGCGAGAACTATTGGTGCGTAAGCTCCAAGGCAGACGACGCTTCTCAGAAGGCAACACTTGACTTTATCTATTGGTGCGTAACTTCTGATACAGCTACCACTGCAATTGCTGAGGATATGGGCTTCACCATTCCATTCAAGAATGCAAAGGCAACAAAGAACGCTCTTGCAAACATTGCAGCTGAGTACGCAAAGAAGGGTAATGAGTCCGTGGCTTGGGACTTCATTTACATTCCTTCTCAGGAGTGGAAGAACAATCTCTCCAGTGCACTTAAGGGCTATGCAGCAGGAACAGAGGGCTGGGATGCTGTTCAGTCTGCATTCGTTGATGGTTGGAAGGCTGAAAAAGAGGCTAACGCATAGTAGCCCTTCTAGTAATGCTTTGATTGGTGAGAGACGAGAAGAGAGATCTCTCTTCTCGTCTCTTGTTATTGGAGGGTATCTCTATGGCTAAAATGTTGAAGCGGTGGTGGCCATTATTTGTTCTGCCTACTGCGCTATCTTTTTTGTTTGGCTTTATGATTCCGTTTGTACAGGGATTTTATCTTTCGTTTTGTAAATTTATTACCATTAGCGATGCTAAACCGGTAGGTCTAGATAACTATGTAGCAGCTTTCTCTGACCCACAGTTTGCTAGTGCTTTTTGGTATACCGCATTATTTGCATTAGTCTCAACAGTTCTAATCAATGTATTGGCGCTTGCAATTGCACTTGCCTTAACAAGGAAGAATCTTAAGGGCACCAATTCATTTAGGACTGTCTTTTTTATGCCAAATCTTATTGGTGGCATTGTTTTAGGTTACATCTGGAATATTTTAATTAACTGCGCTCTTTCTATTGTGGGCGAGCAGCTTCTTGCGCTTAATAGCACTGCTGGATTCTGGGGAATGATTCTTCTTACCCTTTGGCAGCAGGTTGGTTACATGATGATCATTTATATTGCTGGCCTGCAGTCTATCCCAAGTGATTATCTTGAAGCAGCGAGAGTTGATGGAGCAAATGCTTGGCAGACACTTTGGAAGGTAAAAATTCCAAACTTAATGTCTACTATTACCATTTGTCTTTTCTTGACGGTAACAAATGGCTTTAAATTATTTGATCAGAACCTAGCACTTACTGCAGGTGAGCCTAAGCACGCAACCGAAATGCTTGCTCTTAATATCTACAATACCTTCTACGCTCGACAGGGAGCAAAGTGGATGGGTATCGGCCAGGCTAAAGCTGTTATTTTCTGCATTTTAGTTATTTGTATTGTCATGATTCAGCTGAGAGCCACCAGGTCAAGGGAGGTGCAGCAATAATGAAGCGCGAAAAAATCATTAATAAAATTTTAGCTGTATTCTTTACCATTCTATCTCTTGCATGGATTTATCCAATGGTTATGATTTTGATGAATTCATTCAAGGAAGAAACAACTATTACCACATCCACGGCGTTTGATTTTGTTACTTCAGAGAATTCTGCGGGTTTTGCTAACTACATTGCTGCTGTAGAGAAGCAAGGCTTTTTAGCAGCCTTTGGTTATTCTTTAGTAATTACCATCACTTCCGTAGCACTGATTTTGGTTTGCTGCTCGATGTGTGCATGGTTTATTGTCCGTGTGAAAAATCGCATTAGTAACATTTTGTATTACCTATTTGTTTTCTCGATGGTAGTGCCTTTCCAGATGCTTATGTTTACTCTGTCCAATATGGCAAATACACTTGGATTTAACACTCCTTTCAATATTTGCTTCATTTACTTGGGCTTTGGTGCTGGATTAGCAGTATTTATGTTTGCTGGATTTGTTAAGACTATTCCAGTTGAGATTGAGGAAGCCGCAACTATTGATGGCTGCAATCCACTTCAAACATTCTTCCATGTTGTTTTGCCTATTATGAAGCCAACATATATTTCTGTTGGTATTCTCGAAACCATGTGGGTCTGGAATGACTATCTACTTCCATATCTTGTACTGGATAGAACCAAATACCAAACTATCCCAATTTTGATCCAGTACTTTAGAGGTGGATATGGACGTGTAGAGATGGGTCCAATGTTTGCCTGCATTATGATGGTTATTATTCCAATTGTCATTATGTATTTGCTGTGCCAGCGTTACATCATCAATGGTGTTATTTCTGGTGCTGTAAAAGGCTAAATCTTAATGTATTGCAGCAAGCTATAGGCATTTCTGAAAGGTTTTATCATGGCAGAAATCGTTTTAAAGAATATAAAAAAGATCTATCCAAATGAGAAAAAGCGTAAGTCACTCTTTGATAAGAAAACTGAGCAGAAAAAGAGCAACCTTGAGGTGACTGAAGAGGGTGTTGTTGCTGTTCAAGATTTCAATCTCACTATCAATGAGCATGAGTTTGTAGTGCTTGTTGGTCCTTCAGGTTGTGGAAAATCTACTACATTGCGTATGATTGCAGGCCTAGAAGATATTTCTGCTGGTGAGCTTTATATTGATGGAAAGCTTGTCAATGACGTTGCGCCAAAAGACCGAGACATCGCAATGGTCTTCCAAAGCTATGCGCTGTATCCAAATATGACCGTTTATGAAAACATGGCGTTTACGCTTAAGCTTAAAAAGGTTGACCCACAAGTTATTGACGAGAAGGTCCGTGCAGCTGCAGAAACACTTGGCATTACAGCATATCTTGACCGTAAGCCAAAGGCACTTTCTGGTGGTCAACGTCAGCGCGTTGCTATTGGCCGTGCAATTGTCCGTGATCCAAAAGTCTTTCTGATGGATGAGCCACTCTCAAATCTTGATGCAAAGCTGAGAAATCAGATGCGTACAGAAATTATTAAGCTTCGTCAGAAGGTTAATGGAACCTTTGTCTATGTTACGCATGACCAAACAGAGGCAATGACCTTGGGCGACCGCATTGTCATTATGAAAGATGGCTTTGTTCAGCAAATTGGAACACCACAAGAGGTGTTTAATAGACCGGCTAATCTCTTTGTTGCTGGTTTCATTGGCATGCCTCAAATGAATTTCTTTGACGCACATCTTATTCGCGTGGACAATGAGTTCCATGTGGAGACAGAAAACATGTCATTTGATATTTCTCCTGAGATGGCTAATCTGTTAGCACAGTCTTGGGTTGCTGCGCCAGCAACAGATGTCATTGTCGGCATTAGGCCCGAGCAAATTTATTTGACCGAGCCAAATGGAATTGGCGCTTTTAAGGGCAATCTTGAGGTAAGTGAGCTTATGGGCTCCACTGTGCACCTTCATGTTCATACTGATGACGGCAACTTTGTTCTTATCGTTCCTGCAACTGAGCTTGCAAAACGAAACCTCAACATTGGCGACCAGGTATGGTTTAAATTTGAAGATAACGCCGTTCATCTCTTTGATAAGAACACGCAAGATAATCTAGTTAAGTATTAAAGCTTTGTACTGGCTTATCTTGAAAAGATAAGCCAGTACTCTTTTTGTGAAAGAGGCAACTATGGGACGAGCAAGCGGAGTACTTATGGCCGTTTCTTCTCTTCCAAATTCATATGGGATTGGCACGTTTGGCAAAGAAGCCTACGATTTTATTGATTTTCTCGTCAGGACAAAACAAAGGTATTGGCAGGTTTTGCCTCTTACTACCACAAGTTATGGCGACTCTCCTTATCAGTCTTTTTCTGCTGCAGCGGGAAGTCCTTACTATATAGATTTAAAAGATCTTGAGAAACTTGGATATTTAAAGTCAGATGACTTTGAAGATATTTCTTTTGGGACTAGCAATACTTGTGTTGATTATGGTGCACTTTTTGTAAATCATCGTCGTCTACTTAACCGTGCCTTTGATAGGTTTATGCAAGACGTTCCTGCTGATTTTGAGAAGTTCTGTCATGATCATGCAGAGTGGCTTGATTCATATGCGGAGTTCATGTCTCTAAAGGAAGAGTTTGGACATAAAGCCTACTGGGAGTGGCCAGAACTTTATCAGCACAGAAACGAGACTACTGCAAAAGAAATTAAGAAACTGCAAAAGTCAGTTTTGTATCACAAGATGACTCAGTATTTCTTCTTTACTCAATGGGCAAAGGTTAAGACTTATGCCAATAAAAGGGGAGTACTTATAATTGGTGATCTTCCCATTTATGTCTCGCGCGATTCTGTAGAGATGTGGGTACAGCCAGAACTGTTTAAGACTGATGAAACTGGACGTCCCGTTACGGTTGCAGGAACTCCTCCAGATCAATTTTCTTCAACTGGACAATATTGGGGAAATCCAATATATAACTGGGAGTATATGAAGAAATCGCACTATTCATGGTGGGTTTGGCGTGTACAGACAAACCTTGAGATGTTTGATGTGCTTAGAATTGATCATTTTAGAGGTTTTGAAGCCTATTGGGAGATTCCTTACGGAGCTGCAAATGCCACAGAAGGCAAATGGACTAAAGGGCCAGATTTGGAGCTGTTTAAGGAACTGGAAAAGCAGCTGGGTAAGCTTCCAATCATTGCGGAAGACCTTGGCTTAATTACACCAGAGCTTATCGCCATGCGAGACAAAACTGGTTTCCCAGGAATGAAAATCTTGCAGTACGGATTTGATGGAAAGCATGATTCAAGAGATCTTCCTCACAATTACACTGCAAATACCATTGCTTATGTGGGAACGCATGATAATCCAACTGCTCGTGGTTGGTATGAGACTCAGGCTACTGATAGAGAGCGTGAACAGGCAGATATTTACCTGCATCGCTCAAAAGATGAGCCAATTGGTGAGGCGCTTTCACGTGGAATTGCAGCTTCTGTGAGTGACACTTGTATTCACACCATGCAAGATCTTCTCGGCTTAGATGATTCTGCACGCATGAATGTTCCAGCCACTGTTGGAGGTAACTGGTGTTGGCGTATGAAGCAAGGAGCCATTACGCGTCATACAGAAGATTTCTTAAGAACTATTACTGAGATGTACTTCAGAGTGTACAAAGAGGAGAAGTAATGAACTTAGACACCTTATCTCTTCAACAATTTGGTCAGCCACTGTCTGAAATTACTGACAGTCAGGTTTTTGAATTACTGCTTCAGGTGGTTAAGAGTAAGTCGGACACTCTTCCGTTAAACAATGGTAAGAAGAGGCTTTACTACATCTCTGCAGAGTTTTTGATTGGAAAGCTGCTCTCAAATAACCTCATTAATCTGGGAATTTATAACGAGGTAAAAGAGCAACTTTCTAAAGCAGGTCATTCGCTCGAAGACATCGAAGAGCTTGAAGTTGAGCCTTCGCTTGGAAATGGTGGCCTTGGTCGATTGGCAGCATGCTTTATCGATTCTATGTCAACTCTTGGCCTGCCAGGCGATGGTGTGGGTCTTAAGTATCATTTTGGCCTTTTCCATCAGAAGTTTTTAGACAGACAGCAAACCACTGTTCCAGACGCTTGGCTTTCTGATGACAGGTGGCTTGAAGATGAGAAGACGTCATTTACCGTGGAATTTGGGGATTTCTCGGTGACGTCTGAGCTCTATTCCATTGACGTTTTGGGATATGACCGAACAAAGAAAAACAGACTTCGTTTGTTTGACCTGCAAAGTATTGATGAATCACTAGTTTCTGATGACGCTATTGATTTTGATAAGACCGCTTTAAAAAAGAATCTAACGCTCTTTTTGTATCCCGACGATTCGGACGAAGACGGTCAGCTTCTTCGTGTGTATCAGCAATATTTTATGGTTTCAAATGCTGCACAGCTGATTGTTAAAGAGGCGGTTGAGCGTGGCAGTAATGTTCATGACCTCGCTGACTATGTTGTGATTCAGATTAACGATACGCACCCCACAATGGTAATTCCAGAGCTTATTCGTATCTTGACTGAGAAATACGATATCTCGTTTGAAGAGTCTGTAACCATTGTTTCTTCACTAGTTGCATACACAAATCATACGATTTTGGCAGAAGCTCTTGAGAAATGGCCTCTTAAATTTATCGAGGAAGTTTCTCCAAAGATTGCTTCGATTATCAAAAAGCTTGACGAGCGTATCCGCAGTACCGTCGCTGATCCAAGTGTACAAGTCATCATTGATAAGAAAGTTCACATGGCTAACCTTGCCATTCATTACGGCTTTAGTATCAATGGTGTTGCGGCACTTCATACTAAGATTTTGGAAGAGACAGAACTCAAGCCATTCTATGATTTGTATCCAGAAAAGTTCTCAAACAAGACTAATGGAATTACGTTCCGTCGCTGGTTAATGGGTTGTAATCCTGAGCTCGCAGAGTATCTTGATACGTTATTAGGAGATAGTTGGAGAACAACTGCTCATCTCGAGGGACTTTTAGAGTATCGAGACAACGAAGAGGTCCTCAATAAACTACAAGACATCAAGCAAGCTGCTAAAGATCGAATGGTTAAGTTTTTACTGGACAATCAAGATGCAAGGGTCAACGCTGATTCCATCATTGATGTCCAGGTAAAGCGTTTCCACGAATAT
>CALHQT010000041.1:0-16150 GCA_938038135.1 uncultured Atopobium sp.
TGATTTGCCCCCTCCTCTTGCGCAATTCTTACAGCCATTTTATATACACGCAGGGTGTGGAAGTAATCGTGACCACTAAAATCTGTGGAGAAGATCTCTTTTACAAAGTCCAAAGCGTCATCGATAATTTTTGAGTCCATAACTCCCCGCTCAACACATTCAAACGTATCTCTCACGCATTATTTGCGCAGATTGTGCATCCTCTTAACTGTCTATTTCTTAGTGTACAAAGCTTCTCTTGCTAGAAAATTTTGAACTCCAAATTTCATGAATTTGTTAACTATCTGCTTCCACTATCTGGTTTCCGCATAACTCACATTTGTCTCAAAATTTAATACATTTCTATTGCAATTTTTATCCGTTGCACGTTTATGACAAATGTCGAGAAAATCGTCAAAAATAGTGCAATTTAAATGCCATTTTCAAATGCCTCAAATATTTTGGTTAAATTATTTATATGACATGAGGTAAAGGCGTTTTTTGAAATGTGTTCAAACTATAAAAATCGCTGGTTGAGCTAACAATTTTTATCAAAATAATAGATAATTATCTATACGAAAAATGCTCTGAATATGTGTCATTTATCTCTATCGTGCTTATCGTGATGCATCACTTTCAGCGCAAGATTTAATTGCAAATTTTGTTGGGGTATTCACTATTTGTTAGGGGTAGGTATGGAAAGAAAAAACAAGAACTTTGCAAGCAAAGGGGCAAAGACAGCTATGTCTTTGGTACTCGCGCTCTCTTTGGTCCCTTCTTCAGCGTTAGCAGAAATTGCTAGCACTCAAGAGGTAGCTCAGACGCAAGAAGTTGCAGCAACTCAAACAAGTGATGCAACTGCCTCAACCTCTGAAGCAACAGCAGAGACCTCTGCTGAAACCACCACTAACGCAGAAGCTACTTCCAACCAGCAGACCTCTGAACAGACTGCTGCTCCTGCAGAAAGGTCTTCTCGCCGTGTTACAAGAAGCCTTTCTTACATCTCAACTGAGCTCTGGGTAGACGGAACCAACGGTAGCGATACTAACGAGGGCTCCAGCTCCGATCCTGTTAAATCTCTCCAGAAAGCACTGGAGCTGTGGGGAGAAACTTCTTCAATCTACACCATTCATCTCAAAGGCAACCTTGATTTGACCTCTACGGTTACCATTCCTTCTGGTCTTACACTCAAGATTGAATCTGAGGGCGCAACGCTTACTGGCACTGGAAACAGCATTGACGGTCTGGTTCTTTCACCTGGCTCAACGCTAACTGGCACAGGCACTCTTACCATGTCAGGCTTCAAAACCGCCCTCACTGCAGAAGATGGCTCAACCATCACCGATGGTACCTATGTCTTTAGAAACAATGCAGGTGCAAGCGGTACTCGTGGTATTTCTCTTGGCGGAACCGTTAGCGGTAGCACCAACAAGAACAGCGTTACCATCACCGCAGACGATAAGAGCAATACAAACTTCTTTGAGTCTGGCGTTACCTTTGAAAACGCTACCATCAAAGTAACTTCACAGGCTCGTACCTGGAATGATGCTCGCAACCTCAACCTTAAGAACACAGACCTTACCGTTGAAGGCTTTGGTCAGACTTTCTACGTCAACCAGCTCAACATGAATAACTCTACGCTGACCATTAATCCTTCATGGTACGGCGCTACGGGCATGACCATCCAGGGAACTTCCAATATTGTTAACTCCACCATCAACGCAAATGCTGGCTCAACTTCTGGCATTTCTGTTGGTGTAGCTGGTGGAACAGTAAACGTTACTAACTCAACCCTTAACTTCACTAACGGTGGAACTGGCGGCCTTAACGTCAACACTGGTGACGTCATCATTAACAACTCCACGATTAAGGGAGATGGTCGTAACTCTGGCGCCCTCTTTGGAGCCCAGACTAACGGCTCCATCCAATTCACCGGAAACAGCCTGGTAGAAACCCCTGCTACCAAGAACTCCGATAACGGTGCTGGCCAGACTCGTCAGAACTACAACGTTGTTGGCGGCTCTTACCTGCTCAAATACGCACCAAGCTACAACAGTGGCTTTGGTAGCACTATCCCTACAAACGGCGCAGCTAACGGCAACGAGGTTCTCTCGCTCTTTACCCTTGCTGACCCATCAACTAACTCTCTGAGCCTCATTAATGCTAACGGAGCAACCTATACCTACCCAGTTGCTAATGCTTCAAGCGATGGTCAGAAGCACGTTTGGACACCTGCCGCAACCGTTACCTTTGACCTCAATACCCCAGGCATTACCGGCGTCAACCCAACATTTGCTGACGGCACTACTGCTAACAAGACTGCTCTTGCTATGCGCGGTAACTCTCTTGCAACTGCTTCTTCTGTAGCAGACGGTTCCACTACCCTACCTACAGATCCTTATGCAAGTGGTCAGGAGTTTGACGGCTGGTACTACACCGACGCTGCTGGTACCGAGCACCAGTTCACCGCTGATACCCAGGTCACCTCTGACATGACGGTCTATCCACATTGGAAGGCCAACACTGCTTGGCTCTATGTCAGATATCACAACGGCAACGGCGTTACCGTTATTGAGCGCGTTGCCACCAACGCTAGCCGTACCGTAACGGTTCGCTCTGACGCTGATGTCAACAACCTTAACAGCAACTTCAATATTGCTGGTAAGACCTTCAAGCGCTGGACCACTCAGGCAAACGGTGCTGACGATGAGGTAGCGGCTAATTCCAGCCTTGCTGTTCCTGCAGGTACTGATACTGTTGATCTGTATGCAGAGTGGGAAGAGCAGCACCTTACCGTGTCCTTCTCGGCAAATGGTGGTACTTTCTCTGCAAACAGCGTGTTTAAGCAGAATCCAAACGTCTTTGACATCACTACCGATGCAAACGGCGGAGAAGTAGCAACTATTAAGACTCATCCAACTGTTGCTGAGCAGACCAACATCAACGCACTGCTTCAGAACCTCAGTGGCAACACCCTGAGCGCTACAACAGCTGGAATTGCAAGTCCTACCAGCTCTAACACCAATACTGCCTACACCGATATTGCAACTTTTGAGAACCATATTCTGGACAACGCGGATGATCCAATGACCTTCTTTGGCATTGTTATTGGTCACAACTACCACTACTGGTTCACTGATGCTGCAGGTAACTCTCCTGCAACCATCAACGGCGGCGCAACGCTTACTAACGATGTCACCTACTACCTCAAGTGGAAAGATGATCCTTCCATCCAGAGAGTAGAGCTTACCAGCGATCTTCCTGCAGATATGTGGAGCGATTCCCAGAGCAATACCACTCAGATTAAGGAAGTTTCTAACGATAAGAGCTTCAGTCTTACCGGCGCTATCGATGCAACTTCTGTCATCAATCAGATGAGCGCCTTTGAGAATGGCATTGCTGGTGGCCTTGACGACCTAACCAAGATCACGCTTTCTGGCACAACTTCTACCTTTACCGCCAAGCTCACGCTTCCTGCTGGCGTTGTTGTCCCAGCTAATCCAACCGTAACCACCTCTGGCCTTGGTGACCTCTTTGAGGTTTCTAACGTCTCCGTCAACGGTCAGGAGGTTACCGTTACCCTGAAGCTTAAGGGCACTTACACCAACTACAAGCAGCTCAAAGACGCTGTCGAGACAGTTGGCAAAGACGATGCAGCTACCGCAGAAATTGCAAGACCTCTTACCGTAACTGTTGACGGTCTCACCCTTGACCCAACCCAGGTAACCAATGGTCAGGAGCTTACCGCTACAGGTACTTTGACCGGTACCTTTGAGTCTTTTGCAAAGAACACCGTCACTAACGTCACCAAGAAGTTCGAACTTTCTTGGAACGGCGTTCAGATTGCTGCGAGCAGAGATCCTCGTGGTACCGGCATTCAGCAGACTCTGATTGTGAACAACCCAATTGAGATGAACCTTCCTGCAGATATGCTTGCTGACGAGAATACCGAGCATGACCAGGTCATCACTATGAAGGCAGGTTCTACCTTTAACCTCACTGGTTCAATTCTTGCTTCCTCTATCCAGGAGCAGATGAACAATATTGAGCGTGCCTACCCTAATACCAACCATGACACCATTACGCTGAGCAACCTGAAGTTCAAGTTCACAGCAACTCTGACCGTTCCTGAGGGAATGACCCTTCCAAGCAACCTTGATGCCAACACCATCCAGGCTTCCAACTTTGGCAGCGGCTTTAAGGTCAGCGATGTTCAGGTCAACGGTCGTACGGTTACCGTCACCTTTGAGCTCAGCGATCCTTCCTCCATTAGAACGTACTCTGACCTCGAGCGCATTGTTGATGAGGCAAGTGCAAACGATGGCTGGATGAAGCTCACCATTCCTGGCGTCACCATTGACTCCAACGTTGCTGCAGGTACTCAGCTCACTGCCGTCGGCACCGTTACGGGCTCCTTCAGCGCTATTGCTGATTCCGCAGCTGGCAACCGCAAGGTCTTCTCGTTCACCTGGAATGGTGTCCAGTGGCCAGACGGTAAGGATGCTGTTGCAACTGATAACGACACCATCCAGCTAACCATTACTGTTGCAGAGGAAGAGACTCCAGAGACTCCTTCCACTCCAACTAAGCCATCTAAGAAAAAGAAGCAGAAGACTCCATACACCGGAGACGCTTCTGCTGCAGCACCTCTTGCTGCACTTCTCGCAGGTATGACCGCTGTAATGACTTCACTTGGCATTACTAAGCGTCGTAAGAATAAGTAAGAAAGAAAGTGATTGGTTCTGTATTGCTCTAGTTAGGATGTGCTATGAAAAGTAAGGCAAGGATTGTAGCGGGATTGCTTTTAGCTGCCGTTGCATTCGTCGCAGCATTGCTGCCCAACCTTAGCGTGGCTTACGCAGAAGACACCACAGGTCTTCAAATCAATGCTCTGAGCATTGAAGATGCGTCAACTCACGCCCAAGTTGCTGACCTTCTTGCAGGTCAAACCCCCGCTCTGAAGGCAGGAGTCACCTACGCCCTGAATGTTGGCTACACAATTCCTGCATCGTTGCAGTTCTCTCCAACGTACCTCAACGTGAGGTTTGGAGACGGACTCTATGTCACAGGTACTCCAGGTGCAACATTTACCGTTGGTGGTATCTCAAACACCAGCTTCTCTGACCTGGTTACCGCACCTACGGGAACAGGAACCCTTCCTTACGGCTATCCTGGCGCAAGTTCCGAGAAGAACCGCAGTGGAGATCTGGTCTACATGACCAAAAACGGCCTTACCCAGGTTTCTTCCAGGGGAGAAATTCAGTTCAAGCTTGATGACGCTGTTGAGAACCAAAGCGCAAGCCAGGTTATTGCAAACGCAATCCGCGTCAGCTTGAGCACCGCTGCAACACAAAACGTTGACCCACATACTTCAGCTGTTACTGCAGCCGACCCAATGACATATGGCTTCTGGGCTGATCAGTCTACCGAGGTCCTCTCTAAGGGCGGCACCACCTCCACCCTGCAGGTTTCTACCACAGGCTCTAAGGTACTCACCGAGGCAAACAGCAAGACTACCGTACAAGTTGTCTATCCAAGCGATATGGAGCTTGTTGGTGTCAACGAGACCAGCCTCTACAACACCGCAGGTACCATCGTTTCTACCACCGATGATGGCACTAACAAGACCGCAACTGTTGAGTGGAACGAGCCAGGCTCTTACGCAGGTACCCCAACCTTTAAGCCACAGATTAAGGTTCCCGCATCAAGCACCAGGCCTAACAACTCAACTTTTAACGTCATCATCAAGAACCTCACTATGAGCGTTTGGAATGACACTCCAAACGTCAACCGTACCTCCGCAAACGCTTCTTCTACGCTTACAGTTACCGTAATTGACGGCCTTAACCCAGAGCGTCTTACCACACACGCTCTTGTCGATACAGCTCCTAACTGGGCATACAAGAAGAACGATACCTACAACGTTCGTCTTGGCACCTACCTCATCAAGAACGAGCTCTCCACAGCCACCGCTCCAAAGACGCTCGAGATGACCATCGATCAGAACCAGACCGCTATCATCCGCGGCGTCACCATCCCTTACATGGTTGGTATGACCTATGGTCCAATCCACTGGACCGCATCGGACGGTACGAGCGGAACTGCCGATCCAAGCATCTTGCGTAAATCTGGTGTCTCAGCACTTATCACCAACACAGCCCTTGGCCTTGATATCAACACCTCCATCACTTCCATCAAGGTTGACCTTGGTCCAATTCTTGGCGGATACGATGGTATTAGGCCAATGAGCGATCTTCTCGACACATGGAATCCAAACAACAAGCATGTCAGTGACGAGTTCTACGGTTGGAGCGACATCTCCAACGGCGTTTACGGCTCTTGGAAGAAGGGTACTAACGCTGACGTTGTCACTAACGTCAAGCTCTACGACACCGGTACCACTCCTGACGCAGGCGTTACGCTGACTGCTAAATCTGGCGCACCTAAGGTTCTTAACGGCGTTGGCAACATCGATAAGACCCAGATTAACGGCGGCGATACCTTCAAGATTACTGGTCGTATTGACGATGCAAACTGGGACTGGAACCCCCTTCAGGAGCCAGTACTTTATGTCATCATGCCCGAGGGCTTTACCTACAGCTACCTGACCGTTACAAACGGCACGCTCAGCGCTCCTGAGTTTGTGGGAACGTACGATAAAGATGGCGTTGCAGTTAAGGTTTGGAAGTACACCATTGATGTTGGCGACGAGACTCGCGGCCAGTATCAGCCAGACTTTACCAGCAAGAACATGAAACTGAGCATGGACGTTCAAACTACTAATCTTGCCGCTAGAGGTACCTACCACATCAATGACTTTATTGGCATTACCACCAAAGACTTCAAGGAAATTGGTGCTCAGATTAAGGCTGAGAAGTGGGACCGCAGTAACTGGGACACTTCCAAGTACACCAGCCTGTTTGGAAACAGCGTCAACTCTGGCGAGACCATGGTTTCACTCTCCGAGAGCCGTGGTATCACCATTGCTCAGGCATCCGACATTGCTGCTGCATCTACCCTTTCTGTAAAGGATGCCGTCTC
Organism: uncultured Atopobium sp.; assembly: GCA_938038135.1. Taxonomy (GTDB): domain Bacteria; phylum Actinomycetota; class Coriobacteriia; order Coriobacteriales; family Atopobiaceae; genus Lancefieldella. The sequence continues at coordinate 7,021 of CALHQT010000041.1, forward strand.
TGGAACCGTAACTGATTACACTTACGACTCCGCTAATCCAAACGCAACTACCCCTGTTATGCAGCGCGGAGACACCGCGACCGTCCACATTGCTGTCCGCAATAACACGGGCAACACCGCAAATGCTACACAGTTGTTTGTTCCTTTGCTCTCTAAGTCTGCAAACCACGGTGCTGGCATCAATCCAGAAGGTGCAACCCAGCTTCCTCTTACACTTGAGGGCGTAAGCTCTTCTTCCAACTTCTCTTACCAGTACATCAAGCTGAACCCTGGTGTTACCTACACTGCAAACCATGCTCCTCAGCCTGGCGACTACACCGTAGTCAACGATCCAGCTGATGCTGACATGGTGCTGTTTACTTCTACAAGCGCGCTTGCTGAAAATAGAGGCGGCTTTGTTGACGTCACCTATAAGGTTCCCGATAACGTTAATGCTTCCTACGACGGCACGCGCAGCGTATTCAGCAGCGTTCTTGACTACGACATTGCTGGTAACCACTCCACTCGTACCCTCTCCACTCACGCTCTGAGCTACGCAGGCATTGACCTCAAGATCAATAAGGTCTGGGACGATAACAACAATGCAGCTGGTAAGCGTCCAACTCCCGCTGATTTTGGTGCTAACAACCTTGTTCTTTCTAACGATAAGCACCTTGATACCAGCACCATTACGCCTGAGGTTACCGATAATGGCGATAACACCTACACCATTGTCTACAAGGGTCTTCGTAAGTACGTAGACAATACTGCTGCTAATACTGTTTCGTACACCATCACCGAGAACGTTCCTAATTCCTACACTTCAACTAACAGCAGTATTTCTCGCGTTGAGCAGTACACCACCACTCAGTCGCTGGTAAATGTCTACAATATCAGACCTGCCATTGTGACACCATCCGTTACCAAGATTGTCGAAGGCGACTACCCAGTTGTTCCTATATCTGGAGAGCCTTCACCTGCGTCTCTGGTTAATTCTTACCTGAGCACAGGTAACGTTAGCGCAGCAAGCACAGCAGGTGCTGCAAACACTGCAAATGCCGACGACACTGCAAGCGGCAGCTTTGCTGAGAGCCTGATCAATAACTTCCTGGCAAACGGCTCTGAAGACGAGGGCGACGCTCCTAACGTCTTTATCTTTGAGATGACACGCCTTGATCCGTCCAGCCCAATGCCTGAGGGATCTACCGGCAATACCGCTCGTACACGCAGGCTTCTCGGTGGCGACGCCGTATTCCGCAACATTACGTTCACTCAGCCTGGCACCTACGTGTACACCATCAAAGAGGTTACCGGCACCCAGAACATCCAGTACGATCAAAGCGTCTACACCGTTACCTATAACGTTACTGACGACGGTACTGGCCAGCTTGAGGCAACACGTACTATGACCAAGACTGACGAGGACGGAAACGTTACTACCGTTGACCTTGGCGAGTATAACGATGCAACAGGCGCTGTCTTTACTAATGTCTATCCTGATCCACTGCCAGCCAGGGACTATCCAGTTGTCCAGAAGGTTGTTACTGGTAACGCACCAGATGCTCCAACCGACTATCCATCAGTTCTCCCTGATGACAACGGCGGCAACCCACGCACTGCAACAACTCAGGATGTCTTCAAGTTCACGCTCACCCGCAACGATCCTTCCTACCCAATGCCAAACAACGCAACAACAGATAGCGTTGAGACTTCTGTTGATGTTTCTGGCGATAATAACTTCGGTGAGCTAGTCTTTACGCAACCTGGCACCTATGTTTACACCATCAAAGAGGTTACCGGCACTAACCAGAGGGTTACTTACGACAAGTCCGTCTACACCCTCACCTACACCGTCTTTAAGAATGATGATGGTGAGCTTGATTTCACCTACCACATTACTAAGACCGCTGAAGATGGAACCGTAACAGAGATTGATCAGTGCGAGTGCAGAAGCACGCCTCCTCTGGTATTCACAAACGACTATCCAGAGCCTGAGCCTCAGCCAACACCAGATCCTGAGCCAACTCCTAGCCCTGATCCACACAAGCCTTCTAAGACCAAGAAGAAGCGCGTTCTGCCAGACACCGGCGATGTCGCTGAGCTTGTAATTGCTCCTGTTGGCATGGTTGCTTCTGGCATCACCGCTCTCGGCTTTGCACTAAGGGCTCGCAAGCAGAAGTAAGATCCAACTGCTAGAGCGATCTTCTCGCACACAAAAACAGCCGCCTTCACAAGAGGGCGGCTGTTTTTCTTGGATAAGACGTTTTTCTCGCCAGGAGTTACTCCCCTAGCATGGTTTGAAGATCATAGCCAAAGGACTTAACAAACTCGTAAGCGTCCTTCTGCCAATCCTCTTTGAAGACGCCAGGAGCGGTCTCGAAGAAGCTAGAGTCCAAATAACGAATAATAATGAAGTTGCTGTTTGGCTGGTCGAATCCATTGCCTCTACTGAAATCGATACCGTGACCAGTATTTCTTCTCATCGCGGCCTCAAGAATAGGTACTGTGAGCTCGTTGACGGGAACTACAATGTCTGCCCTATCAAAGAAGCCACCTTTTTCTTTAGTGAAGACAAAGAGATTGTTGAGTGCGCCACCAGCAACACACTGAACTCGACGGATGTCGGAAAGCTTGACCTGATGCTTTGCGCCGGAAATCACGCCGTTTGCGATTGTGATCTTTTTCTCTTTGAGGCTGAACCCGAGCTTAGTGTTTAACGTATCAAGGTTATTAGGGAACTCAGTAGTAAGCTTGTTAGCTGCAAAAGCAAGGATGATAACCTTGGTATCAAGAATGTTATGGCCAAAACCACGATACTTGAGATCAGTGTCAATGCTAACGAGATTATGGCCGTCGTTATCCTTAAAGGTAATCTCGTAAGGACCGTTTGAGCTGCAATAATTCAGTAAGAAGGTTGAACCGACCTCTGAAAACAAAACCTTGACCTCTGGCTTTCCATTACCTGGAACATAAGCCAGACCATCTTTTGTAACGGTATAAGAATACTTATCGTCGCACTTAATTGATACCTGTCGATCCTCAAAGATGCTTCTCATGTGCCTTTTACCTCCACGTTTTGCAGTACAAGAAATAACTAGGAACTACCTTAAAATTATATCGTGTTGCTGGATAATTCTTTGCTGCACACTAAGTTTTCGGCGGATGAAGATAACTTGACGTTGGCAGAGCCGTCAAAATCGTTAGGGTAATTTGATTCCTGTATAATGGAGTATGTTTATTCATAATCGTGAATACCGCAATTTTAGGGTACTGATTTTAGTGCCCAAAAAGGCAAAAAAGCCGTTTAGTTGGGGATGAAAATTGAAATTTCGTTATTTGAAGCCCAACTAAACGCAATTTTTACCATAGTTAAAAGTTTTTCCTGGGCAAACGCGTATGCAGAAAAATGTAACCCCCAACTAAACGCATTTTTTACCACTTGGCGCTAAAGCGGAAGTGAGAACTCTACAAAACACCAGGATAGACATACGACGGGATAGTTCTGCGCCGCACATACGGTGACCTTGGCAGCTTGGTTGCTTTGGCGGCCTTACACGCGCCATGCAAAACAGGCTCCTGGTTTTACCAGGAGCCTGTTTTTAGTCAGCTATCAGCGAGTTCGAAAAGCCTAGCTATTAGCTGTTCTTCCTTCTAAGAGCAATACCAAGACCACTCAGAGACAGAGCTGCAGCTCCAACGATTGAAGCAATGCCTGAGGCGTCGCCAGTGTAAGGAAGACCTGGCTTCTTAGGCTCTGGAGTAGTAGGTGGCGTAGTTGGAGGAACAACAGGAGCAGTGTTGGTCACTGTGAAGCCATCGTCCTGATTACCTGTGATCTGGGTTGTGTAGCCAGAAATAGTAGTCTCGGAGATGGTGTATGCGTACTCGTGACCATCAGTCTTGTCGTAGAACTCAAGGTTGCTGAAGGTGTGCTTCCAGTCGTCAGCCTTGGTGATGGTTACCCTATCAACCTCGATACCATCACGATACAGAACAATCTCAGCAGAGTTGCCTTCCTGGTTCTCCCAAACCTTGGTGACCGGAATATCGCGAGTCTTCATGTTAGTGTTGGTTACCACATAGTTAGTAGCGTCGCCAGTAATCTGGGTGGTGTAGCCGTCAACTGCATCCTCAGTAATGGTGTAGTTGATCAGCGCGCCATTGTTGTACTGGTTAAGGTTGCTGAACGTATGCTGCCAGTTGTCTGCAGCGGTCAGAGTTGCGCTCTGAACCTCAACACCATCAGCGAGCAGGTGAATAGTTACGCTATCAGCAGGTGCGCCAATCCACTTCTTTGTTACTGGAACAGAAACCTTACCTTCAATGGTGTTGGTAACTGTAAGCTCAGTAGCTGAAGAACCAGAGTAGGAAGTGGTGTAGTGAGTAATTGGGTCTTCCTTGACGGTGTACTCAATCTCGTGACCAGCAGTGTAACGTGGCAGGCCGTTGAAGATGTGAGACCAGTTGTTACCTGCGTTCAGGTCAAACTCGTCAACCTGAGTGCCGTCTGCATAGAGCCTGACGTGAACACTAGTAGGACGCAGGCCCTGAGCATTATTATCGTCAACCCAGACCTTCTTAACTGGAATGCTCAAAGCCTCAGGAGCGTGCTGGTTTGTAATCTCAAAGCCATTGATGCTTGTGGTGTAGTCAGGTACAGCGTCCTCAGAAACGGTGTAGGTAATCTCTGCATTGCCGTTGAACTTAGGCAGGTCAGAGAAGGTGTACTCCCAGTTGTCGGCAGCAGTGACTGTCTTGTGCTGAACCTCAACACCATCTGCAAGAAGCCTGACAACAATGGAAGCTGGGCGCTTACCGTCGTTATCGTTAGAGTCGTCCCAAAGCTTCTTGCCAGAGACGGAGACCTTCTCCTGCTGCAGCTGGTTGGTAACACTCAGTGCAACGGAATCGTTTGGTGAATTCTCATCTGCCTGACCAGAAGTAGCAGTCACCTTGTACTTCTTGCCATTGTAAGTGACCATGCCATTAGCGTCTGTGCCTACCTCTTCAAGAGTGTAGACAATAGGAGTCTTTGTGCTGGTACCGTCGTTGTGAGTCTCAACAGTGTACTTACGAAGGTGTGTAAACGAAGCAGTCCAGTTGTTGGCTGCGGTAAGGTCAAGCGTCTTACCAGTATCAACGCCGTCGGCAAGAAGCTTTACGGTAATGGAGGTAGCATCTGGCTGAGCAATTGCATTGCCGTCAGCATCAAGCCACTTCTTCTCTACCTTGACGTCCATGATGTCAACAAGCTGGTTTGCGACCTTCTCGGTACGACGCATAGCAGCTTCGTTGTTGTAGATAACGCTCATGTCATTGTATGCAAGAGCCTCGGAGAGGTTTGGATCATACAGTGGTGCCTTCATGGTAAGAACAGCAGACAGAACGGTGTATGGAGGCAGAATAGTGCCATCCTTACCAACAATCTTGATTGCCGTTACCTTGGTGTAGTCAGCTGGAGTCTTAGTCCATTCTGGGCTGTTAATCTCGTTAATATCGTTCTGAGCTGGGTGTTCATCGGTGCGATAGTAAATCTCGTACTGGGAGCTGACATCAGTTGAACCAATCTTCAGCTCAATAGGACCTTGAAGTGTGTTGCTGAAAGCAGAGTTTCTGCCGTCGCCCACATATGGCAACACGTCGTACATAAGAATCTTATTCATTGGCGTGTTGTAGTAGTTACGAATGCTCAGACGATACTGGAAGAGTCCGCTGGTATCAGTGACGCCAGCAAAGTCAGTCATGATAGTAGCCGAGGTAAATGCCCTACCGTAGAATGTACCGCCGCCAGCAATATTTGGCTCAAGACTACGGATGTGTTTATCAGACTGGATACTCTCAACGTTGTTGCCAAGAACCTTTGCAGTTGCCTTCAGAATAGTCTCGTCAGTGACACCATTCATATTGATGTCAAGATTATCCCGAACAAAGTTACTGGCGTTGTACATACCAGAGAAATCATCTGGTGTGCCGTGAGTCCAGTTTGTGGCGTAGAAGTAGACGTCATTATTGTTGTTCAGAACGTCATTCTCGGCCTTAGAAGGAATGATGTCGTCGTTGATTACCAGGTTCCTAATCTCATAACCCATAGTTCCATACTGATACACGTATCCAGATGGAAGGGTAATCTTGATTGCGTTGCGACCGGTCTCGTTATAATTCCTGATGTACTCAACCTTCTCAGGCTGCAGTGAACCAGCAGAAATCGCTAAAACCGTAGTGTTCTCGTCAAATGAAACGCCTGCAGGGAGAAGATCAACGAAAGTTGGATTCTTCAAATAACGAGCAGGTGAAAGCTCTGTCAGCCTAAAGTCAAAACGAGCACTGAAGCGCTCGCCAGGCATACCAACGCGCTGGAACCAAGTGGACTTGGTCAGCCAGACTTTCTCGCTAAATGGGGTATAGCGAGTATCCCAATTTGCGGAGAAGTTCATTGGGGTCTTGGTGCCGTCGGTATTAACTTTGTTGGCATTGACCTTGATGATGTTGGTGATTGGTCTATCGCTGTAGACCTCGCCAAATGGATTCATGAACATCATCTGAATGTTGAAATCAATGTTGCTGGTTGGCTGCAAGGTTACGTTCTTGAAGTAAATACCAATCTTCCTGTACTGAGGAGACACCGCGGAAGCATTGGATGGGTCAAGCGTGCCCTGGTTGATCTGGTCCAGGTAGGACTGCAGCTGCTGCTGGCTTGCCGAGTTCATGTCAGCGCGGTAGAGCCAGTTTGCACCGTTAGCCCTGGTAGGAATAATGTCGTAGCTGCCATCAGCCTTGTAGCCACGGACCTCAATCTGATCCATGCTAAGTCCAACTCGCTGGCCAACTGCAACAAGGTTGCCGGTCAGCGCAGTCATGAAGAGGCGGTTATCAGTGTTGGCAACGTCCTCGATGAACTCGATGTCGGTGAGTGGGGCGTCCAGCTTGTTGACCAGCTTGATGGCGTAGTCAAGCTTCCTAACAGCAAGGCCATTCTTGTCATACTGAATGGTCACTGGACCACGCTTGCTGAGCATACCGTTGCCGCTGAAGTCATTACCAGCAAGGCGGAACTGCTTGGTATCGTCGTCAAAGTTGTGCTCGTTGCCAGGAACCTGACCCACGGTCTCTTCTGCTGCACTTGGGTTATAGGGAATGCCCTGAAGAGTAGCAGTGTTGTTGAAGACTACGCGATTAGTGCCGTTGAGGTAGCGAGCGCCTGGGAAGGAAAGCTTGAGCTGTGAATATGCAGGAAGGTTGTCCCTAATGTAGTCGTTAAGGACCGTGGTTCCTGCAGGAATATCAAATTTGAGCGTTACGGTACGACCATCAGGACTGAGGGTCCAGTTAGGGTTCTTAGCTGGGTCAAAGTGAGCAGTAACGGTCTGACCTGCTGCATTTACGTATGTAGGCAGGGTATCAGTAATGATGATGGAGCGATAAGCACGATGATACTGGTAAAGCCTAAAGTTGAAGATAACGTCTGCGGTCTTATCGTTGGAAAGAGCGGACGAATCACCTGGGGCGTTAATGCCGCCATACAGGAGCTGATCGTTAGTCTCTTCACCTGCAACCTGCTTCATGAGCCAAGGCTTATCGTAGGTGATGGAGTAGGTTTGATCAGGCATGTTAGCAAGCTCGGTGCCGTCCGCATTGTACACGCGAACTACTGGCTTGAGCTGGAAATCTGCTGGGGTAACCAAGTCTCTGAAGCTCATAACGTAAGGGAGCTCCAACTTAACGGTGGTATCGATAGTATTGAGGTACAGGCGCTTAATGGTCTTGCCATCAGGGGTAACAATGGTCTCCTCGCGCTTGATAATAGGCTGTGTAGCTGCTGCTGGAGTAGCAAAGTTATCAAGGTAGGTGTTAGGAGTAATGTTGTTGGTATTGTTGACATCAGCAGAGGACTGCTTAGTGTTTACCTCAATCTCCAGGTAAAGACCATCGATTGGCTTATGAAGGCCAGTTGCGTCAATCTCGATACCTGTGGAGATGTTTGCATTGTCCTTAACGGTTGTGGGTGAAGTGGGCTTAAGGTTTACAGTAAGCTCTCCGTCAGCGCCAAAATCAATGTTTTGTGTTAACGGATAGGTCACTGCCTTTGCAACAGTGCTTGTACCTAAAATAATGATACCGGTGAGCATCATTATTGCTGCAAACATAGTTGCAAACGACTTCTTAAAGTTGCTCATATCAACCCCATCTTTCCTATCGAACATACCCCTGGAGATATATAAAGCTCCACTAAACATACTAATGGTTTTTGACAAAATATTTAAAGAAATATCGTGTTCAAATAAATTTTTTTATTTCAATCTTGGACAAAGACTTTGAAAACTGACTAAATTGCGCTCAATTAATGCTACAAAGTGCGTAGATTTAACTTCATTACTCCTGGCGAGAAAAACGCGCACACCAAGCCATTCTTTTTTCCACTTCTTTTATGCTCCTTCAAAAAACTGGCTGGCGTATACGCGTCAGCCAAAAATAATTCTTCGGTCAGTACTTTCTGCAAAAAATGATACTGGAATAAGTACATATCAACAATAAACAGACATCCCTATGAATAAATAATCAAATTAACTCCACAGTTTTGTTCACTTTTGGGGCTGGGAGCGATCTTCAGCGAGCAACCAAAGCTGTAGAGTTTCTCATCAAAATGTTGTCGATACAACAAATGAGCGTAATAAACAAATGTAAAATAGAGTTACTGCCAAGCAATCTACAGATAAAATTAAACAAACTGCTGTTAGACACTATAGGAGAGTCGTGCCAGAACGAGCCTACATTTCCAGATCAACTCACCTGATGGGCGCGACTATCACCATTTCTTTATTGCCACCCTCCAATGATTCGCAGGAAGAGTGCACTGCAGAACAGCTACTTGACGATGTCTTTGAACTCCTTAACATCTATAACCAGCGGTTTAGCGCAAATGACACAAATTCCGAGCTCATGCAGGTCAATCATGCAGCAGGCAAACATCCTGTCCCCGTTGACCCCGAGCTGTTTGAGCTCATTCAGATTGGCAAAGAACAAAGCCTTATACCTGCAAGTCATTTAAACATTGCACTTGGCCCCTTGGTACAAACCTGGCGAATTGGCTTTACCGACGCACATATTCCAAATAATACTGAAATCACGCACGCGTTGTCGCTTACTGATCCAC
>CALHQT010000042.1:0-4372 GCA_938038135.1 uncultured Atopobium sp.
TTCTCGCGCCTTGGTGCAGGAGTTTGGGTTGCATCAGAGGCAGGCACAACTGGGGTGGGCTCTGGCTCTGGCTGAGGCTCAGGCTCTGGTTCTGGCTCTGGCTCAGGATTTGGTGCCCAAAGAGGAGCAAAAAAGTAATAGTAAGTTGTAGTGTCATCACGCAGGTCATCAGTAACGGACCACGTGGTAATATCAGCAAAATTCACGTGAACAATTCCATTAGCATCAACGGTGTAAGGCATTGACTGGTCAGGAGTTGCGTTATCCCTTTGATTACCGAGAAGTGTTTCTGACGAATATCCTACCAGCGTGTAACCATCTCGCTGAATATTTCCATCAAAAGTAAAACTCTTATGATCGTCTGAAATCGTCGCAGGGATATAGGCATTTCCGTTGTATTGAGTGCCGTATGCGCCGACAACAAGATTAATCCTAATATTCCAACCAACTTCAGGATCATAATAACGAACAATAGTTGCACCATTGTCATCTGTTGAGGTGGTGTTGGCAGCAGCTTCAGCTGAAGTGGTTGTCTCAGTTGTCGTAGTCGTCTCAGCTGCGGTGGCTGCTTCAGTTGTAGCGGACGACTCGGTCGAGACGGTTGTCTCAACTGTGACGGTTGCCTCAGCTGCATCGTTAGTTGCAGTCGTTGCAGTAGTTGCGGTTGCTTCTGTCACCTCAGTACCCTCTGCAAGCGCAAGAGAAGAAAATATTGGAGAGAAGACCAATGCTCCTACAAGAACACCAGAAAGAATAAGGAGCTTTGTGCTGTTGTGAAAATACTTAGACATAAGGATTTATTTCTACTAGGAGGCGACTATTTACTGCTGCATTTTCTTGCGGAGACCAAGTGCAACAAGAGTAGTGCCAGCTGCTGCGACAACACCTGCTACAGAGCTTGCATCACCTGTGTTAGGCAGAACGCTCTTCTCGCGCCTTGGTGCAGGAGTTTGGGTTGCATCAGAGGCAGGCACAACTGGGGCGGGCTCTGGTTCTGGTTGAGGCTCTGGTTGAGGTTCTGGCTCAGGCTCAGGATTTGGTGCCCATAAGGTAGTTAGATGATAGCGAAACGTAATAGTGTTTGTATCAATATCGTCGGTAACACTCCAGGCAACAATATCATCAAAATTCATATGAACATTGCCACTCTCATCGATAGTATATGGTTTCGACATATCTGGTGTTGCATTGTTTATTTCATCTTGCGAAAAATAACCTGTTGAAAAACCTACCAGTGTGTATCCCTCACGCTGAACATTGCTGCTAAAAGAAACACTCTTAAAATCACCTGAAATAGTTGGTGGAATATAATCTTTTCCGTTATAAGTGCCGCCATCTGTTGATACTGAAATGTGGATTTCCCGCATTATGCCATCGGCGCCCATATAAGATCCAACTGCCTCTGCGTCACTATCATCATCTGTTGAGGCAGCAGGAGCGGTCGACTCAGTTGTGATAGCAGACTCTGTTGTTGAAGTAACTTCAGTTGTAGTTGCGGCCTCAGTTGTAGTGGTGACCTCAGTTGTGGCGCTTGCCTCAGCTACCTCAGTACCCTCAGCAAGAGCTATCGCAGAAAGTACTGGCGAGAAAACCAACACGCTTGCCATAATGCCTGCAATTGCGAGCAGCTTTACGTTGTTGCGCAAATACTTCTTCATTTCATATTCCTTAACTCGTGTATTTCAAGAAAAAATTGTTTTTCTTTTTTGAACATTTCTCAACGGATTAGTAAGTATATATGAAAAGAAATCGCAGGTATACTGCAAGAATATCCAGTTATAGATATTCTTAAAATATCTATAACTGGATGACAAAAACGTTATTTATTCAGTAATTACAGCGACTGAATGATTTCTTCTCCGCGAGCATTCTGTGGGATAAAGCGAATCTCACGGCGCGGCTCAGTGTCGTCGGATTCCAGTTCTTCCTCAGACAATCTAGAAACGTACACATCAAGGGTTCTCTCGCCAATTTGCTCTGCAAATTGCTCTCCCCACTCGATGATAGTTGGACCATCAGACTCAAGTGCATCGTACAGGCCCGTATCTTCAAGTTGATCAGGGTCGTTTAGGCGATACAGGTCAAAGTGGTAGAGCGGCATGGTTGTGCCCTCGTAAACCATCTCAATAGTGAAAGTTGGGCTGGTCACGTCATCCGTGACGCCCATGCCAGCAGCAATGCCCTTAGTGAGCTGCGTTTTTCCAGCGCCCAGATCTCCCGTAAGCACCAGAACGTCTCCCGCTTGCAGGAGTTTGCCCAGAATCTGACCAAGAGCAATAGTCTGCTCTGTAGTGGTAGAAACATACGCGCCAACCGCAGTTTTTTCTGGCAGGTTGCTTGCGGCAGTATTGCTTGTTGCAGTGTCATTTGCGCCAATATTTGCGCTGGTAGAAAGGTTAGTCACAAGAGCCTCCTCGAGGGTGTTCCTCAAGCCAATCAGCAAGAAGTCGCAGGTCATCTTTAAGGAACTGCGCCCACTCCTTGCGGTAAATAGTTGATGCGGGATGCATGGTAGGCAGCACGCTAAAGGCGCCTATCTGGTAAAACTTGCCGCGCAGCTCCGTCACGCCCTTATCGGTATGCATGACAAACTGCGTTGCAAAATTACCCAGGCACACAATAACGTCCGGCTTAATGGCACGAATTTGATTACGAAGATACGGAGAGCACTCCTCTACCTCGGCTACCTTGGGATTTCTGTTTGAAGGTGGTCGGCATTTGACCACGTTAGAGATAAAAACATCCTGGCGAGAAAGGCCAACTTCTTCTAACAGTGCATCAAGCTTTTTGCCCGACACGCCCACGAAAGGCTGACCGCTTAGATCCTCGTTTTTACCAGGAGCTTCTCCCACAATCATGACGCGAGCCGTGGGATTTGGGCCACCAAACACAATGTTGGTGCGTGTTTCCCACAGCGGACACTTCTTGCAATCAGTTATCTGCTCACGAATCTCGTCAAGCGTGACTGCCATTAGATGTACACCTTATCGAGGCGCGCACCAAAGTTGCAAACTACCTCGTAATTGATGGTCTCGCGCAGGTCAGCCATCTCATCTACGGTAATCTCTTGGTCGCCGTCTTTGCCGATGAGGGTAACCACGTCACCATGGCGAATTTCGTGTGCAGGCTTATTAGCATGTGTACCTGCGGTATCAACAGCAATCATAAACTGGTCCATACAGATGTTGCCCACCTGGCGAACACGGTCTCCGCGCGTCAAAACGTCCATGCGGTTAGAGAGGCAACGTGCAAGTCCGTCGGCGTAGCCAATAGGCACGGTAGCTACCTGGATGTTATTGCGAGGAACACGCCACGTCATACCGTAACTAACGCCGTCGCCAACAGCTGGATAGATTACGCGCGTCACGCGACCGCGCACGCTCATAACGGGCTGCAGGTCAATGCGGGGAATGGTGAGCTTGCTTGGATGAAGTCCGTACAGACCAATGCCCACGCGGACCATATCAAACTGAATGTCTTTGTGCAGAACCGTGCCAGGAGTGTTATCAGCGTGAACCAAGCCCAGCTCATAGCCCGCGTTTTTGAGTGCCGTAACCGCTTCAATAAAGCGATTAACCTGCAGATCAAAGTCCCAGTTGTCGAGCACGTCGGCCGTAGCAAAATGCGTAAACGTACCAGCGCATTCAAGACCCCTGTGGAAATCAATAGAGCCGCGTACCTCAAGAAGATCTTCTCGCCTGACGCCAATGCGGGTCATGCCGGTATCGATGGCCAGGTGATAGCGGCCAACCTTATTAGCTGCGGCGGAAGCCTCGCCATACGCAAGGGCAAAGTCCACCGTGTAGACGGAAGGCATAATGTCAAAGCGGACGAGGTCTGGGATGGAAGTGACCGGCGGCTCAGAAAGCACCAGGATAGGGCTCTCAATGCCGGAACAGCGCAGCTCAACGCCCTCATCAACTGTTGCAACAGCAAACTGATCGGCACCCACGGACTGCATGGCTTTAGCGCACTGAGCAGCACCGTGACCGTATGCGTCAGCCTTAACCACACACATCATCTTAACGCCGCGGCTAAGCTGGGCCTTAAACGCTTTTACGTTGTGGCGGACGGCAGAAAGATCAATCTCTATCCAAGCCCATCTATCCTGGGGATATGCCGACATCAGGCTCACCTACTCCGCAGCTTCTTCAAAGTCTGCCATAGGGAATGCAATCTGCTCTTCAAGTGCATCGGAGGCAAGGCCAATAACGTCACAGATGTCGCCAGCCATAGCTCCACGTACACCGAACTTCTCGGCAGCTAGCTGACCTGCGTATGCGTGAACCTCACAGGCAAGTGAACAGAAGGTTGGCAGGTCATCAACTTGACCAGCAACCTGAGCCAAGCGGCCAGCAATAGTACCAGCAAG
>CALHQT010000043.1:0-4367 GCA_938038135.1 uncultured Atopobium sp.
AAGAAGAAATAAACGCAGTACAAGATAACAACATCACAAAAAGCGCTGCTAGAAGATTTTTATGCATATCAAAAAGTTGAGTGAAGCTCCTTGAAATTTGATGTTTCATAGCAAATCACTCCTACAAGTCTTTTTGTAAGAAATGAAGATTACTAGTAATAGCAAAACAAAACAGAAGAAATAAAAGCCAAGTTTTGTTGAAGTATATTCAGAACTTATTAACTGAAAGAAATTTAACTTAATGAATGCATTTTGTCCTACTTCTCTTAAGTGAGCAGAGGAAAGGATTGCTGAAAATTGCGAGCCTAAGAATGCTAACAGGTGAAGTAGGAAATAAGAAATAAAAATTGCTTGAAATGTGGTCTTAGTTAAACTGGCAAAAAGACAAACGGCGCAGGAAAACAGCCCTCCAATTATGAAGGCTAATACGGAGAGGGCAATGACATAAGCAAGAGGAGAGTTATAAAAGAGTCCTGAGAACAAAGAGTTCATTGAGACTGCGGTATATATCTCATCGTAAATTTTTGGTGTAGATAACGGTAAGAAACAGATTACAGCTAAAAAATTAAGGACAAGAGGCAGGGCAGAGCAAATACCTCCAGAAACAAAGCTTACATATAGTTTTATCCTGATAACACTAGCTTTTCTAATTCTAAGACATTGCTGTTCAAGCACTCCTTCCTTTGAATCGTTACTTAGAATCCAAGCAGTTGGAATGGTTGCTAAGAGCGGCCATAAGAGATAGTACAGTCCACTGTAAAAATCTCCGATTCGTGTTGGAATCCAAGCGGTATAAGCAGAAACAAGGGAGAGTAAAGTGTTATAAGAAAGATGATTTCCCTGTTGATAGGTCATTTCTAAGATATCTAATTCAAGCTGTATTTCAATCCAAGCGGCAAGTAGCGCAATACAGATACCAATTGCAGCACATGTCCAAAATAATGGATTATTGGTAAGTTGTCGCTTAAATTCAGACTTAAGCAATGAATTCATAGCAAACACCTACTTATCACTTTTTAATGCAGACTGTATATCAACTAACTTTGCGTCTGAATAAATTCCTCCCATATTTGCCAGATGAATAGAAGTAACATCCCTCAGTTCTTCTGGAGATAGCGCAAAAGCAAGTTTGACGTCACATTCATCCCCTGCATTAATCCAAAAATACCCTTTAGTTTTATCAGTATCCGAATTGTCAATTCGGGCATTTTCAGGTGTAATTTGGGACATGAAAATATTATGCCCCTCAGCATTAATTGAGTAACTAGTAAGTAATATATAGTTCGGACCATTTGGGGTGTGTTTTTGAACGGCGTCTATGTTTTTAAAATGAAGCGTATAGACTAGATACAAGCTATCTGCATTTTCTGGTGTTAATGAATTGTTAAGTGCTTCAGAGGTAAACCCTGCTTCGTCTATAGAATGATAAAGGGCTACGTCTGTTACCGTTACCTCTATTGTACCAATCCATGGTAGATAAGCCCCAAAAGGAGTCTCAACTGGATTGCCTCCTTCTTGATCGAGTCCAGTTAGTTGTACAGCATCGCCAATTTTATAAGTTTCCGAGGCTTCGTTTTGTTTTTGCATAACTTGTTGCGCAAAGAGTTCTTGCTGAGCCTGTTTTTGGGCAAGACTATAAAAATAAAGTAGCCCTGCAATGGTGACACAAGCAATCAATACTGCCAAAGAACCAGCCTTTTGGAGAAGTTTATTTGTTTTTAAGTTTAAGTTTCTAGAATCGTGAGAAAACATAATAAGCCCCAGACAACCTTGAAAAAATCCATTACATGAGTCGAGAGTCCGTGTACTCTTTGCTATGTTTTTCTTCGGTCTTTATCCTATTGCTGTAGAGGAGTAGTTGCCGACTCTCTTACCTTAATTCTATTCCTATAGGCATCATTGTTACGTCTTTTACTGTGAACGGTATCTTTTTATCGGTTAATAAATAACATATTCAATGACCATTATTTATTAAAAAGAATCGCCACAGCTGGATAGCTTTCAATTTAGTTAATAAAGCATAAAGAACGCTTAAAACAACTTACTTCTTTATAAACCCTACACCCACGTAACTGCTTGGCAGCAGCGCTTGAGCGCGTCGATGTAGAGCTCACCAAAGGGCGAGAGGCTCTTCTCGTCATGGGTAACGTAGCCAACTTCCATGTAATCATCAACAGCCAGAGGAATTGCAACAATGTTTGGGCCGTTGAGCTCCTCGTTAATAAGACCGGTGCTGATGGTGTAACCGTTCAAGCCAATAATCAGGTTGAAGATAGTGGCGCGGTCTCGGACCATGATGTCCTTATCGCGATCAAGCGTTGCCAGAAGCTCCTCGGAGAAATAGAACGCATTGTGCTCGCCCTGCTCGTAAGAAAGGCGAGGGTAGGGAGCAAGATCGTTGAGTGTCACCGAGGAGCGCTTTGCCAGTGGGTTATCTTTTCCTACAAAGACGCTTGGCTTGCATTTAAACAATGGCGAGAAAACCAAGCCCTGGTCCTGCAGCGTTTTTCTAATAACGCGCTCATTGAACGAGTTGAGGTAAAGGACGCCTACTTCACTTCTTAGCTTTGAGACATCTTCAATAATCTCGTACGTTTGCGTTTCTCTGATACGGAAATCGTACTTTGAGCCGCCGTGCTCTTTAATCAGGTTGACAAAGGCCTCAACGGCAAAGGAATAGTGCTGGCAAGAAACACAAAAGCGCTGCTTAGAAGGGGCAGTGCCCAGATAGCGCTCTTCAATAAGGTCGGTCTGCATGATAACTTGCCTGGCATAACTCAAAAACTCCTCGCCATCAGCTGTAGGCTCAACACCCTTGCTGGTCCTGTTAAAAAGGGAGATTCCCAGCTCGGCTTCAAGCTCTTTAACTGCGCTACTTAAGGTAGGCTGCGAGATAAAGAGCTGTTTAGCTGCGGCGTTAATAGTGCCTGCCTTAGCAATAGCAAGAACGTATTTAAGTTGAGTCAGAGTCATAAGTCAGGTTTCTACGCAGAGGTTTTCTCGCCTTATTTAACGCCATACTGCTGGTAGTAGGCATCAATGGCGCTCTTCAAGGTGTCGTCGATAATAACTTTGCCGTCTATCTCTTTGTTGTAGAGGGCCTCGGTAACCTCATCCATGGAGACAATGGCTGCGGTTGGCATGCCCCAGCGCTCGGAGACTTCCTGGAGAGCTGCAACTTTTCCGCCCTTGCCAACTTCCATGCGGTTGAGCGAGACAATAAGGCCAACTACCTGGATGTTTGCAATAGAGGTGATCAGAGGATAGGTCTCTTCAATAGACTTGCCAGAAGTGGTGACGTCTTCAACCATGACCACTCTCTGTCCGTCTTTGAGCTCTGCTCCTAAAAGCATGCCCGCATCAGCGCCGTGATCTTTTGCTTCTTTTCTGTTGGAGCAGTACTGAACCTGTTTGCCATAGAGCTCATTGATTCCCATTGCAGTGATTACGGAAAGGGGAATGCCCTTGTAAGCAGGGCCAAAGACTACGTCAAAATCCAGGCCAAAGTTGTCGTGAATGGCGCGAGCATAATAAAGTCCCAGCTTGTGGAGCTGCTCACCAGTGACATAGGCACCAGCGTTCATGAAGAAAGGAGATTTGCGACCACTCTTGAGCGTAAAATCGCCAAATGTAAGTACGTTGCTCTGGACCATAAACTCAATAAATTCGCGCTTGTAGTCTTCCATGGTTTCTCCTTTAGCAGGCCTTTTAACGCGGCGGCACTTTGTAGGCAAGTTCTACTGCACTAGTTTAGCCGAATTGCAGATATGTGTTTTAGGGCGCGGTGTTTCATGGCGCGCCAGCTTGGCTGTGTGAGATTAGCGTAAATACCGCCAGATATATAAAAGTGAGCGTTTGCCATGTGGTTATGCGGTATTCTAAATAGATATTTGTTTGTCTCGCAGGATAGTCCTGCAGAGCGCAGGAAAAGCCTGCAGAGTGAGTTACAAGGAGGGCATGCCCGTGGAGCGCATCACGATTTCTGCATTGTACGCAGATGCAGAGCAACTTGGTGGCCAAAAAGTTACGGTGGCCGGCTGGGTACGTTCAGTAAGGGATATGAAGAATTTTGGCTTCGTCACACTTAATGACGGTAGCTGCTTCAAAGACCTACAGGTTGTTATGAATCGTGAGAACCTTGGCAATTACGAGGAGGTTGCTTCTTGTGGCGTTGGCGCTGCTCTGATTATTCAGGGCGTCCTTGAGCTTACTCCCGATCGCCCACAGCCTATTGAGCTGCAGGCGCAGACCATTGTGATTGAGGGACCATCCAGCCCTGATTATCCAATGCAGAAGAAGCGCCAGTCTCTTGAGTACCTTCGTACGCAGCAGCACCTTCGTCCTCGCACCAACATGTTCCGTGCGGT
>CALHQT010000044.1:0-6398 GCA_938038135.1 uncultured Atopobium sp.
GCCTATATTTATGCAGGAGATCTCTAAGAATGAGTTCTTGCGTTGGAAGATTTGCGCCCACACCTTCTGGAAGGATGCACCTAGGCAACGTTTTCTCAGCGCTTATGGCTTGGGCCAGCGTTCGCTCCCAAAATGGCAGCTTCATTCTTCGCGTTGAAGACTTAGATATTCGTGCTCATAATCCTCAATACACCTCTCTTCTCCTGGATGATTTACAGTGGCTGGGACTAACTTGGGACAGAGGGCCGTTTTTCCAAAGCAAGCGTACGGAGCTCTATCAGGACGCTCTATTGAAATTGAAACAACAGGAACTTTTATATCCTTGCTTTTGTTCCCGAGCAGACTTACACGCTGCACAAGCCCCTCATGCCAGCGATGGTGCATATGTCTATGCGGGAACCTGCCGCGACCTGAGTAAATCCGAGCGTGAAGAGCTTTCCAAACATAAAATTCCAGCAACTCGCATACGAGTTCCTCATAAGACCTACGCGTTTGAAGACAAAGTCTATGGTCAAATATCTCAAAATCTTTCTAAATTATGTGGAGACTTTATTGTCCAACGTGCAGACGAAGTCTTTGCCTACCAGCTTGCTGTAGTAGTTGACGATGCTGACATGGGCGTAACTGAAGTAGTTAGAGGATCAGATCTTCTTTCATCTACTCCCAGACAGCTTTATTTGCAAGACGTGCTTGGTTTTTCTCATCCCATCTATGCTCACCTCCCGCTCCTTGTTGCGCCAGATGGCAGGAGACTTTCTAAACGCAATCACGATCTAGATCTTGGTGTTCTAAGAGACCAAGGAAAAACACCAGAAGAGATTCTTGGCTTTCTGGCTTATTGCATAGGTCTTGCAGAAAAAGAAGAGCCTCTTTCTGCAGCACAAGTTGCCAATCGCTTTTCATGGGATATACTTCGCGCTCACCGAAAAAACGTGGTTGTTGAGCATTTTTCACATGTTTTGTAAAATGTCTTATTGTGAGTGACGCCAGTTCGGGGTATCATTCTCAAGCACCCATTTTGGAGAGCTGACCGAGAGGCCGAAGGTGCTCGCCTGCTAAGCGAGTATGGGCCCCAAGCCCATCTGGGGTTCGAATCCCCAGCTCTCCGCCAGAATTTTCTGCTCGTTGCATCTCTGCAACGAGCTTTTTTCTTACCAAGAAGAACTTTTTCTAAGATTAGTCTTGCATTTTTAACTGGAAAATGGCATTCTATCTACTTGCACGCGGCGTTACCTCAGCTGGATAGAGGACCTGACTACGAATCAGGGCGTCATAGGTTCGAATCCTATACGCCGCACCACTTGAACTTAGGAGCTCCTTCGGGAGCTCTTTTTTATTATCTACCTGGTCTTAAAGCTACTTCACCAGCAGAGTTAGCATATAAATAACGGTAGGAAAAGCCAGCTTCATCAAGCTCATCCATTACCTCAGCCATGCATGTTTCCGCCATGATGACCTCCAGATACTCTTGTGGACTTAAATCTTTTAAACCCACTCTACCTTGGTCTGAAATCCACTTTCTTAAAGTTGCAAGTTGCTCTGATGCAATATGGATCTCTGAATAAAACTCCTTGTGACCAAATCCAATTTCTGCTGCACTACCCTGCACAAACTGCCGTACTACAATATCTTTTTGTACCTCTACCAAACCTTTCATAGCTACCTCTTTCTTCTTTTGCTAGCCACAAGTATAGCTGATTTATAGAACATATGTTCTATAAATCACTAAGAGAAATGGTCTCCACAATTCTGTAGAAGACCATTTCAAGAATTGAATCAATTTTGATTAAAAAGAGAAACTATTCTGGGCGAATAACCTCGATACCACCCATGTAAGGACGAAGCGCCTCAGGTACGGTAACGGAGCCGTCTGCATTCTGATAATTCTCCATAATTGCAGCCATGGTACGGCCAACTGCCAGACCGGAGCCGTTAAGCGTGTGAACTAGACGGGTGCCCTTGAACTCTGCTGGATCCTTATAGCGGATATTTGCACGACGAGCCTGGAAATCCCAGCAGTTAGAGCAAGAGGAAATCTCCTTGTATGCGTTATAGCTTGGGAGCCAAACTTCAATGTCATAGCACTTGCATGCAGAGAAGCCAATGTCACCAGTGCAGAGAGTAACCACGTGATAAGGAAGACCCAGAAGCTGAAGGATTTTCTCGGCTTCCTGAACCATGGACTCAAGCTGATTCATGGAATCCTCAGGCTTTGCAAACTTGACCATCTCTACCTTGTCAAACTGGTGAACGCGAATGATACCGCGGGTGTCTCGACCAGCTGAACCTGCCTCTTCACGGAAGCATGGAGTAAATGCGGTGTAGAGCAGAGGAAGCTGAGATGCATCCAGAATCTCGTCACGGTGGATATTAGTGAGCTGAACCTCAGCAGTTGGAATCAGGTAGAGGTCAGGCTGAACGTGGTAGAGATCCTCTTCAAACTTAGGAAGCTGACCGGTACCAAACAGGGAATCCTGATTGGTAATAACTGGTGGCCACCACTCTTTGAATCCTGCCTGGTTATGTGTATCAATCATGAAGTTGATAAGCGCACGCTCCATACGAGCGCCCATGCCGCCAAGCAGATAAAAACGAGTTCCCGCAAGCTTTACGCCACGATCAAAGTCAATCATGCCCAGCTCAGGTCCAAGATCCCAGTGTGCCTTTGGCTCAAAATCAAACTGAGTTGGCTCTCCCCACTTGCGAACCTCAGGGTTATCGGAATCATCCTTGCCGTAAGGAACCGATGCGTCTGGAATGTTTGGAATAGCTGCGACAAGAGCCGTAAGCTCCTCCTCAACCTCTCCGCGACGCTGGTCAAGCTCTGCGATGCGGTCTTTATTAGCTGCTACCTGCTCTTTAGCTGCCTCAGCCTCTTCCTTCTTGCCCTCACGCATGAGAAGGCCAATCTGCTTAGAAACAGCGTTGCGCTCTGCCTGAAGAGACTCAACCTCAGCAATTACGCTTCTGCGCTCCTCATCAAGCTCAAAGAATTTCTCGCGATCCCAATGAGCATTTTGCCTGGACTCGCAAGCCTTGTCTACGAGGTCAGGATTCTCGCGCACAAATTTGATATCAAGCATGCAGCTTCTCCTTGAATCAACACTTTTTAGCAGTGCATTTTTTCTTATAGCTTACCAAGTATATACTTGTATTCAGATTCTTAACCCTTCACATGTTCTGGAGCTAGATTATGGACGCAATTAACTCATGTATTGGTTGGCTTTTTGGCGATAAAACCGGTGTGTTGTTCCTCGTACTTGGTGGAATTTTGCTCTTTTTGGTCATTTCTTTTGTGCTGGAGCGCAAAACTAAAAAGATGTATTTCAACCACAAAAAGACTGAAGACGACTGGGATCTTTTTGGGGAAGACCAAGAAGGCTGGTCTGACTTTGAGTCAGATAACAAATAGGTATCAAAAAAGCCCCGTAAAGGGGCTTTTTAAATGCAAATGGTGCGGGCGAAGGGACTTGAACCCCCATGAACTTGCGTTCATACGGACCTGAACCGTACGCGTCTGCCAATTCCGCCACACCCGCGTGCTAGGGAATAATACTACAACATTTTGTTTTCTTCTCATGGAAAAACAATAGATATATAAGAAAATTCTTTTCAGCGGTAGAATATAGACAGTCACGGCCGACAAACACACTTTAAACACAGGAGGTTGCCGTGAGTGACTCGCGGTCGCAGACCACGCAGACTACATATCTACATTCACCTTCTGCTCAGCAGGCATCACCTGTGGCTGAGCCAGAAATTTTGCTGGACCGATATCGCGTTCTTGCTCGCAGAGGTAACGGAGGCTTTGGCACCGTTTGTACCTGCTGGGATACTCGTTTGCAGAGACGCGTAGCCATTAAGCGTATGCCACTGTTGGGAGCTTCCGAGACTCCCGGCGTGTTTGCTTCAACTGTTGACGAGGCTCTTTCTGAGGCAAGAACTGCCTGTTTGCTAGCGCATCCCAACATTGTGACTGTTCATGACTTTGAGATTGAAGGTGATTACGCCTATCTGGTCATGGAGTTTGTTGATGGCCTTAATTTATCGGAGCTCTTGGCTCGCGTTGAGGGTGGCTACCTCACCTATGCCGAAGCAGCTCACATGGTGTCTTCACTTGCAAAGGCGCTTCACTATGCCCATGAAAACGGCGTACTCCATCTGGACATCAAGCCAACAAATATCATGATTGACCGCCAGGGTACGGTAAAACTTGCCGACTTTGGTATGGCAACACTTGCCTCAGCTGCTGGTTATGGTGGTGCTCGCGGAGGTACGGTAGGCTACATGCCTCCTGAACAGGTTGAAGGCATGCTTGTTGACGAGCGCGCTGATATTTTCTCGCTTGCTGTTGTTCTGAGGCAGGCGCTAACGGGCGTCAATGTATTTGCGGGCAGAACGGCTAAAGAATCCCTTGATCACATCTACAAGGGCCCAAAGATTCCTCTGCTCAAAGAAGATCCCGAGGTCCCCTTTGCTGTAGATGCCGCCTTGACGCAGGCGCTTTCCCCTGAGCCGTCAATGAGACAAGGAAGCGTCTTGGAGTTTGCACAAGAAATTGTGGCTCCTCTTGGCGGCGAAAAGCAGGGCGAGAAAAGCCTCAAATCCCTGGTGGAACAGTCAGAAGAAGAGGAAACCGAGACCTGGGACGTCAAGCATCTTCCGCTCTCAATCCGCTTCCCCTGGCTTCCCTCAGCTACCGTGCGTGGCGTATCAGCCCTGGTCACCGGCGTTCTTCTCGCCCAGTTGTTCCAGCTTATTGCTCCAGAATCGCTCACGTTTATTGTGGTGGGCTCTCTTGTAGGAGCTGCGGCAGCTGCTCTTTGGACTCCGTTGGGTTCTGCGCTTGTCATTGCATGCGCGGTATATGCTCTGGCAAGCATTAGCCCTACCAGCACTTCATTCCCGTTTGCAACGCTTGTAACCTTGGTAAGCGTTATCTGGTGGGCCTTTGCAGGAAGGGTCTCAAAATTTAGCAGCATCAACTGCTTATTAGGAGCTTTATTACCTGCTCCTGTTTCAGCACCAGCGCTTGTCTCCGCCACCATGCATCCACTACCTGCAGTTTTAACAGGAGCCTTTAGCTATCTTTTTGGAACTTTATTTGCAAGAGGCATATCTTTGGGCTTTGCGGCAACTCCTCTTGCCTATGACTACACCTCACTGGCCTCAGGACTTCCTTTCTGGATTCGCTTTGGGGCATGCTCCCTATCTGCTCTTTTAGGCTCGCTTATGAGCCAGAAAAGACGTCGCGGATGGATGGTTTTTGGACAAATTGTCTGCGCCATATTGCTTTCAAGTGGCTTTATATGGGCAGCTTGGATGGAGAATCCCAATTTTTGGGTAGTTGAAAGTATAGTTTCTGTACTAATTACGGTATTCTTATGTGTACTTGTATGTATTGCAATTGTCCTGATAGGTCCACTTGACGCGGATCAGGAAGGCGAGGAATTAGATGAGCTTTCTTAGTGACTTTGAAAACCGTATTGGTTCGGTCTTTGGTGCCGCACCTCAGGGATACGCAGAGCCTTTCTCTTTTAAGAAGCTTGCCAAACGCGCAGCTAAAGAGATGGAACGTGAGACGTATGAGATTGATGGTGTAGACACTGCGCCTGCCCTATATACCGTTTTAGTTGCTCCTCAAGACGATTCACTGATGCGTCCTCTTTATGCTGATCTAACTGCAGAGGTTTCTGACTTCGTGGCTGCTCAGGCTCAGCAAAAAGATTATGTATTTGTTGGTCAGCCGCTTGTTCGTTTTATGGTTGACCCATCTCTGAAGCCTGGAAAATTTGCTGTCTTTGCAGAAAACGTTGACGGCAATACGCTTGACCAGCTACGCAATGAAGAGCGTGCTTTCTTGGGTGGAAACTCCAGTGTTGGAGGAGCTGCAGCTCAAATGCCTCAGCAGCACAATTCCCGCGCTGCTGTTCAGCCAGAACCACAACCAGAGCCAGATCCTCTGTCTGTAGTTCGCCCCGTTTCTGCAGATAACGCAACGCCAGAGGTTTTGGGAGATCTTGCTGGTACAGACGCCGGTCTTGCGGTAATGCCACCAGACTTTGTTGAGGCTCAAGGCGCAATTCCTGTTGTTTCAGCAGCTGAGTCTACCCCTATGCCTGTTCTTCCAAGCTCAAACGGGCTTCCAGACCTGCCCGTAAACGGAGCTATCCCAACAGCGGCTCCCGTCCCTATGACTCAGCGTCGTATCACGCCTTCCCTTGATGCCCAGTTAAACGGCGCGGGCGGTCGTTCTTCTCGCAATCTGCAAGGCACGCCACGCGCAAACATGGACGCTACCTGCATTTTGATTGATCGCCAAAGCGGTCGCTCATATCGCGTTGAGGCTCCTCGCGCCATCATTGGTCGCGAGCGCTCTCAGGCAGACGTTGTTCTGC
>CALHQT010000045.1:0-10286 GCA_938038135.1 uncultured Atopobium sp.
GGGGGCTTTTCTATCTTGCCGCAGCTTGACCGCGGGCGGACTGTGGCCTGACCGCGACCTAATCGCAGCCCAATACCGTTCAAGAAAATTATCTCAAAAAGTGGACAAAAGTCCTTATTTTTATTTTAGGGAGCAGGTACAATTACTCGAACTTAAGCCGAAACTGTCCTGTAAAGAGGACTTACGAAACAAGAACAGCGAGGTCTCGTGTGAACGTCCTAACCTACCTTGATAGTCTTGATTCCGACGTTCGCAAGAAGATCATCAAATGGGCTTCTCGCGTTCCCGCTAATCGTCTTTCTCATTGTAGGCAGATTCGTCTTAATTCCGGACAGACCCTTGTCCACATGCTGGACCGCGTTGATAACGTGTACATTCTGTGCCGCGGTACCGTGCGCACTACATCGCATAATTCCGCAGGTAGCACGTATGTTATTGACGAGTATCGTGCGCCCGTTGCTTTTGGCGAGATGGAAGTTATTAGCGAGAGCCCCTTTTATCTGGGCTCACTCACCGCAACTTCCGGCTGCGAGTTTATTTCGGTTCCACGCGAGGACTACCTGCAGTGGATTCGTTCGGACCCCGAAGCACTTCTCACCCGCTCACGCTGGATTATCAAGAATCTGACACGTCAGTCCGGTTACGAGCGCAGCCTGCTGACCTGGAGCGGAACCAAGCGCCTGATGTACATGCTTAGCGAGCTGACGCGCGATCAGATTCATCGCGGCGTTGTTGAGTGGCCGTTTACGGTACGTCTGACCAGGCAAGAGCTGGCAGACAAGATTGGTACCAGCACAAAAACTGTTGCCCGCGGCATCGACGAGCTTAAGGAGAGGGGCATGGTTTCTGTTCAGCACGGCAAGATTGTCATTACCGAGAGGCAGTTCCAGCGTCTCGACGACGCAATGAAACACGAGGGAGAATCCCACCTTCTGGACTAACCTCTGTACCTGGCACAACACTTGGGCAAGACCGATCTTCTCGCCCCAGGCAACGTACCGCGCAATGCGGTGCACCATAACTTGGAACGACCGACGTACCCGTCGCAATCACAAACCTGTTTTTGCAGGATAAACGTAAGGAGCACTAATGAGCGAGTTCATGGACATCATCACTTCCGACAACCTCTCGTACAAGCAGAAGGTTCTGCACCTGGCTCAGGCTGCCGAGAACTCCGAGCACCCTATCAAGACAACAGCTGAATTTGACCGTCTTTTTGCAGCTCACGCCCTTGACGACATGTGTGAGGGCAACGCTCCTTACCGTCCTCGCTATATCTGCCCTGACTACCAGGTATTTGCTCAGAATGGTTCCGAGTTTTTGCGTTTTGACAAGCCAGAGAACCTTGACGACCTGCTCTGGGGCCTAGCTGCTCTCTATGACAACGTTCCTTCCGTCACCAGCCGTCCTGTCTATGTTGGCCAGCTGGACAAGATTATCGACCCATTCCTGGAGGGCATGACTGACGCAGAGATTAAGCCTCGTCTGCGCCGCTTCCTGAATCACATCGACCGCACCGTTGCAAGTGGTTACTGCCACGCAAATATTGGTCCAGAGGACACTCGTGCAGGCAGACTGCTGCTTGAGGTTGACCGCGAGCTCATGAACGCCGTTCCAAACTTCACTCTCAAGTACGATCCAGAGGTCACGTCAGACGAGTTCATGCGCCTGGCAGTCAAGACCACCATGGTCTGCTCCAACCCTGCTTTTGCCAACCACCGCATCCACAAAGAGACCTACCCTGGCGAGTACACCGTTGTAAGCTGCTACAACGTCCTTCCTATGGGCGGCGGCGCTTACACTTTGAGCCGCGTGCTTCTCCCTGGCCTTGCAAAACTTGCAACCAATGTTGACGACTTCATGAACAACCTGCTGCCAACCGCAACTGGCGAGGTTCTGAACTTCATGAACGAGCGCGTCCGCTTTATTGTTGAGGATTCCAACTTCTTTGAGACCAGCTTCCTGGCTCAGGAAGGCCTCATTTCTCGCGAGCGCTTCTGCGGCATGTTTGGCGTTGCCGGCATGAGCGAGTGCGTCGCTGAGCTGCTGCACCTTGATAGCAGCCGCACCTACGGCAAGGATGACGAGGCCAACGAGCTGGCCGATCAGATCATGGTCAAGATTGCCGACCAGGTCAACAGCTTTGACGCCGTCTACTCCGAGGTCTTTGGCGGTCGCTTCACCCTGCACGCACAGGCTGGTTTCTCCGACCAGCAGGGCGTTACCCCTGGTGTCCGCATCAAGGTTGGCGACGAGCCTGCAAACCTCTACGACCACATTCGCCACAGCGCACGCATGCACCGCTTCTTCAACAGTGGCGTCTCCGACATTTTCCCAGCTGAGCCAACTGCTGAGCGCAACCCAGACGCTGTCGTTGACGTGGTCAAGGCCGCATTCTCCATCGACGACAAGTACCTCTCGTTCTATAGCTCCGAGGGTGACCTGGTCCGCATTACCGGCTTCCTGGCTAAGCGCTCCGAGATGAAGAAGTTCCAGTCCGGCGACGTTGTCCTTCAGGACACCGCTCACGACGGCCTGGGCAACTTCACCGCTAACCACCTTGCCGACCGCAAGGTTCGCATGAGCGACTAGCGAGAAGAGCTGCGCAATCGTGACCTTCACTGCAACAGAAACAACTTTGGGAGTAACACGCACCGAAGCGTCGCACGCCGCAACCGCAAGCGTCCCAGCAACCAATTCAGGAGCAGCACATCCAACCGGGTGTGTTGCTCCTGTCAACAAGATCATTCCCTTCTCGCTGGTAGATGGCCCAGGAAGCCGAACTGCTGTCTTCTTCCAAGGCTGCAACATTCGTTGCGCCTACTGCCACAACCCCGAGACTCAGGTAGAGTGCATCTCCTGCCAGGCGTGCGTCAAACCATGTCCAGCTCACGCCCTATCTGTGGCTGACGGAAAAGTTGTGTGGGACAACTCCATCTGCATCAACTGCGACAACTGCATCAAGGTGTGCCAGCACAAGTCCACGCCAAAGATTGAGCTGCTCAGCGCCCGAGAGGTGGCTGACCGCTGCATTTCCAACATGCCGTTCATCCGCGGAATCACCACTTCGGGCGGCGAATGCATGCTCCGTCCCGACTTCCTCTACGAGCTCTTCACCTACTGCAACGCAGCCGGCCTGAGCTGCCTCATCGACTCAAATGGCACCATCGACTTCACCGAATACCGCGACCTGCTGGCCCTCTCGAGCGGCGTCATGCTTGACGTTAAAGCTTGGGACGATCAGTGGTTTGAGCATCTGACCGGCGAGAATGGCGTCACGGTCCGCAAAAATCTTGCGTTTTTGGCCGAGCAAAACAAGCTTGAAGAGGTTCGCGTTATCGTGACCGAAGGCTGGAACGACGCCGAAGCCGCAGTTGACGGCATTGCCACAACCCTTGGCGAGAAGGTCGGTCAGACGCGTATTCGTCTCATGAAGTTCAGGCGTTTTGGCGTGCGTGGACCGATGGAGAACTCCCCTTCTCCAAGCGACGAGCGCATGCAGGCGATTGAGTCGCAGGCCCGCAACCTGGGCTTTGGCGAGGTTGTCGTCAGCTAGTTGGCGCGACGGGTGCGCGATGCCAGCCGCGGCAGACGAGGCGTGAACCGCGATACCAGCAGCGCACGGCATCCGGGTGGTGCAAGCCGCAGCTCGCACGGGTTTCTCGTCACCCCACTATTCCACAACAAAGAACGACCCCGCAGCACATGCTACGAGGTCGTTTTCATTTATCTATCAACGGAGTGTCGGTTCGGCAAACTCCAGCTCAGCGAGCTACTCGGTGACGATAGCGATTCCGCTGGAGCAACCCAGGCGATCTGCACCCGCTGCGACCATTGCCTCAGCGTCAGCCTTATTGTGGATGCCACCAGCAGCCTTAACCTTGCAAGTGTCACCGACAGTCTGCTTCATTAGGGCAACGTCGTGAACAGTTGCGCCGCCGGTGCTGAAGCCGGTGCTTGTCTTGACGAACGCAGCTCCAGCAGCCATGCAATCTTTGCAAGCACGAACGATCTGCTTGTCATCAAGCAGGCAGCACTCCAGGATTACCTTAACGGGCACGGTACCAGCGGCCTCAACGACAGCCTTGATATCAGCGATAACGTAGTCGTCGTCACCCGCGACCATGTGGCCACCGTTGATGACCATGTCAATCTCAGTGGTGCCGTCAGCGACGCTCTGCTTGGCCTCGGCGACCTTAGCTGCAGTTGAAGCGGCGCCCAGAGGGAAACCGATGCAGGAAGTAATGCCAACTCCGGAGCCCTCGAGCTCGGCGTGAGCCAGGGAAACCCAGCAAGAATTGATAGCGACGGTTGCAAACTTATACTGCTTTGCCTCGGCGCAAAGCTTCTTGATGTCCTCAGCGGTTGCGTTTTGCTTCAAATTTGTGTGGTCGATAAGGCCGTTGACTTCCACGATTTTCTCCTTCTGACTGTACGTTATGAGTGGTTTGTGCCCTCTATTGTACGGCAAGCACAACGTAAAGGACGCGGCTACCTGGTTTTGCTATCCAGCTGAACAGACTGGCTTAGCTGTCTGGCATAACTACCTGGCTTAACTACCTGGCTTTGAATAGCCGCATCCACAACGCTCGTTGACGATCTTCAAGATCAGAAATAGTTGTGTCACGTGCGACTATTCCTGTAGACTCTCGAATCTGACGAACCAAACCTTGAACACTTGAGAAACTTTTTAACATCTCTCCAGAAACCGAAAAATGTGGGCATTGCACGCCCGTTACCAGCTCGTTTTCTCTGTCCAAGTCTCGCATGACTCTTTGGCCGCCAGCATGCGTTACTACTGGATCATAATCCAGCAGCACCGTTGCTTGCTTCTTTCTTTTGTCCTTGAGCTGAATGGTTAAGTCAGGAATTCGAGTGATTTTCTCGCCATATCGATTTTCCAGCTCGATTGGCCTATTGAGCTCGACAGTTCCGAGGTTAAAGCCACCAAGGTTATACGGGAGGCACAATAGCAGCGCAAGCGAAGCTTCTCGGGGCGACCGAGCTTTCTCTACGATGTGCTGAAGCGCTCGTTTAGCTGGGATGATGCCGCGCTTTCTTCCTTGCGTGGAAAGAAACTTTGCAATCGCAGCGCGATTTGTTAGAGGGCCATTTTGGCGTTGCGAAACTCCACCATGGCCATCCTGATTCAAAAAATAATCGGAACACAGCGCACTACCTGCAAGAATTGTTCCGATGAAATCAAGTTTTGAAGCAATCTGCAAATAAGTGAATTCCGGAGAGGTAATAAATCCCTTTAAGTCAGCACCTATAGGTAGAAGCGATGATGGCGGAACCTTTGAATTACAGATATGAAGCGCAACATTTTCTCTTGTAGACGCGGAATTCAAATCACGGATTAGCAGGTCAACCTTGCTATTAGGCTCCTGGTGAAGACGCACACCTTGTATCTCTGGTAGGTGTCCATAGTAGACGGCAAGCTCTCGTTCCATGGCTGCACCAGGTGTAGACTCTGGAACAAGTGGCGCTCTGACCATACCATTTGCTGCCGCCGACGAATCAAATGGCCTAGAGGAACTCATCAATAAATTAAACGCTGAAAAGTACGAAAGACAGTAATCCATAGCACTCCTTCGCGAAAAAGTATGAATTCCATACCCGGAAATAGCGCAAGTAATCTGACCGATTTGAAATCACATAGGAAATCTGTGTAAGATTTGTTGTTCTGGCGTCCTCCCGGAGGCTTGCCGTGCAATTTCACTGTCCTATTTCAAAATTCTGAATATTTACACTATTAAATTCATTTCTATGAATACATAATTTTCGAGCTCAAAATTATGTGCCGAAAAAGGTAAAAAACCCGTTTAGTTGGAAATGAAAATTGAAATTTAGCTGTTTTATCTCCAACTAAGACGATTTTTTACCGCGCCAAAAACTTTTATCTGGGCAAACGTTATATGCAGAAAAATGAAATTTCCAACTAAACGCATTTTTTACCACTTTGGCGTAACTCGAAGCGCTTTTGGCACCGAAGCGTCCATCCTCGTCTGCGAACACGCCTATCCTCGCACGTCTGCGCCCGCGCTCGCACCCGCCCACACCTGTGCGCCCATCCGCGCACCCGCGCACAAAAAAGCCTGGTAGCGGAACGCTACCAGGCTTTTAGCGAAGCTAAGTCTCTAAACTAGATCTTAGAACTCGACAGGAAGGTCGAAGTAGACGCACTTAAGCAGCTGCTCCATCTCCTCCTGGGTAGGCTTGCGTGGGTTGGAGAGGGTGCAAGCGTCCTCGATAGCAAGGCGAGCAACCTCTGGAGCCTTCTCGAAGAACTCCTTCTCGTCGATGATGGAGGTCTCGGACTTGGTTCCGCCCTCGCCGTAGTTCTTGATGCCCTGTGGGATGTCAAGAGCGTCGTTGATGTCGCGAATCTTCTGAACAAGTGCCTCTACCAGCTCGTCCTCAGTGTTGCCCTCGAGGTGCAGGATCTCCTTAGCAATGAATGCATAGCGAGCCTTTGCGCGCTCGTCGCGAGCGTTGAACTGGATGACTTTGCCCAGGTACATAGCGTTTGCGCAACCGTGGATAATGTGACCACCGGAGAATGCAGCGCCGGTCTTGTGAGCCATGGAGTGAACGATGCCCAGAAGGCCAGAGGAGAATGCAATACCAGCAATGCACTGTGCGTCATGCATGTGCTGACGTGCCTCTTTGTCACCTTTGTAGGACTTTGGCAGCCACTCGACAATCTCGCGGATTGCGTGAAGAGCGTCGCCGTCGGTGTACATGGAAGCAACGGTAGAAACGTACGCCTCGATAGCGTGGGTCAGTGCGTCCATACCAGTGTGAGCAACAAGCTTAACAGGCATGCCGTAAGTGAGCTCAGGGTCAACAATTGCGACGTCAGGGGTAATCTGGAAGTCAGCGATTGGGTACTTAACGCCCTTCTGGTAATCGGTAATGATGGAGAATGCGGTTACCTCAGTTGCGGTACCGGAAGTAGAAGAAATTGCGCAGAAGTGAGCCTTGGTGCGGAGCTCAGGAAGGCCGAAGACCTTGCACATGTCCTCAAAAGTGGTCTCTGGATACTCGTACTTGATCCACATAGCCTTAGCTGCGTCGATTGGGGAGCCGCCGCCGATAGCAATGATCCAGTCTGGCTGGAACTCGCTCATCTTAGCAGCGCCGCTCATAACGGTCTCGACGGAAGGATCGGACTCGACGCCCTCAATGTGAGCAACCTCAAAACCTGCGGACTTAAGGTCATTCTCGATGTCATCAAGGAAGCCGCCGCGACGCATGGAGCTGCCGCCAGAAACGATAACTGCTCTCTTACCCTTGAGGTTCTTAACCTCGTGACGAGCGCCCTCGCCAAAATACAGATCGCGTGGATTTGTAAAACGTCCCATAAAACCTCTCCTTAACTATGTGCCGCTTCCCTAAGCGGCTAGCGAAGCCATTCTTCGCAATTACTTCTTCTCAACATTTCTATTCTAGCTTATTTTGGACACCTGTACCAAAATGAAAGTGTCATTTTATGCAATATCGTTCAAAATTTATGCACGTGTCTGACAAGAATTTGACGTCCTTCTGGCGAGAAACCCGTTCACTCCAAACGTTTCCGTCTGCCGTTCACAATCTTCTTACGACGCTCGCGGACTTGCCCCGCACACCCAAATAACCTGCGATATCATTACGTAAGAGAGAAAGGAATCACGTGGCGTTTGACCCAGTAAAAGAAGACTACCAGCGGCTTATCCTCCGCTTTGCTCGCACGCAAGTCAGCGACGAGGACAGCATTGCTACGCTGATGAAGGACTTCAACTGGCGATTCTCCAACGACCGCGATTCTCTCCCCCAAACCGACGAAGATCGCGCGTTCAACCTGGTTGCTCAGGCAGCCGAAATTGTTGACTATCGCCTGCCCTTTGTCGAAGAATCCCAGGCGCAAGCCCTTATCGACCAGGGAAAACGCCTCCTCAACCAGGCAATTCAGCTGGACCCCAACTGTTTTGACGCCCAACGTATGCTCCACGCATCAAATAGCAGGCTTTTTGACGCTTACTACCAGTTCCTTGTGGAGAAGCTCCCCCAGGTAGAAGCCGCGTGTTACCAGAAGGCGCAAGAGTCCTCGCAGGGACTCCCCGCTGAGCAGGCAGAACTTGCCCAGCGACTGGCTATCAACCCCTATAAGCGCTGGTTGGCAACGCTTTCTTCTCGCGCGCTTATCTGCGGCCGCAACAAAGACGCCATCGCATATGGCGAGAAACTCCTGGAACTTGACGCTGCGGACGCGGCCGATGCTCGTTTTACGCTTGCGCTCGCATACGCAAAACTCGAGGACGAAGACGCCCTCGACAACCTCATGGATCAGTACCGCAAGCTTGATCCGCCTCGTGGGGCAGATGACCCGTGGATTTTGCTGGCTCGCCTGGCTATTCACTTCAAGAAGCGTGAGCTGGTTGAGGCGGAGCACTACCTTGACCTGCTGATTGAGCGCTATCCAGAGGCAACGCTTTGCTGTTTTGTGCAGAAGGATTTGCCTGAGGGAGAGTTCTCGCGCCTTAACGTGCTCCCCTATTCTGAGGACGAGCTCATCATTGCCATTGCAGAGGCAACGGTGCTGCTGCAAGAAGGAAATGACCTGATAGGGCGCGGTGTTCTTGGTCGTTGGCTTGCAGATCAAATTAGGGCGAGAGACCCAAAGACCGTTGAACTTGCAGAAAAAGAGCTGCAGATGCAGGCAAATGCCTTGTTTGCTTCTGCTGATTCGTTTCCTGGTGGATCCGACTTCCCCGACGGCCCGGTCGGCTCCGGCCCTGCTGGCCCTGGCGGCCCCAACTTCCCCGCTGGCCCACGACCAAGCGGACCGCATATCGACGGGCCACATAATCCACGCTCGGGTGGTGATGCAGAGTGATTAAGCATTCCGCTAACGATATGGTCAGTGAGCAGGTAGATCGCTTGGTAGCCAAGTGTGCGCGAGAAAAGAACATCGTCTCTGAAGCTGCTCTCTACGAGTTGAAGCTTGCGGTAGAAGCTTCGCCTGAAGACTTTATTTCCGATAAAGAAGAAAAGGCTTTTGCTCAATACGTCAATGTCATTGGCAAGTATCAGGCTGGAATTACAAAAGAAATTGATTCCGATGCTGACTTCTTTGCAAGTCGGATGGATCTGCTTAACTTCTTGCATAATCAAATGACAAATATTATTGAAAACCCAGCTCTTGCTAACACAAGCATTAATCTTGAAGCACAGCGAATTCTTGCACAGATCTCCAACAATCATCCTGCAGCAATCCTCAACGACCTACTTGACCTGCAAAAAGAATTTGACCCTATCTTTAGACCAAAACTAGAGCAAGCAAAGCAAACTCACGGCGACGCTTGGACCTGCGCTGAAGCTCGACCACTTTTGCGTCTCTATGCGCAGATTGCCCAGGTAGCAACAGATTGCGCCTGCTTCAAGCTCTCCAAAAAAGCCTGTGAAGACCTCTTGTTCTTCTCGTCAACAGATTTGCTGGGTGCGCGTTTTACCTTGGCATATGTCCTTGCTCGCCTGGAAGACGAGGAGGGGCTCCATAAGCTTGACGAGAGCTGCGGATATCAGTCCAATGCTTGGATGCGCCTGGCGTTTACGCTGCTGTTTTTCAAGTTGAATCGCATGCCCGCGGCAAAGCGTGCGCTCAAAGGCTTTGTCAACCTCGGCGAGGGAGCGGCATATGCGCTGCTCAGGCCATCTTTTGTTGATCTCTACATTCCGTGCAGGATCAATTTCACACCTGACACGTTTGCCGAGAACGTTATCGCAGTTCACGAGGCCGAGGCGATTATCGCCGACGTGCCGGAATTTATTTCGTGGGCTGAGTCTGTGTCCGGCGTGACTCAGAGCGCTCGCGACTACGCGTTTAAGGCCGGGCTGGACTGGTGGGAAAACGAAGAATAGATGAAAGCTTAAAATCGCGTCGTTTAGCCCTAGAAATCTGCAGCAACTTTGCTATACTTTTTCTTCGCGTCCCCATCGTCTAACGGTTAGGACATCGCCCTTTCAAGGCGGCAATACGGGTTCGATTCCCGTTGGGGGCACCATACGCTATTTGTCATTAAGCTTTTCTTTTATTAGTTTAACTAATCTAGCAGGTGTTTTTATGCCAAGCTTCTTTAAAGCTTTTATTGCAGACATACTTTCTTCAACAATATAGAATGTCATTGTAATTTGAACCATAGAAATAGGGCCGATTTTTGCGAGAAGGTCAAAAAGCGCCGAAAGTATAACGACTCCCACAATAAGGAGTTTTTTCGCTATCACCGTTTCAATAAATTTCAAAG
>CALHQT010000046.1:0-8041 GCA_938038135.1 uncultured Atopobium sp.
TCTCGCTTGGTGCGGCGGTTGGTCGACGCAGGTAGCATGGCATATTCGGCCGTTACCCAACCCGCGCGAGAACTACGTCGCCATGCGGGAACGCTTTCCTCGACGGTAGCGGTGCACATCACGCGCGTGTCGCCAAACGTGACCAGGCACGATCCGTCAGCGTTCTTCATAACGTTGCGCTCGAGGGTGACGGGGCGCATCTGGTCCCACGCGCGGTTATACGAACGTAAAACTTGCAAAGAAGCGTTAGATTGCAGCGTAGAGTCAGATTTCATAGCGTTCCTTTTCACATCTGCATAGAAAAGCAGTTAATTATTTTTGAAACGACTCTAGTATACCTGTCTGTACACCGCCCTCTGAAACACTTTATTGTTGCTCTTGTTGGTATTACTTTGTTGCTATTTATTGCTATTTGTTGCCACTGCCTTTAACGTAATGACTAAATATGCATTGATAATGCGTTCTTTTTTGCTCCGATATACGTAATAAAGAAATACACTACAAAACCAAAAAGTGTGAGTAATGCAACAGGCCAAATGCTTGGCTCGATGGCAGTTTGGAACATTTCTACGCTCATAAAACGAATAACATTAAGTCCAAAAATTGCATGAATCACGGTAAAAATACCCGGGAACAAAAAATTACACAGTACGCCAGTAAGCAAACTTTTTGAAAGTATTTCTCGAGAAGCTCCTAATTCATACAGCTTGTAATACCTCTCTTTATTGTCTGCAGCAAGCGAAAGCTGTTGAACTGCCAAAATGACGGAAGAAAATACAAGTAACACAACCGCATAAAAAGAACAGGTGAATACAATAACGCCAAAAGGTCCAGAAACATCCGAAGCACTCATATCCTGTGAAGAAATTACCTCAAAAATTTGAGTGCGAAGAACAACAGCAAAGACAAACATGCACATACCTACAGAAGATAGGGCTGCTGAACACGTCATGGCTTTGGAAGCGTTGCGTGCCACACCTTCAGCTTGACGCACAGAAAATGCGTTTAACCCTCGATACCATATACCTGGAATTTTCTTAAGAACGCGTGGAAGTAACACAAGTGTTGAACGGAACACAAAAAATGATCCAAAAATGGCACAGGCACCAAAAGGAATCATGAAACCAATAAAGGCAAACGGAGCCTGAGCGCACACAACATAAACAATTGCCAGCAACAAAACACCTATACATGCATCAAAGATTGCTCGTAAAATTGAAAGCGGTTTTGATGAATCATTTTCTTTTTTCGCAGACATCATCTGCAATAACGTAGACTTCTTTAAAATGCGCTTACTACCCCAGGAGAGCACGAACATCGTTATAAAAAATATTATTGTTGTCACAATGGCACCCAATGGAGAAGCAACAACAACAAATTTCATTGGTAGGGCGTATGACCAGCTTACAATCATTTCTACAAATGGCGAAATAGCAATACCTACTACAATTCCACCAATAAGCGCACTTCCTGAAACCAGAATAGTTTCATATCGCAATATGCTAATGACATCTTTCTTTTCAAGACCCGCAAACTCATATAAAGCAAATTCGGGAAGACGTCGACGAATCAAAAATTTATTTGCGTATGACGTAACATTCAAAAACACCAAAAAAGGCAAAATACCAAATGCTAGGCTGTAATTTGCCTCCGAAACAAAAAGTGAACGGACCGATTCGTCATTCACTAAGGCAAATAAATAATCTCCAGATGCTGCATATGAATACATGAGGCAGGCACCCGTTGCCAATGCAGCAAAATAAACCCCAAAGTCGCTAAGATTACGGCGTACATTTCCAACTACAATTTTTATTAACAAATTCATAGTATATTGCCCTTACTCTATTGGCTTTAACAACATCGTCTTTATATTTATCTGCATTTTTATAATGCGCCACATACCTAATTGATACCATCGAACTAACTTACAAAAAGGTGACGATCTTATAAGAAAAAGAGCAGTCGATAAGAAAAAACGCGACACCCGAGGGCGCCGCGTGAGGTTCCATGGTGGGCGATGAGAGATTTGAACTCCCGGCCTTGTGCGTGTAAAGCACCTGCGCTAGCCGCTGCGCCAATCGCCCGTGACTGTAGAAGTTTATCACAGCTTCTGCAATTCTTCGACGGCAATTATGAATTCTGCACCTTCATTGCACGACCTTTGCACAAATCCTACGACAACTCTTCCAGAATTCGACGCATTTCTTTCTGAACGCCCTGCTCGGTGTTAGGCGCGATGACCTTGGTGGCAATTGTCTTGAGCGCGTAGCGAGCGTTGTCCATAACGTACGCGGTGCCCGCATAACGCAGCATGGCGTAGTCGTTCATAGAGTCGCCAAAAACGGCAATCTGGTCACGAGAAATGCCATAGTACCTGCGAATCTGCTCAAGTCCTGTGGCCTTGTTCACACCACGAGGCACCACGTCAATCCACGTCTCGCCAGAAGGCATGAACGAAAGCCTGTCGCCCATCTCACGCTCAAGAATCATGGCCATGTCCATCGAGCGAGCCCTTGAATCGCAACAAATAGCAGCCTTGATGATGCTGACGTCAGGTGAAGGTGGATCAAACACGCGCTCAGCGTTAGGCAGGTCTTTGTCCAGTTCGCGCACAAACGAACTCTGGTCATCCAGCAAATACGTGTGCGTACGGTCATAAACTACCAGGTGAATGCAGTCAAACTCGGACGTCAACTCAAACAGCTTGCGAATAGAAGCTGACGAGAAAACCTCGCGGTCGATGACCTCGTTCTCTACATAGACCTGCGTGCCAAGGGAGGCCACGTAGTCAATCTTGTCTGCAACTGGCTCAAACAACCAGCGCAGCGTATCGTAGCGACGACCGGAGCTTGCGACAAAGTGAACGCCACGTTTGTACAGCTCTTCGATGAGCTCAAATGTCTCTGGCGGAACCTCGGAATTCTGGTCCAGCAGCGTACCGTCCATGTCCGATGCAATGAGTTTAATCATGCTAGTTCTCCATCATAAAACGGGGAGTCTCCCCTGCTTTTGTTGCGCGCACAAGCTCTAGCAGGGCATGTGCAACGCCGTCATCTGCAGATGCACCGACGTGATGCTTTGCTACCTGCTTGACCTCTGGAATTGCGTTTGCCACCGCCACCGAGTGCGGAACTTTACTTAAAATCTCAACGTCATTCTCGCCGTCTCCAAAAACAAGCACCTCTTCTGGAGAAATACCAGTTCTTTCCAGGAGCGTTTCAAAGCCAGACAACTTGGACACGCCCTTGGGCAGCACGTCAAACCACTGCGGAACAACCGACATGGTGTACACGTCAGGGCAGGCTGCGGCCACTTTCTGGCGGCAGCGCTCCATATCCTCTTCTGTTCCCGGACAAGCAATTGTTGCGGCGACAAAATCGACGTCATCGGGGACTTGATCAACAATGCCCGAGACAAACACCAGCTTACGCTCATAATCGGCGAGAATATCTTTGTCCAGCGGGCCGACAACATAGGCCGGGTTAAAAAGGTTAGTCTTCTCTGGATAGCAGACCAAGAACATGTTCTTCTCGTCAGCAAGAGCATCTGCGACGCCCTGCAACGTTTTGTGATCAAAGATGGAGAGCGAGATAGTCTTGCCTTTGTACAGCACGCGCTTGCCTGTAGACATGACGCCTGTTTGCATACATGCCTCATCGAGGCTGAAAAGACGCATCAGCTCAACGTAATCTCGGCCGGTACAAGGGCCAAACGCGATGTCCGTTTCTTCCAGGAGCGTGTGAATAGCCTTGCGCGTGAAGTCCGACACGCGTCTGTTGCCAAAAGGCACCAGCGTGTTATCCATATCAGATAAAACAAGCTTAATCACAAACGTCCCCCGTTACTGCATGCTGCGTAGCTGGGCAAACGCGACGCGCGTCGCAGCCCAAGCGGACGCAGCTCTACGCTGAAGCAGCTTGAGCCGGAAAGCTCCAGACCGGCACGACTCCAAACTGCGGCGTTGCACTTCTACCTAGTTGAACTATGTGCCAAGACGTCAAAGCGATCAATCTTGAGCAACACTTGGTCTAGTCCAATCATACCCGAGAGACGCACCTTTGACGTGTCCGAAGTCCAAATTAGAAGATCTCTAAATCCCGAACCTCGACGGCCGCCAACCCACTCCATACGCTTAATGTCCTGGTAATTGATGGTAATCTCGTGTCCAAGGAACGGGACCATGACCATCTCATCGTCAAACAGCGAGACTTTGTAGCGGCTCAAGATGTACCACGCCATAAACATAACAACCGAGAAGGACGCAAAAAACGCCATAACAATGTCTGGGTTTGGCGTAAATACGTTAACGTAGCAAAGCCAGCCGAGAATAACTGCGATGGCGCTGACAAACGCCATGTCGATAATGAGCGAACGCGTGAGCGATGCGGGAGTCACGTAGGTATCGTGGTGGCTATGGCGGCGCTCGGAGATTCCAACATTGCCCGAGTGCTCCAAAATCGCAGCTGTAACGGGTGCCGCAACGACAATTATTCCAAACAACACTGCGAGCATTGCGACCTCCCTTTCCCCACGAAAAAAAGAACGATGACCCCTCTTAATTATGCTACGCTCCCGTCCACCATTTCTTGACAAGGGTGAACGGGAGCGTAGACGGTAGCAATCAAGCTATGAGTGGCAAAGTCGCACGTCAAACGGTTGCGGGTGCGGCGCGCCGAGGGCGACGCGGGAGCGACGCGGGAGCGACGAGCCCTAGCCGCGAGCAGCAAACTTAGCGACGAGCTTCTCTAGAAGATCAACAGTGACTTCAAGGCTTGGCACGGGAACAAACTCGCGAATAGAATGAGCGTTATATCCGCCGGTAGCAATGTTAGGGCATGGCAGGCCGCGGAACGTGAGCTGAGCGCCGTCGGTACCACCACGAGCAGCAACAGGCTTAGGCTCAATGCCAACCTCACGATTTGCCTCAAGCGCATAATCAATCAGGAACTCGTAGCCGTCGAACTTCTCGGCCATGTTGCGATACTCCTGGTGAATTTCAACACGGACGGTATTCTCGCCATAGCGCTTGTTCAAGAACGCAGCGATATCCTGCAGGACCTGCTGACGATTGGCAAAAATCTGGGCGTCGTGGTCGCGGACGATGTAGCTGAGCTTGACCTCGGACGCGGAGCCCTCGATGGCGATTGGGTGGTAGAAGCCCTCGTAGCCCTCGGTGTGCTCAGGGCGCTCAAAGGCAGGGACCATCTGCTGGAACTCGGATGCCACGGTGATTGCGTTGATCATGACGTCCTTAGCGCTGCCGGGGTGAACCATGACACCCTTGAAGTAGACGTCGGCGTGAGCTGCGTTGAAGCACTCGTAGTTGAACTCACCGAGAGCCTCGCCGTCGACGGTATAGCCGTACGATGCGCCGAGTTTGTCCAGGTCAAGTAAGCTTGCTCCGTGACCGATCTCCTCGTCGGGAACAAACGCAATCTTGAGCGTAGGATGCGCGAGCTCGGGGTTGTCGCCCAGGCGCTTGAGCAGCGCGCAGATCTCAGCCACACCGGCCTTATCGTCAGCGGAAAGCAGCGTGGAGCCGTCGGAGCAAATGATGTCCATGCCCACGAAATCCTTGAGGTCAGGGACCTGCTCCTGGGTGGTTGCGATGGTCTTGCCGTTAACGACGCCGGCGACCAGGTCACCGCCCTCATAGTGGACGACGTGCGGCTTGATGCCCGAGGCAGGCGCGTCGATGACAGAGTCCAGGTGCGAGCAAAGCATCAGCGCAGGAGCCGACTCGGCGCCCTTGGATGCGGCGAAGGTGCCGGTTACGTAGGCGTGCTCGTCAACGGTGACGTCGGTGCAGCCCAGCGCCTTGAGCTCTTCGCCCAGGTAGCGAGCCATCTCGTGCTGAGCAGGCGTGGAAGGAGTGACGGTGTCGTTGTCGGGGTTGGACTGGGAGTCAACCTGCACGTAGTGCATGAAGCGCTCGGCGACATCGGGGAGCTGGTTAGTTGCAGTTTCAGACATGGGCATCCTTTCTTGTTCGGGCAAGGCCAGCGGGACGAGCAGTACGAGTCGCGCGGGCGGTGCGGGCAACGCAGGCGGTGCGGGTCACGCGGGCGGTGCGAGCAATGCGGGTCGGAACCGTCGGCCTTTGATGTTGTATGCATTTACTGTACCGCAACTCAAAAAGAATTAAACCTACCTGCACGAACTTTGCGCGCACATGCCATAATAATTGCAAGAAATGCGAAAGACGGAGCGCTATGACAAACGACTTTTGGATGCCACAATTTCATCTCTTCCCACCTCAGGGTTGGATGAATGATCCCAACGGACTTTGTCAGTTTAAGTCCGTCTACCACGCGTTTTACCAGTACACTCCCGAGTGGCCTGCCAACGAGCTGCGTTACTGGGGACATGCTGTGAGCAAGGATTTGCTCTCTTGGGAGACGCTCCCTATTGCGATTTCCCCAGACGCAGCTTTCGATAAGGACGGCGTGTTTTCGGGTTCGGCCTGGATTGAGACACACGACGCAGCAGGCGGCTGTGGTCACGACAGTGTGGCGGCCGGCGACTGCGGTCACGGCGGCGTTGTGGCAGCCGGCGACGGCAACGACGACGTCCACGGCAGTGCAGCGGCCCGCGAGGTCATGCGGCTCTTCTACACCGGCAACGTTATGGACGAAACACGCCCAGAAGCCGACGGCATTGATGTCGGTCGAGAGGCCTATCAAGTTATGTTGATCTCTGAAGATGGACAGGGTTTCTCGCCAAAGCGCGTTGTTTTGAAGCCGGCCGACTACCCCAATACCTGCACAAACCACGTGCGCGACCCGAAGGTTTGGGAGCAAGACGGGGTTCTCCGCATGCTGTTAGGCACTCGCGAGAGAGACGTTGCGGCTGGTAACGCAAAAACCGCAGATGAACGACATGATTCGGGAGCGGTTTTGATTTA
This sequence comes from uncultured Atopobium sp., assembly GCA_938038135.1. Lineage (GTDB taxonomy): Bacteria > Actinomycetota > Coriobacteriia > Coriobacteriales > Atopobiaceae > Lancefieldella. The sequence goes on from CALHQT010000046.1 coordinate 6,905, forward strand.
CGACTCCAACGATTGTGGCGAGTCGTGGACGCTCCACTCGGTTATACGCGGGACTAATGCCCTGGGTCAGCGCGAGGCGTTTGGCTACATGTGGGAATGTCCTTTTTTAGTGCAGCTCGATGGCCAGGAGTTTCTGTCCGTATGTCCGCAGGGGCTGAGAGAAGGCGCTGGTACGGAGCCAAGCGTCGATACGAATCCAGGCGCCGATGCGTCCAAGGGATCGCGCTTGAGCGATTCCGTTAACTTGCAAGAGAATGCTTCAAGCGAGCCTCTCGACAAGTGGCAAAACATCTGGCAGTCGGGCTATTTTCCGCTTCCAGAGGGCCAAAAGCTTATCAATGTTGAAACTGTTTCCACCGATAGCTTTGTGCTCTGGGATCATGGTTTTGACTTCTACGCACCTCAAACGTTCGTCGACGATTCTGGTCGTACCATCTTGATTGGATGGATGGGCATCATCGATCCGACTTACCATAGTTATCCTGAAGGCATTGGATTCTGCCACAACCTTACTCTGCCTCGAGAACTTTCGTTGTCTGGTGATGGTGTTATCCTGCAACATCCAGTTAAAGAGCTTGATGCTAAGCGACGAGAATGTGTGGAATTTGTCGCCGACACTGTCGTCAAAATAGATCAACTATCTGCAGATATTGAGATTACGGACATATCCGGAGACGGAACTCTTACTCTCAACGACGCGCTTGTGCTTTCTTACTCCAAGGGCACTTTTACCCTGAAATTCATTGACGAGGACACCGCTGCAGGCAGAACTCAACGCTCTATTAGGCTAAAGGAGCTTTCTGAACTGCGTCTTATTGTTGACGGATCTACCGTGGAGATTTATCTGAATGATGGTCGCGTAGTTTTCTCGACGCGATGGTTCCCTGCGTCCGAGCATCTGACGTTGAGCAGCACTTTTGTTGCTGCTGAATCACGAGCATACAGCCTAGTCGCGTAATTCAGTGGATTTGCTTGGTGTAGTCTTGCTCCGACACCAAAGGAACACTGTTTGTAGTCGTGGATTGACGACGTTATGCATGAAATTGCATATTTCATACGTTTTATACGTAAAATCTTCACTGAACTTGGAAAATTGCCGTTTTTGAGAGCCAAAGCGGTAAAAAATGCGTTTAGTTG
>CALHQT010000047.1:0-13760 GCA_938038135.1 uncultured Atopobium sp.
ACGTGCGCAAAGACACAGATAGCCTTATGCATGGCACAAGACTTTTGCATTACTTACTTATAACGGTAAGTAATGCGACCCCTGGTAAGATCGTAAGGAGAAATCTCTACTACAACCTTGTCACCAGGGAGAATTCGAATGTAGTTCATTCGAATCTTACCTGAGATGGTGCAAAGGATGGTCTTGCCGTTCTCTAACTCAACGTTAAACATAGCGTTTGGCAGGGGTTCTAGTACCTTGCCTTCAAGCTCAATCGCGTCTTGTTTAGCCAACTTTCATCCTCTCGACACATCGACAGCGGTTATCAATAATACATAAAAATGTGCCACTCGTCTATCACTTATTTTTTCAACACAATTAGATAGCGAGAAGAACAATGTATGTGTTACTCAAGACCGCCTTGCATCTCGCACCATGGACCAACTTCATCTTCTGAAACGATAACGGGACCATCGGCAGTAATAGCAACCGTGTTCTCATAATGTGCTGATGGCAGGCCATCATCGGTAACAACGGTCCAACCATTTTCAAGAACAGTGCAATCGTAGGTACCCATAGCAATCATAGGCTCAATTGCAATTACCATTCCCTCACGAAGAACAATGCCGTTACCTGCACGACCATAGTTTCTGACCTCTGGGTCCTCGTGAAGATTGCGACCAATACCATGGCCAACAAAATCACGAATAACGCCATAGCCGTTATCCTCAGCAAGCTTCTGAACTGCATGACCAACATCGCCAAGGCGAGCACCAGGAACAGCAGCTGCAATACCTGCCTTAAGGCAATCGCGGGTAACCTCGCAAAGTGCCTGGGTTTTCTCGTCAACTGTTCCGCAGTAGAACGTCCAAGCGTTATCTCCTGCCCAACCGTTAACGGTAGCACCCGTGTCAATGGTCAGAATATCGCCATCTTGCAAAATGACGTTAGCTGATGGAATACCGTGAACAATCTGCTCGTTAATAGAAGAGCAAACAGATCCAGGGAATCCACCGTAGCCCTTAAAGGTAGGGGTTCCGCCATGAAGTCTAATAAAAGCTTCAACAGCGCGGTCAATCTCGAGCGTTGAAACACCAGGTCTAATCATGGATCCAGCACGACGAAGGGCTGCCTTAGAAAGGGCGCCCGACACCTTCATTGCCTCGATTTGTTCAGGTGTTTTTATCGTAATCATAGTGCGAGGAGTGTCTTTACGTCGGCGAATACCTCGTCAACAGGACGATCTCCGTTGACCTCCTTCAGAATTCCATGACCCTTGTAGTACTCGATCAAAGGAGAAGTCTGGTTCTCGTATACATCAAGACGCTTACGAATTGTCTCTGGCTTATCGTCATCACGCTGATACATCTCACCAGAGCAATTTGGGCAAGTCTCTGTACCAGCAGGTGCAGTATAACCACACTCTTTGCACGTACGGCGAGAAGAAAGACGCTCAACAATAACCTCTGGCTCAACAGCAACAAGCAGAGCTGCATCAAGCTTGAGGCCCATATTCTGAAGCTCAGAATCAAGGGTTACTGCCTGAGCGGTGTTGCGTGGGAAGCCATCAAGAATAAAACCAGCCTTTGCATCGTCTGCAGAAAGGCGCTCTTTTACCAGGTCAATTACAAGCTGATCTGGAACAAGCTGACCAGCATCCATATACTCTTTAGCCTTAACGCCAAGCTCAGACTGAGCTTTAACAGCAGCACGAAGAAGGTCACCGGTTGAGATGTGAGCAAGTCCATACTCTGCAACGAGCTTCTGAGCCTGTGTACCCTTGCCAGCGCCAGGTGCGCCGAGAAGAACAATGTTCATGCTTCGCCTTCCTTTCAAATAATAAAAGGGGCCTGTTTCCAGGCCCCTTTATGCTACGTATTAAGAACTACTTAAAGAAGCCCTCATAGTTGTGCATCTTAAGGTGGGACTCAATGGAAGAGAGTGTATCCATTGCAACACCGACCATAATCAGGACGGAAGTTCCACCAAACGCCTGTATCAACGAATCGCCTGTGAACCAGAAAATAATGGTTGGAACGATTGCAAGAACTGCCATAAAGATAGCACCGGGGAGGGTGACTCTGTCAATAACAGTCTTGATATACGTTGAAGTAGCAGTACCTGGACGAACACCAGGAATAAAGCCACCCTGCTTCTTAAGCTGGTCTGCTGTCTCCTCTGGATTGAACACCATTGAGGTGTAGAAGTATGCAAAGAAGACAATGAACATAACTGAGAGAACCCAGTTAACCCATCCAGAAGAAAGTGAAGTAGCAAGATTTTGAATCCACTCTACTCCTGGGAAGAACACAGCAACCTGAGCAGGAAGGTACAGGATTGCAGATGCAAAGATGATTGGTACAACGCCTGCAGTGTTTACCTTAATTGGAAGGTACGTTGACTGACCACCCATCATACGACGACCAACAACGCGCTTGGCATAGTTGATAGGAATACGACGCTGACCACGCTCAATGTAAACAATGAGCGGAATAATAGCGAGCATAACCACAACAGTAACAACAGTAAGAACAATGTTTCCACGAGTAGCTACTGAAGAAATAAGGGCTGTTGGAAGTCCAGCCATGATGTTTGCAAAGATGATAAGACTCATTCCGTTGCCAACACCCTGCTGAGTAATAACCTCACCGAGCCACATAATAATGATGGCACCAACTAGCATGGTAAAGACTACCAGGAAGTTTTCAAGTGCCTCAGGCACGCCCTCCATAGATGCAAAAGATACACCATAGCTCTTAAACAAGAACAGGTAACCAACTGCATTGAGCAGAGCTAAGCCAACCGTAAGATAACGCGTGTACTGCGTAATCTTACGCTGGCCGCTCTCACCATCTTTAGCAAGCTCGCCAAGAGATGGAATAACGGACTGCATCATCTGGAAGATGATCTGAGCCGTAATGTAAGGCATGATGCCCAGACTGAAAACAGACATGCGAGAAAGAGCGCCACCCGAAAATAGGTTAAGCACGGCCATTGCGCCATTCTTAGCAAGACCATTCTGATAAACAGAAAGCATCTGCTGGAATGGAGCACCGGGCACAGGAAGATACGCACCAAAACGGTACAGAAGAAGAATCAGTACCGTAAGGAGAATCTTTCCCCTTAGTTCCGGAACACGAAATGCGTTGGCGATTCCTTTACTCACTACTCGGCCTCAACCTTTCCACCGGCCGCCTCGATCTTAGCCTTTGCGGAGGCGGAAACCTTGTCGACCTTAACAGTGAGCTTCTTAGAAAGCTCGCCATCACCCAGAACCTTGACTGGGATGAAGTTGTACTTGATAACTCCCTTAGCAACCAGAGCCTCTGCGTCTACGGTCTCGCCGTCTGCAAAGAGTGCATTCAGACGAGCAACGTTGACTGGAGCGTACTCAACACGGTTGTGGTTAGTGAAACCAGGAAGCTTAGGAAGACGCATAGCCAGTGGCTGCTGTCCACCCTCGAAGCCAGCGCCCTTACCGCCACCAGAGCGGGAGAGCTGACCATTCATACCGCGGCCGGCAAAAGTACCATTGCCTGAAGAATTACCGCGACCTACGCGCTTACGATTTTTGCGCGAACCCACTGCGGGGCGAAGATCATTGAGCTGCATTATTACTACCTCTAGTTCTCTTCAACCTCGACAAGGTGCTTAACCTTGAAGATCATTCCACGAATGCTTGGGTTGTCAGGCTGCTCGACGGTATCGCCGATCTTGTGGAGGCCGAGGGCCTTCACCGTAGCAGTCTGGTCCTTCTTGACGCCTGCAACAGCGCCACGGACAAGCTTGATGCTAAGGTTCTTAGCCATCGTTAGTTCTCCTTTCCGACGAACATATCGCCGACGGTTAGGCCACGACGCTCAGCTGCTTCTTCTGGGCTGGAAAGCTCCTTCAGACCCTCAGCTGCTGCCTTAATCATGTTCAGAGCGTTGTCGGTACCAAGGGACTTAGAAAGTACATTGGTGATACCTGCAAGCTCGAAGAGTGGACGAATAGGACCGCCAGCAATAACACCAGTACCCTCGAATGCAGGCTTAATAAGAACAGAACCTGCACCGTAGTGACCAGTGACTGCGTGTGGTACGGAACCAGTCTCGGTCAGTGGGACCTTGAACATGTTCCTCTTTGCGTCCTCGACGCCCTTCTGAATTGCCAGAGGTACCTCAGCGGAACGACCCTGGCCAATACCAACGTTACCCTTACCGTCGCCAACGACTACCAGAGCAACGAGTGACATACGGCGGCCACCCTTAACGGTCTTGGAAACGCGGTGAATATAAACGACGCGCTCCTGAAGATCCGTATCCTGCTGGCGCTTACGATCACGTGCCATTGAATCCTCCTAGAACTTCAGGCCCGCGTTGCGGGCGCCATCTGCCAAAGCCTTGACGCGGCCGTGATAGAGACGGCCACCACGGTCAAAAGTGACCTCAGTGACGTTCTTCTCGGCAGCGCGCTTACCGATAAGCTCACCTACGAACTCAGCTGCCTCCTTGTTGGAGCCAACCTTGCCAGTAGAACGGAACTCTGGGTCAAGCGTAGAGGCAGAGCAGAGAGTTCTTCCAGAAGCGTCGTCAATAAGCTGTGCATAAATGTTTGCGTTTGTGCGGTGAACTGCAAGACGCGGACGCTCAGGTGTACCAAAGACCTTGGCACGTACGCGGCGCTTGCGGCGTTCAAGACCCGCCTTTTTCGCCTGCTGCTTGTTCATTCCTTCTCCTTAGAGACATGCCATCACCTAACGGGGTGATGGTCTTTTAGCCTAAAAGTAGGGTTGCTTTACTTAGCAGCCTTACCGAGCTTCCTGCGGATGTGCTCACCTTCGTAGTGAATGCCCTTGCCCTTGTAAGGCTCTGGTGGACGCTTCATACGAATCTCAGCTGCAACCTGGCCGACCTTCTCCTTAGAAATACCCTTAACAGTAAGGTGAGTGTTATCAGGTACCTCAAAGCTAATGCCCTCAGGTGCAACATAGAGAACTGGGTGAGAATAACCAAGGGAAAGGTCAAGATCCTTGCCCTTAAGTGCTACACGGTAACCAACGCCGGTGAGCTCAAGCTTCTTCTCGAAGCCCTCAGAGACACCAACAACCATGTTGTGGATAAGGGTACGGACAAGACCCTGCTGAGCATTGGACTCAGAGGACTCGTCAACGCGAGTAACGAGAATCTCCTCGCCCTCCTGAGCGATAGCAACCAGCTCAGAGAAAGTACGAGTCAGCTCGCCCTTAGAACCCTTAACGGTAACGGTGGTGTTATCAACTGTCACAGTGACTCCAGCAGGAATCTGGACAGGCTTCTTACCAATACGAGACACGGCTGTCTCCTTTCATTCCTGTCAGATTTACCAAACGTAAGCGATGACCTCGCCGCCAACGCCGTTCTTACGAGCGTCGCGGTCGCACATCATGCCCTTAGAAGTGGAAACCACTGCAGTACCAAGACCACCAAGAACGCGTGGAAGCTTCTCAGCGGTGGAGTAAATGCGCAGACCAGGCTTGGAAATGCGACGAATGCCGCGGATAACCTTAGCGCGCTTCTTACCATACTTAAGGGTGATGTGAAGAGTCTTCTGAGGCTTAGTATCCTCAACGGTGTAACCCTCGACATAGCCCTCTTCGGTGATGACGCGAGCAATCTCAACGAGCACCTTGCTCGATGGCATGGATACGGAATCCTTGCCAGCTGAGTTTGCGTTACGAATACGCGTCAGCATGTCTGAAATGGGATCGGTAATTTTCATTTGATCCTTCTCCTTCGTTAATGATGAAACTGCGTGTCTGGTTCATCTACACCCGTGGCGCAGATGCCTTGACGCCAGAGCCCTGAGTCCTACCAGCTTGCCTTGCGGACACCAGGAAGCTCGCCCTTGCTCGCTAGCTCACGGAAGCACACACGGCACAGACCAAACTTGCGGTAAACGGAGTGGGGACGTCCACAACGCTGGCAACGGTTCTGTGTGCGCGTAGAGTACTTCGGCTCACGCGAGGCTTTGACGATCATCGAAGTCTTAGCCACAAATCCTCCTTCAAAATGCAACTTGGCGAACGCCAAGATGACTTCAAACAATAGTGCTGGTGACTATGTCACCCGGCATCAAAGATGCCAACAGGAATGCGCTTAACTTAAAGCGCAGGTAAAAGTTAGTCCTGCTTGAATGGGAAGTGGAAGGCGTCGAGAAGTGCCTTGCCTTCCTCGTTGGTGTTAGCAGTAGTGACAATGGTGATGTCCATACCGCGGGTGTGGTCCATCTTGTCAAAGTCAATCTCTGGGAAGATGAGCTGCTCGGTTACGCCCATGGAGAAGTTACCACGGCCGTCGAAGCTCTTAGCAGAGATACCACGGAAGTCGCGAATACGAGGAATTGCAACTGCGATCAGACGATCCAGGAACTCCCACATACGATCACCACGAAGGGTAACTTTAGCGCCGATTGGCATACCCTGGCGAAGCTTAAAGGTTGCGATAGACTTGCGAGCGTGTGTAACAAGTGGCTGCTGACCAGTAATGGTACGGAGGTCGTTTACAGCGCCGTCGATTGCCTTAGCGTCTGTAGCTGCCTCGCCAACACCCATGTTGACAACGATCTTCTCAAACTTAGGAATCTGGTTAACGTTGGTGTAACCAAATTTCTCCTTCAGAGCGTCACGCACAGATGCGTAGTAAAGCTCTTTAAGGCGAGGTGTGTACTTCTCGTCTGCCATGGTTTCTCCTTAACTCTTGGGGTTTTAAGTGCGGGGATCGCCTCGCACCTCCTAGTTTGGCGAACTAGGAGCCATCTGCGTCCTCGAGACATACGTGTCCCATAGAAAGACGCAATGAACAATATTAGACCTTATTGAGCAAAAATGGGACGAGAATTTCAAGCTAGCTGATATTTTTTCGTGTCATCACACGACTTCCACATGACACCGTTCTTCTCGCCCAAAAGAAAACCCCGCTATCTGACGATAACGGGGTTTGAAGTAGCTCTTTGGTGTTTCTTATAAAGCGAGAAACACGGGTAACTTAGAGCTCAGCGCCTGACTTCTTGGAGACGCGGACCTTAGTGCCGTCCTCCTTGATCAGGTAGCCAACACGGGTTGGCTTGTCGGTCTTAGGGTCGATAAGAGCAACATTGGAAGCGTCGATTGCTGCCTCTGCCTCAACGATGCCACCCTGCTGGTTAGCTGCGTTTGGCTTGACATGGCGCTTTGCAATTGCAACGCCCTCAACGACAACCTTGTTCTTCTCTGGATATACGCGAAGTACCTCGCCGCGCTTACCCTTGTCCTTACCAGTGAGGACCTCGACCTTGTCGCCCTTCTTGATCTTCATCTTAGGCATGTCGTTCCTCCTTAAAGGGTCTCAGGTGCAAGTGAGACAATCTTCATGTACTTGTGGTCGCGCAGCTCGCGAGCGACTGGTCCAAAGATACGAGTACCCTTGGGCTCACCCTCTTTGTTAACAAGAACGCATGCGTTCTGGTCAAAGCGGATGTAGCTACCGTCCTTGCGACGGGTGTCCTTAGCGGTACGAACGATGACGCAGCGAACAATGTCGCCCTTCTTCACCGAACCACCTGGAGTAGCCTCCTGGACAGCGCCAATGATGACGTCGGCAAGGCCGGCGTAACGACGCTTGGAGCCACCAAGGACCTTGACGCACTTTACGCGCCTTGCGCCGCTGTTGTCAGCGACGTTGAGAATGGTCTCCATCTGAATCATGTGACGTTCCTCCGGAACCTAATTTCTCAGAGGTGCGCGTATTTGCGCACATGAGAAATAATGATAGATACAAAACTAGGTTGAGCTAAAAGCTGTTTCCTAGGTGCTAATTACTTAGCGCGCTCAACGATCTCTGCGAGACGCCAACGCTTGGTCTTGGAAAGAGGACGAGTCTCCATGACGCGGACGGTATCGCCCAGACCAGCCTCGTTGTTCTCATCGTGAACGTGAAGCTTCTTGCCGATGGTCATCATCTTGCCATACTTAGGGTGGTGCTTACGGTACGTAATCTCTACCGTAATCGTCTTCTCGCCAGAGATGGAGACGACGAGTCCGGTACGAACCTTACGCGCATTTCTGCTTTCGGTCTCTGCCATAACTTATCTCCTGCGATCTAGTTCTGCTCTGCGGATGCTTCCGCAGCAATTTGACGGGTGCGCATCTCGGTCTGAACGCGAGCAATGTCACGCTTAACAGCCTTGACACGAGCGGTGTTGTCCAGCTGGCTGGTTGCCATCTGGAAACGAAGATTAAAGAGCTCTGCGCGGCCTTCCTCGAGTTTCTTAGCGAGGTCTGCATCGCTCATAGCCTTGATTTCGGTGTACTTCATTAGTTCTCACCGTCCTGATCGGCCTTGGAGACAATCTTGGTCTTAATTGGAAGCTTGTGCTGAGCAAGACGGAGAGCCTCACGAGCAACTTCCTCTGGTACGCCATCAATCTCGAACATGATACGACCAGGCTTAACAACTGCTACCCACTCTTCTGGGTTACCCTTACCGGAACCCATGCGAGTCTCTGCAGGCTTCTTGGTGATTGGCTTATCTGGGAAGATAGTAATCCAAACCTTACCGCCACGCTTCATCTCACGGGTGAGAGCAATACGAGCAGCCTCAATCTGGCGGTTAGTAATCCAGTGAGCCTCCTCTGCACGGATACCCCAGGAACCAAAATGCAGCTGGGTATTACCCTTTGCCTGGCCCTTCATGGAACCGCGCTGTACCTTACGGTGCAATACACGCTTTGGAGCAAGCATTAACGGCCCCTCCTCTCATTGCGAGCACGACGAGGACGAGCGGAGCCCTCAAGAGCTGGGTTAGGTGTTGGCTGTCCAGGCATCTTCTCGCCGTAATAAATCCAAACCTTGATACCAACAGCGCCCATGGTGGTGCGACCTGTAGCGGTACCATAGCCGATTGCAGCACGAAGGGTGTGCAGAGGCACGCGACCCTCACGGTACCACTCACGGCGGCCCATCTCAGCACCGTTCAGACGACCGGAGCACTGGATACGAATACCCTTAGCGCCAGCCTTACGAGCGGACTGAACAGCCTTACGCATAGCGCGACGGAAAGCGACACGCTGCTCAAGCTGCTCTGCGATGGACTGAGCAACAAGGTTTGCGTCAAGCTCAGGACGCTTAACCTCGACAACATCAACGTTGACCTGACCCTTGCCGACCTTAGCAACACGCTCAAGATCTGCACGGAGGCCGTCAATCTCTGCACCCTTCTTGCCAATGACAATACCAGGACGTGCGGAGAAAATAGTTACCTTGACCTTATCGCCAGCGCGCTCGATATCAATACGAGCAACGGCTGCCTTCTCAAGGCGCTTCTCAAGATACTTGCGGATAGCAAGATCGTTGCCGAGCTGCTCGGCGTAGTCCTTATCGGCGTACCAACGAGAACGCCAGCTCTCGGTTACACCAAGACGGAAGCCTGTAGGCTGTACTTTCTGACCCATTCCTACGCCTCCTTTCGAGGTGCAACGACAACGGTAATGTGGCTCATGCGCTTGTTAATGCGGGAAGCCGAACCCTTTGCACGAGGGCGAATACGCTTAAGCGTTGGGCCTTCGTCAACAAAAGCGGTCTTGACTACCAGGTTGTTAGCGCGGAGTCCATTGTTGTTCTCGGCGTTAGCAACTGCAGAGCGCAGAACCTTAGCAACATCAGTAGCGGCAGCGCGAGTCGAGAACTGAAGAACCTCAAGGGCCTTCTCGACAGACTTACCGCGGACAAGCGCGACAACTGCGCGAGCCTTACGAGGAGCAACGCGAACATACTTAGCTGTTGCGCGAACCTCAATAGAATCGGTGTTCTTAGCCATTTACTACACTCCCCCTATTTGGCCTTGTGACCGCGGAAGGTACGGGATGGGGAGAACTCGCCCAACTTGTGACCAACCATGGACTCGGTGACGTACACAGGTACATGCTTACGACCATCGTGAACAGCGATGGTGTGACCGACCATCTCAGGGAAGATGGTTGAGGAACGTGACCAAGTCTTGATAACGTCCTTCTTGCCAGCCTCGTTCATTGCAGCGACACGCGCAAGGAGGCGAGTCTCCACAAAGGGGCCTTTTTTGAGACTTCTGCTCATTTATCTACTCCTACTCGTGTCTTACTTGGACTTACGACGGCGAATGATCAGGCGGTTAGAAGCCTTCTTCGGGTCGCGGGTCTTATAACCCTTGGTTGGCTTACCCCATGGGGTGACGGAAGGACGACCAGAAGTGTGGTTCTTACCTTCACCACCGCCGTGTGGGTGGTCAACAGGGTTCATGACAGTACCACGGACGGTAGGACGGACGCCTGCCCAACGGGAACGACCAGCCTTACCAACAACAATGTTGGAGTGCTCAGCGTTACCAACCTCGCCGATGGTTGCACGGCAGGTCAGAAGAACACGACGGAGCTCGGAGGAAGGCATACGCAGAACTGCATAGCCGTTGTCCTTACCCATGAGCTGGACGGAAGTACCAGCAGCACGTGCCATTGCAGCACCCTTGCCAGGCTGGAACTCAACTGCGTGAACAAGAGTACCTACTGGAATCTGCTCAAGAGTGGTGCAGTTACCAGGCTTGATATCGATGTCCTTGGTACCAGAAAGAACGGTGTCACCGACGCTCAGGCCCTCTGGGCAAAGGATGTATGCCTTTGCGCCGTCTGCATAGTGCAGAAGAGCAATACGAGCGGAACGGTTAGGATCGTACTCAACAGTAGCGACCTTAGCTGGGATGTCATCCTTGCGACGCTTGAAGTCGATACGACGGTACTGGCGCTTGTGGCCACCACCCTGGTGACGGGTAGTGATGCGGCCATTGTTGTTGCGGCCAGCCTTCTTTGGCAGAGGCTCGAGAAGGGACTTCTCGGGCTTATCAGTTGTAATCTCAGCGAAGTCTGAGATTGTCTGGAAGCGCCTGCCTGCGCTTGTTGGCTTTAGATGCCTAACTGCCATAAACAGTATCCCTTTCTTCTCCGTTGGCTAGCCCGCTTAAGGGAAAGTCGAGCTAACACCGGATTACCACGGTACCGCGCGTATCTACTATGCGCGGCATACGAACCCGTACCTCAAAAGAGGCACGGGAGAAAAACCTTACTCAGCAGAGTTATTACCGAAGATCTCGATAGTCTCACCAGCAGCGAGGGTAACAATAGCCTTCTTCCACTGGCGGGTCTTGCCTGCCTGCTGATAACGTACACGCTTGTTCTTTGGCTTAACAGAAAGTGTGTTTACCTTGGTGACGTGTACAGAGAAGAGCTTCTCTACAGCTGCAGCAATCTCTTCTTTACCTGCGTTACGAGCAACCTCAAAAGTGTACTTGCCCTGCTCCATCAGATCGAAAGCACGCTCTGAAACGATAGGACGAATGATGACCTCATAAGGAGAGTTCATTATGCGAGCACCTCCCCAAGCTGCTTAGCGACATCAGCGGACATAACAAGTGCGCCGTTGTCGATCAGGAAACGAGTAGTAACCTCAGAAACGCCGAAGATTGAAACCTTAGGAAGGTTACGGAAAGAGAGGTAGGTGTTGACGTCGTCGTCTGGGACGATGACGGTAACGCGCTTACCCTCAATACCGAGGTTCTGAAGTGCAGCCTTTGCCTGCTTGGTGGAAGGCTGAGCAAACTCGAGAGAGTCAACGAGGACAAGCTCGGAGTCTGCAACCTTGCCGGAGAGGACGGACCTCATAGCAAGCTTGACCATCTTGTTGTTAATACGACGTGCGTGGGAACGAGGGGTAGGTCCAAAGATGACGCCACCACCAGTCCACTGACCAGCACGAATAGAACCCTGGCGAGCACGACCAGTACCCTTCTGACGGTAAGGCTTAACGCCACCGCCGGATACCTCGTGACGGTTCTTTGTAGAGTGGGTACCCTGACGTGCGGATGCGTCCTGGCAGACTACAACCTGGTGCACAACAGGGATGTTTGGCTCAATGCCATAGACGTCAGAGGAGAGCTCGGCGTCGCCGACCTTCTTTCCCTCTACGTTCTTAATCTCATACTTGGACATGTTGTCTCCTTGTTAGCCTAAGTGTTTGCCTAAAGGCCCTTAGGCCATGCGGACCTGGACGAGGGCATTCTTGCCGCCAGGAACAGCACCCTTGATAAGCATGAGGTTCTGCTCAGCATCAACGCGGACAAGCTTAAGGTTCTTGACCGTAACGCGCTCTGCGCCCATGTGACCATACATGTGAAGGCCCTTACGAACGCGTGCAGGGTATGCGCACTGACCAATGGAACCTGGACGACGCTGGTTACGAGAACCGTGAGTCATTGGACCGCGAGAGAAGTTCCAGCGCTTAACGGTACCCTGGAAACCCTTACCCTTAGAAGTGCCTGTTACGTCAACAGCGGTGACCTCAGAGAAGTCAGCAACTGTGACAACATCGCCGGTCTTGTGCTCAGAAGCATCCTCAACGCGAACCTCGCGGAGGTAACGCATTGGCTCGACGCCCTGTGCCTTGAAGTGACCAGCCATTGGCTTGTTGACATGCTTCTCAGAGATGTCGCCGAAGCCAATCTGTACGGCATTGTAGCCGTCCGTCTCAACAGTCTTTACCTGTGAAACGGTGCAGGGGCCAGCAAGAACGACGGTAACAGGAACGACGTTGTCGTTCTCGTCCCATACCTGGGTCATGCCCAGCTTGCGGCCGAGGATGGTATTAACCATGCTCTTTCCTAACCTTCGGTGGTCATGGGACCTTGAGAGCACATCGGGTACTCTTCCCCAGCGGACCACGTCCTGTACATACTGCCTTTAGACATAATTGTCCTGTTTGAGCAGCCCGTCTACTTTACACTCATTTTTGACAAGAAACAAGCCTAAAATCTCTAAAAGATGAACGCTTTGTGAAGACCGTTTGATACCTTCTAGCTGCGAGATCTTTCTTCTCGTCTATTTTGCGAGGTCAAACCGCTGACCCGGGCGTATCCATTGGCGAGAAACCCAAGTAATTTTGCAAAATTTTTCCAAAAAATTTTGTAAAAACAATCTGCGAAAAAACTTCGCTAAAATCAGGCTGCCGAAATTACCTTGCCAAAAGTTTTTTGAGCAATGCTTCGCAACCCTCAGTGACATCCTCATACGTCAGATCAAAATTTCCTGAATACCATGGGTCCGCAATATCACGAGGCTTCTCTGTCCAGTCAAGGAGCAACGAAACCTTTCCAAGAGGATCATCTTTTAGTATGCGCGTCATGTTGCGCAGGTTATTATGATCCATTCCAATGAGGTAATCAAAGTTATTGTAATCTGCACGAGTCACCTGCCTCGCACGATGATTGCCACAACGAATCCCCTCTTGCTGAAGCTTGCGTCTCGTACGAGGATCAACTGGATTGCCAATCTCCTCTGTAGAGGTTGCGGCTGAGTCGATGACAAACGAGTCTGCCAGACCGTTTTTCTCGACAAGGTCCTGCATGACGTACTGTGCCATTGTTGACCTGCAGATATTTCCGTGGCACACAAAGAGGATTTTTGTCATGTGGGAGTAATTTGGGTGAGCGTTTACCGAGCAGCCGGTGTTTAGCTGGCTACTTGCATTTTGCTGACCACTTATGTTCTGCGAGCTTTCCTTCATCTCTTCTCCTGTGAGCTGTAAAGGCATTCGCTTTCCTATTCTACGGGTTTCTCGCTAAACATACCCTTTACTCTGTAAAGCAACGTGCTCCTGCATTAGCCAGCCTGAAAAGTTCATCATGTCTGAGCAAATTTACTCAGACATGGCGAGAAAAACAGGCAAATCGCTCAGACATGGCGAGAAAATCCGGCAAATCACT
>CALHQT010000048.1:0-9633 GCA_938038135.1 uncultured Atopobium sp.
GCAGAGAGGACCACTGAGGCCTCCTGTTGGCTTAGAAAGCCTGCTCTTTCTGGTGTGAACATTAATTGACATACCAGGGATGGAATTGATGAGTGTAAGACCGTCTGCGCCCTCAGCCTCAAAAGCCTTACCAATCTCGGCAACATTGACGGGAGCCATCTTGACCAAGATAGGCAGCTTTGTCAGAGGACGAACTGCCTTCATAATCTCTGTGGCCTGCTCAGGAGTGCCACCCAGGGGCTTGCCGCCCTTCTCGAGATTTGGACAGCTTACGTTAAGCTCAATAGCTGAAATATGTGGATTAAGCTCTTCAAGGCGCTCAACAACGTCAATCATCTCTTGGACGGAATGTGCTGCCATCTGCATGATAACGCGTGTACCGCGACCCTCAAGGTCTTTCATGTAGTCATCGGTATGGGCGATAAAATCGTCCACTCCAGGATTAGCAAGACCAACGCTATTCATCATGCCGCTGTTAAGCTCACACATGCGAGGAGCAGGGTTTCCTTCCCAGGGAACACGGGCGACGCCCTTCATGGTAATTGCGCCAAGCAGGGAAACATCGTAAAAGCCCTCAAACTGCCAGCCATAACCAAAGGTGCCCGCAGCGGTGTTGATAGGGTTTTTCATCTGGATGCCGCCCAGATTAACGGCCATTTTTACCTGATCTACCATGCGATCTCCTTTGCCTCAAAGACAGGTCCAACCATGCAAGCAGACGCATAGCCGCCCTTAGCAAGTGGGACATTGCAGGTGTTGCATGCACCAAAGGCGCAGCTCATCATGCGCTCCATAGAAACCTGGCAGGCAACGTTATGAGCAATTGCCAGCTTGGCCACGCTTCTCATCATAGGCTCTGGACCGCAGGTATAGATGGCATCCCAAATGCCCTGGCTCAAAGGCTCTTCCAAAGCTGCTGTTACAAAACCCTTGATACCCTTGGAACCATCATCTGTTGTGACGTACACGTTCTGTGCACCTAGCGCGAGAAGATCTTCTTCTCCAAAGAGTTTCTCGGCAGTTTGTGCGCCAATAACCGCGTCAAACTCAACGCCAAGCTCAGTAAGCTTACGAGCCGCTGCGATAATTGGTGTGATGCCCACACCACCTGCTACCAGGACACTTCTCTTGCTAGAGGCATTGAGTCGCCAGGGACGACCGCACGGAGCTGTCATGTCGCTGGTGTCCCCTGGCTTCATCTGAGAGAGCCTACGGGTGCCCTCGCCCACTGTTGCGTAAATAAGCTCCAGCGTATCGGTTGCTTTATCAGCAAGCGAGAAGGACAGTGGGATGCGAAGAATATGGCGCTTATCGCCTGGGACGTTGACGTTTACAAACTGGCCAGGTTCCAAGGACTTACAAAGGCCTGGTACTTTAAGCTGAGCTCTATACAGATTCTGGGCAACCTGGGTATTGCTCAGAACTGTAAAGTCAAATACCTGTACATTTCCACGTAGTGGCATTACTTTTCCCCTCCAGGAACAACTACCTCATTGGCAAGAACACGCTTGCCGTCAACAAACACATCAGTTGCAACGCCATAAAGCTCTGCGCCAATAAAGGCCGAGTTCTTAGACTTGCTCTCAAAATACTCTGGCGTAATCTGAACCTTCTTTTCTGGGTCAAAAAGGGTCAGATCAGCCTTATAGCCAGCAGCAATCTTAACAGGCTCAAGGCGCAGAATACGACGAGGATTAACGGCCATAGCGCGGACAAGGCCCGTAAAGGACAGCTTGTTGGTGCGCACCATATTGGTGATCATCAGAGGCAGCGAGGTCTCAAGGCCAATGCAGCCAAAGTAAGAGATTTCCCACTCACAGTCCTTCTCGTGAGCTGCATGAGGTGCATGGTCGGTAACAATGCAATCAACCGTACCGTCTGCAACAGCGGCCTGAAGCGCAAGGGCATCCTCAGCGGTTCTGAGTGGTGGATTCATCTTAAGGTTGGTGTTATAGGTATCAGTGATGTCGTCCTCAGACAAGAAGAGATGGTGAGGGCAAACCTCTGCGGTAACCGGCAGACCTTCCTTCTTAGCTGCGCGTACCAGCTCTGCTCCCCTGCCCGTTGAAATGTGGCAAATGTGTAGAGGGCAACCGGTAAGGCGGCAGAGATCAATGTCTCTGGAAATCTCCAGCTCCTCGCCAAGTGCTGGCCAGCCAAACATACCAAGTCGCGTGCTTGCGCGGCCCTCGTTAACAACGCCGCCAGCACTGATAGACTCAATCTCGCAGTGAGCGGCAACAACGCGATCAAACTGGGAAACGTACTCCATAACGGTACGCATCATACCAGCGCTTTGGACGCCGTGGCCGTCATCAGAGAATGCGGATGCTCCCTCGTCAACCATGTTGCCAATTTCAGCAAGCTCTTGTCCCTTAGAGCCCTTGGTAAGGGCACCCATCGGACGAACATGAATAAGGCCAACCTCATTGCCGCGGTCAATCTGGAAACGAACAGCTGGTCCATTATCGGTAACAGGATTGGTGTTTGGCATGGTAGCGACATCAGTAAAGCCACCGTGAACCGCAGCTCTAGAGCCCGTCTCAATAGTCTCTTTGTACTCAAAACCAGGGTCTCTAAAGTGGACGTGCATATCAACAAGACCAGGAGCTAATACCTTACCTTTTGCATCAATAACGGTATCGCCCTCTTGAGGTGCAACAGTTGCTGCAACTTCAGCAATAGTTTCTCCCTCAATACGAACGTCCATTACGGCATCAAGGTTAAGCTGTGGGTCTACAACACGTGCGCCCTTAAGCAGAAATGCCATCAGAGTCTCCTCCCAGAAGCAGATACATTGCGGCCATGCGCGTCAAAACGCCTGCATTGACCTGGTCAAGAATACGAGAGCGAGCGCAATCGGCCACCTCGCTGTTAATTTCCATGCCACGGTTCATAGGACCTGGGTGGCAGATAATTGCCTCAGGCTTCATCAGCTTGCTGCGGCGCTCATCAAGGCCCCAAAGCCTGTTGTACTCACGGCGAGAAGGAATAGGAGCTCCTTCCATACGCTCCAGCTGCACGCGAAGCATGTACACGACATCCACATCGCCAATGACTTCATCAAAGTGTGAGGTCTGAGAGCAACCAAACCAACTTGGATCGTCTACGTGGAATGTTGGAGGTCCAACGAGAACAACCTCTGCACCCATAGTCTTGAGTGCTGGCACCAAAGAACCAACAACGCGACTGTGAGAAAGGTCGCCAACAATGGCAACTTTAAGGCCATCAAGATGCCCAAAGTTCTTGCGAATGGTATAGAGGTCAAGCATGGCCTGAGTGGGGTGCTGATGCTTGCCGTCACCAGCGTTGATGACAACGGCATCAGTGTGCTCAGTAATCTTCTGCGGTGTACCTGCAAGTCTTGCACGGCAGATAAACATATCAACGTTCATAGCGTCGATAGTCTGAATGGTATCTGCCAAAGACTCACCCTTAACCACAGATGAGGTAGATCCTCCCATGTTTAAAGCGTCGGCAGAGAGACGTTTCTCGGCAAGCTCAAATGAAGAGCGAGTCCTGGTAGAAGGCTCTAAGAACAGGTTGACGATAGTGCGGCCACGAAGTGCCGGCACCTTTTTAATGTCTCTGTTGTTTACAGCCTCAAACGACTGAGCTGTATCAAGAATTTGCTGGATATCGTCACGCGTCAGACTGTTTGTATCAATCAAATGTTTAACCGAAAGCATTAGTTTCCTCCCTCAATAAAGGGGTCAGAATAGTCAGCTTCGTACAGCAAGACGCAGTCCTGACCATCAATTTCTTTAATATTTAAGCTGACTACCTGGCTCTTTGATGAAGGAACGTTCTTTCCCACATAGTCAGGTCTAATAGGAAGCTCGCGATGACCACGGTCAACTACTACGGCCAATTGAACGCGCTCAGGACGACCATAGTCAATGAGCGCATCGAGTGCTGCCCTGATAGTTCTTCCGGTCTGAAGAACATCGTCTACCAGCACAACGCTTGTGCCCGTAATATCAAAATCGATATTAGTTGCGTGGAGAACCGGTGCGGTGTTTCTTCTAAAATCATCGCGATAAAAACTGATATCAAGTGAGCCAACTTTTGGCTTAAATCCGGTAAAACTCAAAATCTTTTCCGCAAGACGAGAAGCCAAAACCTCTCCACGGCGAATAATGCCCACCAAAGCAACGTTTTCAATTGAATCGTTATTCTCGACAATTTCGTGAGCAATTCGTGTAAGCATGCGGTCAAGGGACTGCTCATCCACAATGAGAGAGTGCGAACCTTCTTGAGCCATAGCGCCTCCAATAAAAAAGATACCTCACCTGACCAGGTACAAGGTATCCAAAAGGCAAAACTATGACTATGAGCCTTACGGGTATCTCGTACCACATTTAAAGACACACTCATTGTACTCGTACAGAGCCTAACTTTTGGCTAGGAATTTTAATTATCTCTTGAGGTGCTCGTAAGCTTCACAAACTTCATCCACAGGACCCAGCATGCGCTGCTTGCCCTTCTCAATCCAAATGGCACGGTCACAAATGCGCTGGACCAGGTCAATGGAGTGAGAAACCAGAAGAACCGTAACATTATTAGAAGCAACCAGCTCTTTGATGCGGTTCTCGCACTTTTGCTGGAAGAGGAAGTCTCCTACCGAGAGTGTCTCATCAACAATGAGCAGGTCAGGTTCTGTAACGGTTGCAATTGCAAAGGCAATACGTGCCACCATACCAGAGGAGTAGTTCTTGAGTGGCATGTCCATAAAGCCCTCAAGCTCAGCAAACTCTACAATCTGGTCAAAGTGCGAGTCAATAAACTCCTTCTTGTAACCAAGAAGAGCACCATTGAGGTAGATGTTCTCTTTAGCAGTCAGTTCCATGTCAAAGCCAGCACCAAGCTCAATAAGCGGTGCAATAGTACCTTTAACCTCACAAGTACCCTTAGAAGGCTCAAGTACGCCCGCAATGATTTTGAGCATGGTAGACTTGCCGGAACCATTGGTGCCCACCAGGCCAAAAGCCTCGCCACGCTTTACCTCAAACGAGATGTCATCAAGAGCCTTGAACTCCTTAAAAGCAACCTCTCCGCGTGCAAAGGCAATAAAGTACTCTTTCAGCGAGTTGAACTGCTCAGAGGCAATGTTAAAGATCTCTGAAACGCCGTTTACCGCAACAACGGTCTCTGCGTCTTCAGATGGAAGCGGTGGACGCATAAAATCGTCATCGCCAGCAACAACTACCCAGGCAGTAACTGTCTGAGGGTTGTTGTGCGTGTCAAATGCATCAATGTAAAGATGATAGCGACCAGGCTCTGGGAAGGTATATGTCCACGACGTATTAGGAATTGAATCACCAAATTGATGCTCTGTGGTATCCCAAAAACCCTCATCCCAACGGTCGTTCAAACTCCACACATAGTGAAATTTAAAGCCCTCAGGGTCTGCACCAATAATCTTAGGAGTAGCAGTTACAGTCTCTCCTGCACGAATCTCGTGCGTATCCAAGGAAACCTGAACTGACCAGCCTAACTCTTTATTTGGTGACTCAGACATACAACTCCTCTAATCAACTATTGCCTGAACAGTATAGCTGATTATGACGAGAAACCCGACTTTTTAAGAGACTTCTCTACTTCTGTGGTGCCGCTGTGGTGGTACGAACAATAAGCTTTGGAGCAATTCTAATTGCTTCAGGCTTATATCCAGACTGAGACGCACGAATTGCATGCTCAAGCGCTACACGACCGCGCTCTAGAAGATTAAAGCGTACGGTGGTCAAAGAGAAGTTTGGCAGATAGTCTTCAAGAGAGTCGTCAACGCCAACAATGCTCACGTCTTCCGGCACGCTCAGTCCCACTTCTTCAAATGCCGCAATGATACCTAGTGCCATCTGGTCGTTTGCTGCATAGACCGCAGTAAAATCACGAGTTTCTCGCAGTTTTTTACCAATTTCATAGCCACTATTGGCGGTCCAATCGCCAGCAAAAGGCTCAACAATTTCTAGCCCATACTCAGACATGGCGTCTCGCCAGCCCTTCTCGCGAAATTGCGAGTCAATAGAGTAAGAAGGGCCTGCTACAAAGCGGATCTTGCGATGACCAAGCTCATAGAGGTGATCAATGACAAGCTTTGAGCAGCCGTACTGATCTGAGTCAACGGTTGTGCAGTAAGGGTGCTCGTGCATGGTAAGAAGCACTGTTCCAAGGCCCGGCTGCGGTACAAATGATTCAAAGTCTGATGCCATAAGGCTCATGCTGATAATCATGCCGTCAACAGGAAGATTAGACATACGATGAGAAATGTCCTGCAGGCAGAGGCCATCGTCAGAGCCTTTCTCAATCATCGTAATTGCATATTCATGCTCACGAGCCGCAGAGACAATGCCATCGAGGGTTGCCAAGTTACCAAACTCACGAATGTCGTACAAACAGAGTCCCACCGATTGATACGAACCAGACCTTAACGACCTGCCTGCAAAGCTTGGCCTAAAGCCCATGGACTCCATTGCGGCCTGGACTTTTTCACGCGTTGCCTTGCTCACGTTTTGAGCACCATTAGCAACACGAGAAACGGTCTGCTGAGAAACACCAGCAACCTGTGCAACATCAGCCATTGAAACAGAGCGCTTATTTGAGCTAGAACTATGCGAGCGAGTCACGAATTCCTCCGATTATCTGCTTGTTTACGTACTCATACTAACAGGCAGATTCACATAACGCGATAAAATTGCATATATAGCAGCAAATTAAACGCTCACGGTAAAAAAATAACCGTTCGGCGAGAAGGACTTTTGACCTGCGCTCTAACCGTTTGCCCCCGCAAAGATACCACTGACTGAAAACTTAATAATTTCCTGTTAGTTTGTTATGAGTACGTTAACATAGTATGTGTAATGCACTATGAGTAGTATCTCGGAGGTATCCGATGATTGATGTTCGACCTTTTGATAGCTTTGTTAACTCCCCTGCTGCGCTTACGTATACAATTCGCGGCGCCCATTCATCAATTAAATTAAGTAATTTTGGTGCCACCATTCTGGGCGTTTCAGTTCCAGATGTTTATGGGACGCAGGCAGATGTAGTTCTTGGATATAGCCTATTTGACCTGTATTTAGATAACCCCGCCTGCTTTGGTGCCTCCATTGGACCTTCCGCTAACCGCGCAGATAAAGCAGAGATTCCACTTAATGGCGTTATCTATCATCTTCCTAAAAACAACGGTCCAGACAATCAAAATAACCTTCACACTGATCTTGTTGCTGGTATCCATAAGCGCATTTGGCAGGCAGAAATCGATGAAGCGCATAATACGGTAACCTTTAGCATTGACCTGGTAGATGGAGAATATGGACTACCAGGAAACCGCCACATTACCGCAACCTATAAGTTTGTCGAAGAGAGCGCGCAGTCAACGGTAAATCTTACGTATACCTGCACAACCGATGCTGCAACATTTGTAAACATGACTAACCACGTATACTTCAACCTTAATGGTCATGATTCTGGAGATGTCTGCGGTCATAGTCTGACCATTCATGCAGATTCGTATCTGCCTCTACGAGAAGACTCGGTTTCCGCGGGAACCATCGATGCTGTTGCAGGAACTCCCTTTGATTTTCGAACGCCTAAGACCATTGGTAAAGATCTTAGTGTAGAAAACAAGCAGCTCAACATTGCTCGTGGCTATGATCACTGCTTTGCTATTAACAACTATGAAAACGGTAAGTTGCGCCCCGCTCTTCTCGCCTCATCAGAAAGCGGACGCTCGCTTGAGATTCAAATTACCGCTCCAGGTGCTCATCTTTATACCGGCAACTGGCTTGATGAGGCACGTGCAAAAGACGGCGCTATTTACAAGCCTCACGCTGGTTTTGCATTTGAGAGCGAGTTTTATCCAGATTGTGCTCACCATGCAGAGTGGCCTCAGCCCACATGCACGCCTGAGCAGCCATACACCTCACAGATTGTGTATCGATTCTTTTAAGATACCTGGCTTCACAACACTAAAGGGAAAGGAACACCATGGCTCACACGTTTGACGAGAAAACCACAGCTCAGCTCAATCGCGCAAAAGAGCACTTTGAGCAAATGTTCGGAAAAGCTGACCGCTATCTTGCAGTACACGCGCCTGGTCGCTCCGAGATTGCAGGAAACCACACAGATCACGAGGGCGGTCATGTCATCGCTGGTGCCCTGGATGTTGCTATTGATGCAATTTGCGCCCCTAACAGCCTGGGCGTTATTCGTGTAGCCAGCGTGGGATATGATCCTTTTGAGGTTGACTACACAAATCTAGAGCCCACCGAAGCTGAGTATCTGAGCACTAAGGCTATTGTTCGTGGTATGGCAGCAAACCTGGTCAAACTTGGTTTTGAGCCATCCGGCTTTGACATGGCAGTAGTTAGCAATGTCCCTGGTGGTGGCGGACTTTCTTCCTCTGCTGCGTTTGAGGCTGCAGCCGGCCGTGCAATGGAAGCTCTCTGGGAAGGTGGCAGCGAGATTTCTGCTGTTAAACTTGCCCAAATGAGCCAGAACACAGAAAACGTTTACTTTGGTAAGCCGTGCGGTCTTATGGACCAGCTGGCTGTTTGCCTTGGCGGCCTTGCTTTCATGAACTTTGAAGACCCCGCAGAGCCCAAAGCAGAAAAGCTTGACCTCAACTTTGAGGATTACGGCTATGCGCTCTGCCTTGTTGACGTTGGTTGCGATCACGTTGCATTCACTGATGAGTATGCCGCTGTACCTGTTGAGATGCAGAAAGTTGCCGCGGCTTTTGGCAAGACTCGCCTCTCTGAGGTTCCCGTTGAAGACTTCCAAGCTCGCGTCAATGAGCTGCGAGAAGATCTTGGAGACCGCGCTCTTCTCCGCGCTATTCACTACTGGTACGAGAATGACCTGGTAGACAAACGCTGGGCAGATCTTCAGAACTCTGACATTGAGTCCTTTATTGCACTCACCAACGCTTCTGGCGCAAGTTCCGGTATGTACCTGCAGAACGTTTCTACTTCTGGCTCATATCAGCCGGCTATGCTTGCCCTTGGCTTGGCCGAGAGCATCTTAAAAGGTTCTGGCGCCGTTCGCATTCACGGCGGCGGTTTTGGCGGCTCTATCCAGTGCTTTGTCCCTCTCGCCCTTGTCGAGACCTTTATCGCACAAATGAACCAGTGGTTTGGCGAAGGCGCCTGCCGCCACTACGCCATCTCTGACCAGGGAGCTTGTGCACAATGGCTGTAGCAGACAATGAAAGCGCGCTTTGCATTCAGCAGCTTGTCGCGTATGCATGCGAGCACGGACTTATTCAAACTGAGGATCTGACCTGGTGCTATAACGCGCTGTTGGACATGCTTTCATACGAGGGGCCCGCTCCCGTTAAGTCTTGGGAGAAGATTGACCTGGAGTCGTTTGATCTTGACCAGACACTTGCCGAGCTTGCTCGCTTAGCTGTTGCTCACGGTCTTGCCGAGAACACCCAGAGCGGCGAAGACTCTTTTGCCATGCGCGTTATGGGCCTTCTGCTTCCAAAGCCTTCCGAGGTGGCACGCCATTTCAATGGGCTGTATGTTGCCGAGGGGCCTCGTGCCGCAACTGACTGGTTCTACACGCTCTGCTGCGACGCAGGCTATGTCAGAAGAAGCGCTATTGCCAGGAATATCACCTGGACTACCC
>CALHQT010000049.1:0-9615 GCA_938038135.1 uncultured Atopobium sp.
GGTGCAGATAACGTCCACGTTTCCGTTATGGGCGAGTCCGTTGGTGGCGGCCGCATTCGCATTTCTGGCGTTAACGGCGTACGCATTCGCATGTCTGGCGATATGCCCACCATTTTTGTTTCACATCGCGATAAGCCCGGTGTTCTTGCAGCTCTCACTACCATTTTGGCCACGCAAAACATCAATGTTGCAACTATGCGCACCTTCCGCTCAGAGCGTGGCGGCTTTGCTCACACCGTCTTTGAAATTGACGAGCCTATTGAGCAGAAAGTCCTGGACCTCTTCCAGCTGGCACCTCACGTTTCCTACGCCGCTCAGGTTTCCATTCCAGGAGCAGCTCCACAGGTCACAAACGACGTGCTTTCAGGAGCCTTTGACAACGGTGCAGATCTTCTCGCCAGGTGTTCTAAAACGGGAGACTCCATTGGCCAGATTATGCGCCAGCGCGAGAAGGACTTGCGGCCAGATGCAGACGTAGATGCCGAGATGGCTCACGTTCTAGAGATTATGCGCGATGAGGTTCACGACACCATCAAGACGCCTCGTCAGTCCATTGGCGGTCTGCTCAACGGCCAGGCCAAAACCGTAGCAAACACCCCAACAACAATCTCAAGTGCGCTTATGGGCACCACGCAAACACGAGCCGTTGCCTACGCTATGGCCGTGCTTGAGCGCTCAGCAACCATGGGCGTCATTGTTGCCGCTCCTACTGCAGGAGCTTCTGGCGTTGTACCAGGGTCGCTTATCTCGGTAGCAGAAGAGATTGGTGCCACCGACGAGCAAGTTATTTCTGCGCTTTGGAATGCAAGCGCTATTGGAGCCATTCTAACCACCAACGCAAGTGTTTCTGGCGCTGAGGGCGGCTGTCAGGCAGAGGTTGGATCTGCTGCTGCCATGAGCGCATCCGCACTGACCGAGCTCTTGGGTGGCACTCCTCAACAGTGCTTGGACGCTGCTTCTATTGCCATCTCTAACCTTCTAGGACTAGTCTGTGACCCTGTCAGAGGACTAGTTGAGTATCCTTGCCAAGATAGAAACGCTATTGGCGTAGCTGCTGCCGTAAGCTCTTCTCAGCTTGCTCTTGCGGGTGTTGGTAACCCAATTCCGTTTGATGAGGTTGCTCACGCTATGGCAGAAGTAGGAGCTGCACTTCCTGTTTCTCTCAGAGAAACAGCTAAAGGTGGTCTTGCCGCAACTCCAAGCGCTCCTACCGCATGCGCAAGTTGCACCGGTTGTGCCCCTCTTGACCAGGCGCTTATTGATGCAGAACGCATGCTCAGCTCAAATACTAGAGACGTTCCTTGCGCTTAGAGATGCGTTTTGTATAATATTTTTTGCTGCAAACAGAATTTCTTGAAATTATTGCTTGCATCTCTGACGAGTCTCCTTTATAGTTATTTCTCGCGCTGATGCGCACGGATGACATCTTGGGATATCGTCTAGTGGTAGGACAGCGGATTCTGGTTCCGTCAACGGGAGTTCGACTCTCTCTATCCCAGCCATGTCCTCCCAGTCATACATGGCCCGTTCGTCTAGCGGTTCAGGACGCCGCCCTCTCAAGGCGGAGATCACCAGTTCGAATCTGGTACGGGCTACCAAATGTTCAAGGACTTCTTCGGAAGTCCTTTTTGTTTATCTCAACACCACTTTTGCTTCTATCGTAAAATAGACCAGTCTGTTTGAAATAACTGTCACGCCCAGTCGTGTGACCCAGAAGTATAAGAATTTTTACTAACACCTTGATTGGATCAGGATGTGGCTTGAGTTCTTCCAAAGTGTAGTTGTCATTATTGCCCTACTCTACGTGCCGGGCGTCATTTTGTTGCATGCTTCCGGCATGCCAAAGCCCTGGGCACTTGTTAGTGCTCCTTTGGTCAGCTGCGCACTCTATTTTATTGAGGGAGAAATCTTTAGCGCACTGAACATCCCTATCCCCTTGGCTGTAATGATTCTTGTTCCGCTGCTTATCGCAGTTCTAGTCAATGGCTACGTTTTTTATGTTGCTCCCAAACACAAAGAACATCACAGAGGCGAGAAACCCAACAAATCCAAAGCAATACGCGCTGGCAAGCAATCAACTAGCCCTGTACCAGCATTTATTTGCGAAGAACTCCCCTTCTGGATATCTCTTCTGTACATTGCAATTGGTCTTCTTACCGTAGGGTTTCTCTTCTTACCAACCCTGCCCTCTGCCAGCTCCTTTGTTCAGGGCTGGGACATTGTGCATCACTTAGATGTCACACAGGCAATGATTGAGTCTCAAAAGTACTCATCAATTCACTATGACTTCTACAGCACCGTAGAAGCTTCAATTACACCTTGGGAGCCGGGGACTTCGGGATTTTATCCTTCAGGCTGGAACATCATTGTTGCACTAACAACGCAGCTTGTTTCTACAACCGTTCCTATTGCAGGTAATGCACTCAACTTTGTCAGTGCAGCAATTGTCTTTCCACTTTCAATCTGCTCACTTATTGCAAAAGTTCTTCCTAAACATCGCATTGCGCTTATCAGTGGAGCTTTTGTTTGCCTAGCATTTTTTGTTTTCCCTTGGTCGCTTCTCATCTATGGACCAATCTTTCCTAACACCGTAGCCTTCTGTGTAATGCCTTCTATTTGGTGGATTTTTATGCAGATGACTCGCTCAAATACACCAAAACACGACCTTATCTGGCTTATTGTCATATTTGTTCTTGGCTTGATTACCCTCTTTATCTTGCATCCTTCCACGATTTTCTCGTCAATTGTTGTGCTTTTGCCTTGGAGTTTTGCGCGCATTGGAGAATCAAAACGCAGAGTTATTCTCTTTGGAAAACAAATCAAGCCTGTCACGCTGGCATACGCATTCTTTATCTTTGCGCTGATTATTTGGTCTGTTTTCTACTACGTTTTGATTGTTCGAGGCGTGGCTCTCAATTTCTGGTGGAGCGCCTACTCGAGCCTGCAAGATGCTATTTTGCACGCCCTTGGCATGGACTTTATTGGACAGTCGTACGCAGGTGGAGAGCTTGTTTCTCCACAACCGATACTTTCAATCTGCGTGCTTGTAGGCGCTGTATGGACGTTTAAGCACAAGCAGGCTCGCTGGATGGTATCTGCCTTTGTCTACCTATCCATACTCTGCATTTTTATTATTACGTTTGACGTTCCTCTGAAGGGATATCTCTCGGGATTTTGGTATACCGATCCGTTCCGCATTGCGGCAAGCTGCGTCATTATGGCAATTCCGCTGGCAGCGCTTGGCCTGGCAACTCTTGCCGAAGCTGCGCTGGAAACGTTTGCCTCCTGGAGAGAAAAAGCTTCTCAGGCTCAGACCAAAGCTCAAACCTGCGTCTTTTGTACTGTTTGGGCTAAACCTCTGATTGTGGGAGCGGTCATTGCGTGTGCTGTTGTACTCAACTATGTGGTTCCCATGCCAAACCTTAAATCGGAAAAGCCAATTCCTGCTGCTACTGCCTTTAAACAGGCTTCCGAGAAGGCCTATGGTGATCACTACATTTTGACATCGGAAGAATTGGAGTTTTTACGTCGCGTGGAGCTTACCGTTCCTGCAGGTGCTGTTATTGCAAACCTACCTCAAGATGGCAGTCTCTGGGCATATGGCACTAACGACTTACATGTGCTCTGGCGCTTCCCTAACGGCTATGACGCTTCAGAACGTCCCGCAAGCGCAATTCTTCGTAAACGCCTTAATCGCATTGCCAGCGATCCCGAGGTGCTTCAGACGGTACGCGACCTTAACGTGCAGTATGTCCTTATTCTGAACAACGTTGTTGATTACTCCAACGCTGTTACCAGTACCTATAAACCTGGAACCTTCAGAGGTATCACGCAAATAACAGACACCACCCCAGGTTTTGAGGTGGTGCTGGAAGAAGGTTCTATGAGGTTGTACAAGATTACCTTGTAAGAACACTATGCCTGAAGAGTAGAAACTGCGTCCTTAAGCTCCTGAACACGATCAGTTGCTTCCCATGTAAAGTCTGGGTCTTTACGGCCAAAGTGACCGTATGCTGCTGTCTTAGAGAAGATAGGACGACGCAGCTTAAGATCTCTGATAATGGCGCCAGGACGAAGATCAAAGACCTTCTCGATAGCCTGCTCAATAACAGCATCGTCAACAATACCGGTGCCAAAAGTATCAACCATAATAGACAGTGGATGAGAAACACCAATGGCATAGGCAAGCTGAACTTCGCACTTCTTTGCAAGACCAGCTGCAACTACGTTCTTGGCAACCCAGCGAGCTGCATATGCTGCTGATCGATCAACTTTGGTGCAGTCCTTTCCAGAGAAAGCGCCACCGCCATGACGACCCATGCCGCCATAGGTATCAACAATAATCTTTCTACCGGTAAGTCCTGTGTCTCCCATAGGTCCACCAACAACAAAGCGACCAGTTGGGTTAACGTAAATATCGGCGTTATCCCAAGCAATGTTGACCTCGCTCATAACAGGAGCAATAACGTGGTCAATCATGTCCTGCTTGATAACGGACATGTCCTCAATCTCTGGAGCATGCTGCGTGGAAACAACAATAGCTGTGACCTCAACGGGCTTCTCGTCCTCATAACGAACGGTAACCTGAGTCTTGCCATCTGGACGCAAATACTCAACCTGGCCAGACTTACGCACCTCTGAGAGGCGCTGAGCCAAGCGCTGAGCCAAGTAAGCAGGCATTGGCATAAGAACATCGGTCTCATCAGATGCAAAGCCAAACATCATGCCCTGATCGCCTGCGCCGATAAGATCAAGCGGATCGGTAGTACGTCCTGCCTGCGTGTCATAGGACTGGTCAACACCTTGGGCAATATCTGGACTCTGCTCATGGATAAGGCTCAAAACGCCGCAGGTCTCGCAGTCAAAACCATACTTAGCGCGGTCGTAGCCAATATTTCTGAGAGTGTTACGAACAATCTCTTGGACATCAACGTAGGATTGAGTGCGAATTTCTCCTGCTACCACGATAGTTCCTGTAGTCGCAAAAGTCTCGCATGCACAACGAACGTTATCCAAGCAAGCGGGAACACCACTTGGAGAAACATATCCACGCTCTTCAAGCTCTGCCTCTTTTGCCAGGATTGCATCAAGAATTGCGTCAGAAATCTGATCGCAAACCTTGTCTGGATGTCCCTCAGTAACACTTTCTGAGGTAAACAAATAGTTTTTGTGTGCCATGAACTGTCCTTTCACGCATGGCTTCTCTGCTTATGCAGAATATTTGCGTTCTTCTACGCGCAACTACTCTTACTATACCCACCAAAGACACTTTTGAGCAGGATCAGTCAAGAAAATTTGAAAAAAGAGCACCACAAGGGCGCTCTTTAAATAGCATAGTTAACCTGGAATTATGCAAAAATACGTATGATTACTCATCTATTCCAATGCCCGCAAGTGTCATATCTAGCAGATTCTGTGCAAGCTCATCAGAACCCTCCACACCGCGACGCTCTCCCATCAGGCCAATGGCCGAGAGAACCAATGCACCCGTAATAGAACAGGCAGCAAGTCTTGAATCAACGCTTTGGCGAATAAATCCCTGCAATTTTCCCATCTCTAGCTGGTTAGCAAGGAGAACAACCACGCGAGAAAGCGGCCCCTCAATGTTGGTAATAAGCGCCTGCTCAGAGCTTGCAAGCTTGTTAATTAAAGCCAAAACCAAAGGTGAGTCAGGCAAAATATGAGCAGCAAGTTGAGCGATGATTGCATGAAGCGTCTCTTTTGAGGCGGGCTTATTACCAATGGTATGCGCAATATCTTTTGCAAGCTCATCAACACTCTCGTCAAAGATTGCCTGCAAAAGGGCCTCTCTATCAGAAAAGTAGTAATATAGCGCGCCCTTTGAAAGACGAGCTCTATCAGAAATCTCACTCATTTTGAAGTTGGTATTTCCACGAGCAAGCATGAGCTTGGTTGTCTCGTGCATAATACGCTTACGTGTAGCTGCGCTTTTCTTAGTACGAGCTTCGGCACGAATATGAGAAATAGAAGGCGCTGGAGTCTCGGGTTCTTCTGTAGGCTGCTGTTCATAAGCATTGTGATGTATGACTTCTAACGTAATATAATCGCGCTTCTCGCCCATGAACTCCCCCATACGACACTATCCGTCATATAAAATGACGCCTCTCTGATAATTTTTTATGCCTACTATACCGTTTTACCGAACCTATAAAAATACAAAGGCCTTACTTTTTTATTGATTAAATCTGGCACTCTTTATTATTTTTACCAATTACCCTGAGCAAGAATGGCGAGAAGATCTTCTTTCCTATTCTCCACTTGACCTGATAAATAAAGCTCAAAGAGCTTACGTTGGTACACGCCCACAGCAGGTCCTGGCTGAAGCGAGAGCACTTCCATAATTTCTGCGCCCGAAACGCACAGCTCTTGCGGACGCTGAGCAATTTCCTGTTTTGCCTCATGTAGGAGAAGGGTCCTCATAGCCTCAAGCGTTACCGCATAGCTACGATAAGGATTTGCCTTTGCCAGAGCATCTGCCTGCTTTAACGTCAAAAGGTCATACGCAAGAGCAATGCCGTCCGATTTACTTGCCTCGGCTAACAGGGCAACCATATGCCTAAGCGACGAGGTTGTAACGTCCACATCATAGTCATGCAATGCCACAAGAGCACAAACTTCATTACTCAAATGCTGTGATAGAGCTAAGCGCTTAAGCAAGGCTTTTGCTACGATTGCACCTTTTTCTGGATGACCATAAAAATGGCCTCTTCCATCTGCGTCAACGCTAAACATTTCTGGCTTTGCAATATCATGTAGAAGAGCAGCCCACCTAAGAGCGGGAGTAGCACACCCTGCTGTGAGAGCCTCTGTTGCAGAGCAGACTCGAGCTGTATGTTCAAGCACATCATAAGCATGATACGGACTTCTTTGATCAAAGTTTTGAAGTGGTAAGAGCTCTGGAATTGCTATCGCTAGAACAGGAAATCCCAGCTTGATAGCATGGGCAATATGGCCAGCCTCAACAATTTGAGCCACTTCCGAGCCAATGCGCTCAGATGCAACCTGAGAGAGTAGCGGCGCACACTCAGTAAGTGCCTGATGTGTCTTCTCCTCAATTGAAAACGAGAGTCTGCATGCAAACCGCAAGGCACGAAGCATACGAAGAGCGTCCTCTGTAAAGCGAACCTTAGGCTCCCCAACAGCGCGAATTACACGTGCAGATAAATCTTCTTGACCGCCATAAAGATCAAGCAATCCCCTCTTTGGGTGATATGCCATTGCATTAATAGTGAAGTCTCTACGAGCAAGATCTTCCTCTATACGAGAGACAAACTGCACAGAATCAGGACGACGACCATCAAGATATTCTCCGTCACAGCGATACGTTGTGACCTCAATAGGGTGCTTCTCGACAACAGCAGTAACGGTTCCATATGCAATACCTGTTTCATGCACAGGAATGTCTGCAGCCTCAAAAGCCGCTTTGCTCTGCTGCCACGTTGCCGATGTTGTGATGTCAATATCATGGGCAAATGAGCCGCGTAGGGCGTCTCGTACCCAGCCGCCTACAATCCACGCCTCAAATCCGGCATCTTCAAGAACTTCTAATGCACGCAAGGCGTATGTGGGAACCTGTAAATTCACAGGGCGAGAAAGGCATGGTGAAGAGCTGTTTTTCTGTATGCTCATGGCCATTCCTTCCGCAGTTGCTGATGGGAAAAGTATACATCCTTCACACGTCATTCACATCCTTCCTGCGGTTTTAAAATGACAAACGTTTGTTCTAGATTTTTCTTTACTTCTTCCCCATTCGTGATAGTCTAAGTATACGAACAGACGTTCTATTTTCAAGTAGAAAGTTGCTGCCATGGATACTCTTGATAAACTCACCATACTTGCAGATGCAGCCAAATTTGACGCGGCGTGCACTTCTTCTGGTGTAGACAGAGATCCGCAGGCAGGAAAGGTAGGAATGGCCTCAGCGGCCGGCTGTTGCCACTCATTTACCCCTGATGGTCGCTGCATTACGCTGCTAAAAGTTTTACTTTCTAATGCTTGTTGTTATGACTGTGCTTACTGCGTCAATAGATCTTCTGCACAAACCAAGCGGGCCACCTTTACACCACAGGAATTAGCAGAGCTTACCGTGGATTTCTATAAAAGAAATTACATAGAGGGGCTCTTTCTTTCCTCAGGTGTTATAGGATCGCCAGACCACACCACAGAACTCATGATTGAATGCCTCTCCTACCTTAGGAATGAGTTGCTGTTTAACGGCTATGTTCATGCAAAAGTAATTCCCGGAACAGATCCAGATCTTATTGATGCTATTGGCCGCTTAGCAGATAGACTCTCCGTCAATCTGGAATTACCTAGCTCAACCTCACTTACTAAACTTTGTCCTCACAAAAACGCAGAAACGGTTACTAAACCCATGTCTTTCATTCACCGCCTACGCGTCTCTGAAGAAAGGCAATTGCTTGAAGCTAAAAACGCATCAAAGGGCATTGTGAAGTCTGCTGGAAAATCTAAGGGCATTGTTATTCCTACTCAGAAGCAGATCATAAAAGAAGGTTTAGCTCTTCGTTCAAACTGCTTGAAGAATACCTTTATGCGCTCATCAAGGGTGTCTTCAGGCAAGAGGTCCTTCTCGCCTGCTGGGCAATCAACGCAAATTATCATTGGAGCTTCTCCAGAATCAGACAATCAAATATTGCACTTATCGCAAGCGCTTTATCAACAATTTGAATTGAAACGAGTATTCTTCTCTGCCTATATTCCTGTTATAGAAGACCATCGTCTTCCTGAGTTGGACACTCCTGTTCCCCTGCGTAGAGAACACCGTCTTTACCAGGCTGATTGGCTTATGCGCTACTATGCGTTTTCTCCTGATGAGTTGGTTTCTCCAGAAGCACCTTGGCTTGATTTAGAAATTGATCCAAAGCTTGGATGGGCGCTGGCACATCTTAATCAATTTCCTGTAGAGATTATGGATGCTCCACTAGAAATACTTTTACGGGTGCCCGGTATTGGCCCTACCGGTGCACGAAGAATTATTGCCGCAAGAAGACGGTCTTGTCTCACCTTTGATGATCTTAAACGGCTGGGAATACAGCTCAAACGATCTCATCACTTTCTCACCTGCTGTGGCGTAAGAGATGCCTCAGCCCCACTTGACCAAGAACTGATTAAACAGAGGGTAATTGCTGATGCCAAAGCAAGTTCGTACAACAAAACAAGACGTCGTATTGAGTCCTCTCAACTCAGGCTCTTCTGATCAGAGCGTAGAGCTTGTCTCGCTTGTTCAGAGGCTTACAAGACTCTCCAAGCCTCAGAAGGTTGTTATCACCTGTAATCCAAGCTTAGAAGGCGTTGTAGGGGCTGTAGGGCTCACTTATCTCTCACATGCTAACCCAGCACACGTACGTCTTGTTAGAGAAAGCTTTTGTCAGCCTAGCCTTGGGGAGCATGTTCTCTGTGGACCAGATCCTTCTGATAACTCAGTAGTAGCCTTGGCTAAACGAGTTCTAACTGGACTAGAGAAGAAAGTAGGAACAAGAGAGATAACACGTCGCATTGTTCTAGCATGTGCTTCTGATGCTCATGCTATGCCAGAGATTGTGCATAGGTACATCCGTCTTGCATTCTCCTATG
>CALHQT010000050.1:0-6765 GCA_938038135.1 uncultured Atopobium sp.
TCCACAGCTCATTAAATTAGACCCCCTGAACTGCACCGTATTTCTCGCCAAAGAGGGCATGAAGCTGGACCTGGGGTGCTTGGCCAAAGGCTATATCGCTGACAAAATTGCAGATTATCTGAAAAGTCAGCACGTCATGTCCGCACTTATCAACCTTGGCGGTAACATTAAGACAATTGGCGCCAATGTGCTCGCGAACAGGCCGTGGCAGATTGGCATCCAGGATCCGCGACAACCGCGAGGCACCAACCTTGCTGTGCTGCCTATTTGCAACCAGTCCGTGGTGACCTCCGGTACCTACGAAAGGAAACTGCAGGTAAACGAGCACACCTATCACCACATTCTTGACCGCAAGACAGGCTATCCAGTTGACACGCAACTTGCGAGCATCACGATTATCTCGGACAACTCGCTTGATGGAGAAATTTGGACCACGCGCCTTTATGGCGAGAAACCCCGTCAGCTCCTTGCCCGTGTGGAACAAGAAAAAGGCATCGAGGCGCTCATAGTAACCACTGATAATCGCGTATATTATTCGTCGGGAATCTCGCCTGAGTTCCTTGCGTAATTCAGAAAGGAAGTTTGATGCTTAACTTTGTTGGCCTTATTGGCACCAATTCAAAAGAGTCAAATAACCGAAGACTCCTGCAGTTTATGCAGAAGCACTTTGCCGACAAGGCCTCCATTGAGCTGGTGGAAATCGACAACATTCCCCTGTTCAACAAGCCTCAAAAGATGAAGGTTCCCGAGGTTGTCTCAGAGCTTGCAAAGAAAATTGAGGCCGCCGACGGCGTCATCATCGCAACTCCAGAGTACGACCACTCCATTCCAGCGGTCCTGCAAAACGCGCTTGCTTGGCTGTCCTACGGCATATTCCCTATGGTCAACAAGCCAGTCATGATTGTTGGCGCATCCCTGGGCACCCTCGGATCTTCTCGCGCGCAGCTCCAGCTCCGCCAAATTTTGGACGCTCCAGAGCTCAAGGCCGCAATCATGCCAGGTTCCGAGTTCCTTCTTGGCCGCGCCCAGCAGGCATTTGACGAGAAGGGCAGCTTGAAGGATAAAGCTACCGTCAAGAAGCTTGACCTGCTCTTTGACGATTTTCGTCTGTTTGTGAAACTCAACGAAAAAATGGCCGCATCGCGCGAACTTCTCCGCAAAGAGGCCGAGAACTTTGACTGGGAAAACCTGTAGGCCTGGAAGGAACTACTACTATGAAATTTGTCGGAATCGTCGGTTCAAATGCGGAGATTTCCTATAACCGAAAGCTTCTGCACTTCATCAAAAAGCACTTTGCCAAGCAGTTTGAGCTTGAGATCCTTGAGATTGATAACATTCCTCTGTTCAACCAGGACCTCAAGTGGGACGAGAACTTCCAGCTCCGCCTGTTCTATAACAAGATTACCCGAGCTGATGGCGTCATTATTTCTACGCCCGAGCACAACCACACCATCTCACCTGCACTGAAGAGTGTCATCGAGTGGCTCTCCTACGACGTGCATCCATTTGAGAACAAGCCTGTCATGATTGTCGGAGCTTCTTACTACGACCAGGGAACTTCTCGCGCGCAAGTACATCTGCGCAAGATTATGGATGCTCCGGGCGTAAACGCATACGTTTTGCCTGGTAATGAGTTCCTTCTTGGAAAGGCCAAGCAGGCTTTTGACGAGGACGGCAACATTATCGACGAGCGCACCGTCGGCTTCCTGGGCCTTTGCCTGGATAACTTTGTCAAATACGTAGAGGTGGTCTCCAAATTGAAGAAGCCAAAGCCAATCGCGCCAGAGGATCTGGACGTAACCAACTCAATTTCCACCACTATCCAGGGCATTGATCCCGACGATCCTGATTGGGTCGAGAAGGCCGCCGAGCTTGTGGGCGCGGTCTCGGGCGACACATACGTTAAGCTTGACCACGGCATTTTGACGGTCAACCAGATTGACATGTTCCTGAAGGCAATGCCATTTGAGCTAACTTACGCGGACGACAACAACCAGTTCCTTTACTACAACAACGCTCATGACAATCCAGACACTATGCTGGCAAAACGCGTTCCTGAGCAGTCAGGTAACCGTCTTTCCACAGTTCACAGCTCTCTTCCCGAGGGTCGCATGAAGAATGTTGAGTTTGTCATTGGAGTGCTTCGTAACGGCGACAAAGAATACGTACGCACCATTGTCCCAGGTACACCAGCCGACATCATCAACACCCACAACTACCAGGCAATGTACTATCCCGATGGCTCGTATGCAGGAATTAACGAGATCGTCTTCAACTTCAAGCCATGGCTTGATTGGTACCTACAAACCACAGGTCAGCGCCTCATAAGCGCTAGCGGTGCTGCTGTTCCACCAGCTGGCGCTCCCGCCCCTGCTGCTGGTGCTCCCGCACCAGGTGCTGGTGTTGACGCTACCTCCGGAGCAAGCGCTTAACGTGCAGCTACGCACCGCGACGCGCGACCGCGCCGCGCGGCCGCGATACGCTGCTTGACGCGTCTACCTGCACCTACGTGTGACCAAGCATAATGATGCACAACTGAAGTGATACACTACCCTCGCCTTCCAGAAATAGATCTCTGGAAGGCGAGTTTTTGTATTAAGTTACAAAATTTCTATTTCAACTAGAAATATATTCATTTCTATGAATATCAATGCATAGATATTCAATTTTTCGTATCACTCAATTTTCAGGCTCAAATTTTAGGGGCTAAAACGGTAAAAAACCCGTTTAGTTGGGGATCAAATCTTTAAAAAGTGATTTTTATCCCCAACTAAGACGATTTTTTACCACCGTTGCAATTTTTTATCTGCGAAAACACGATATACAGAAAAATGAAACCCCAACTAAACGCATTTTTTACCACTTTGGCAAAAATCAGCGTTCGGTATTACTGGACACCACTCAATCAACTGGGCATCTTTCACTCAACTGTTCATCGCTTGACTAACGGACACCATCGAGCACTACCGAGGCCATCTAACGTTGTCCAACGACATCCCACATCATTCGGCAGCTACTACCCTTCAAACTTGTTGATCTTTCGATCGTAAGTGAGCAGGCCGTTTACCTCTTCCTCAACGTCAGATACCTGGGTATAAACGTATCCTGCAAGACCTTCGACCTGCAGCGATTCCGCCTCTGAGAGCAGCTTTTGGACAGCTCCTCGCCAATCCTCAACTGTGACAAAATCCCCATATCCATACGAATGGTCAAGTGACGTGTGACCTGGCGTCATTTGCGCGAGGCCACCAAACTCAGAGATTATCACAGCTCGATTCTCCCGTTGCTTCCCGCTCCAACCTGCGCGAAGTGGTCGGAAGTAATTGTGAATGCTCAGAAAATCACCACAGTCCTGGTCATACCAACCGCTCGTCGCATCGATTGGACGTGTTGCATCCAAGGCGCGAACAACCTCAGTAGCTGCGCAAGCATCAAACTGTCCCCAACCCTCGTTAAAGAGCGTCCAAAATCCAATCGATGGATGCCCGTCCAAAAGCTTGACCATTTCCTGACAAGTTTCTGTCCACTCCTTGCGATAGCCTTCGTCACCTGCGGATAAAGCCTCGTGATGACTTGGTGTTGTGTCGTCAAATCGTCCCCAGGTAAAGCTGAACAGCGTCGGCTTCTGACTCGTGTGCCAGGGACTATACGCGCTTCCACCCGAAACGCAATCCTGCCAAACCAGCATGCCAATACGGTCGCAGTGGTAATACCAGCGTTCGCTTTCAATTTTAATATGCTTACGCAGCGTATTGAAACCAGCCGACTTCATGGCTTCTACGTCATATACCAGCGCATCGTCGGACGGCGCCGTCAGCAATCCGTCAGGCCAATAGCCCTGATCCAGCACGCCACGCACAAAATACGGCGCTCCATTCAAATGCACCCTTGGCACACCGGCCTCGTCAGGCTTCACCTCAACAGTACGAAACGCGCAATAGCTCCGAACAAAATCGACCGCTACACCATCCCGCCAAAGTGTTGCCTCCACGAAATAGAGGTACGGT
This sequence comes from uncultured Atopobium sp., assembly GCA_938038135.1. Lineage (GTDB taxonomy): Bacteria > Actinomycetota > Coriobacteriia > Coriobacteriales > Atopobiaceae > Lancefieldella. The sequence continues at coordinate 4,008 of CALHQT010000050.1, forward strand.
CTCTCCGGAGACCACAACTGCGGTTTGTCTACCTGTAGTTCCTCGCAAATTTCTCCTGCTTCGCTCACCGGAAGCCTGGCGAGAAGAACGTCTTGTCCAAGCTCATCCTTGAGCGCCAACTCCAGCTCCAGTGCCTCCGACTGCAAGCTTGCCTGCCCGCTTACCTGTACGTTCGTCTTAACTTCAAGCACGCCGTACATGTCGCCCTTCAACGTTAGCAACTCAAGATGAGCTGCAGAAACAACTTCATACCAAACGCTCTGCCAAATGCCACTTTGAGCGGTGTACCAAATGTCGCCATGAGAAAGTCGCTGTTTACCTCGCAGTTGAGAGCCGGCGTCACTTGGATCCCAAACGCAAAGCACAAGCTCAGCGGTGGTCCCACTCTTCGCCGCGTCCGCCACCTTCGCCGCAGTCGCCACCTCAGCCGCACTCTCAGCCACGCCTTCCGCCTCGACCAACCCAAGCAGATCCGTGATGTCAAACGAAAACGGCAGGTAGCCGCCGGTATGCGTGCCGGCGAGCTTGCCGTTTACAAAACACGCGCACATCCAGTCGACAGCATCAAAATGCAGAATAAGTCGCTGGTCATCGACCAGTTCTGGCAAGTCAATTTTGCGCCTGTACCATAAAAGCTCATACGGACGCACCGTTCGACCAACCCCAGAAAGCGGAGCTTCTGGCGAGAATGGCACCACAATCTGCCCATCCCAACGGGAAGGAATCTCCTGTAGCGCGAGGTTCTCTACATCCACCTCGCCATCTACCGGCGCAATCGCATACTCCCACACGCCGTTCAGCACTGCATACTTGTCGCGCTGCATGCGAGGACGCGGATGCTCAGGCAACACGTTCGACACATCAAGCGCCTCTCCCCAAACAGTCGTCAGAGAATTCAGCGTCTCCTCTGTATGCTTTTTGGGCGCACTTGCCAAAACACGACGAATATCCAGCATCGCATCTCTCGTTTCTCATGAAGCAGCAGGTACAAGCACTAACAAACTAGCATGACGTGAATAGAGCATGCATGACACAAGCATGCCTTGCGGACGTATGTATATCATAGCCGCTTCGTAAAAGTATTTATATAGCGAGAAAATCAAACAAGCCCCAGCTCAACTATGGGGCAGGGGCTCAGCTAAAAGCAAATGTCCACGTGAATATCTACGTGAATATCTACGTAAATGTCCACGTTAAACGTTAGCGCTTGGGAAACCACGGAATACAGCGATTAACTCGCTTGCAGTAATCTCTGTACTCATCGCCAAACTGCTCGAGAAGCCACTTCTCCTCCGTGGCTTGCATCATCACAGTTAAAAGCACCCAGAACACAAGAGGCAGCGGCAGTAGATAAAGGTTGCTTGAAAGCAAAGCCGCGCCCGACATGACAAACGCAAATGCGGAGTAGATAGGGTTTCTGACCAGCGCATAAACACCAGTGGTTACCAGCTGATTTGCGATAATCTTCTCGCGAAGTTTTTCTTTGATAGCAGCGGAAACCCATAGCCAGATGCCCACAATCAGAAAAGCCGTGCCCACGGTGTGCATCACGCCGACCGTGGATCGAATGCGAAGGTACGGAAGAAATCCCAGCTTAGACAGGGCAATGCACGCGACCGTCAGCACCGTAATGACAATCACATAAGCGGGGCCGACGCCAAGCACCGGAAGGTGATCGTTCTTCTCATTCTGAGCAGACATTGGTTAAACTCCGTTCAGTTGGCACTTTGTTACCCTAAGTTAACTATGTCATACAGTTTACACCTATATCCACACTTTGACGTGCTGATTTTATCTAAACTTCTTATTGCCACTCGCTATATGAGTGTCCATCACACTGGACACCCAAAATCCTTTTTGAGCCTATGATTATTCAACGATGAGAAATAAATTACCTGTTCAAACAGCTGATTTTTTCTCTAACATCTCTGAAAGGAACGCACCATGGAACGAACAATTGACGTATCTACAAAATTTAGCACGCAAGTTCCGCCTGACACCATTAACGTTGATATCACAATTCGAGGAACTTCCAAGATCCGTGAAAACTGCACAGCAAAATATAACGTGCTACTTCAAACAATCAAGGATGCGCTAGAGAAAAATGGGTTACCTGCTTCAATTCTAAAAAACAACAACTATTCAGTATCTGGTCACGAGGAAAACCGGTACAAAAAAGATGATGAAGGCGACTATTATGTCGCCGAGAAAAAATTTCTGGGATATGATTTCCACGCTAAACTATCCATCAAACAGCACCTTGAAGAAGATCTCGTCGAGAAAATCTGGAAAGCACTCAGTTCATGTGGTGATGAAGTGACCTTTTCAGTTGAATTCTCGATAGCACATAACGACACCATTAAAGACAACCTTTCTGTAGATGCTATTGTTATCTGTCGTCAAAAAGCAAATCTTCTTGCTCATGCTGCCGGAGCAAAGGTGGTTGGGCTTAAGCATGCAGACTACGACTTTAACGGAAGAGAACTAGCGTATAAAGCCTGCGATCATATAGCTTTTTGTGAATCTGATTATGGAAACCAAGTTCCTACATTTGATTCATCAGACATAGACATCTGTTGCTACGTCAGCACCTCATGGGACATCGAGCTGCTCCCACCAGATGATCTACTGTAGCTGAACAAACCACCGCACTTAAAAGGGTTTCTCGCCTGGCGAGAAACCCTACTGGTAGCACGTCATTTACTTTCAGTAAGCGGTTTCTGAGTACAAGCCGTCCACTAAACGCAAGCCACCCGCT
>CALHQT010000051.1:0-2945 GCA_938038135.1 uncultured Atopobium sp.
GAGTTAGGTGTGTTTTGAACTGCTTTCTATTTCTCGTGTCCAAGAAATGGGAGGCAGTTCATCCATGGCGATACGAGGTTTTTGTTATCTGTAGAAGTATCTTTAGTGCTTACGACCTGCAAGAGCATGCTCTAGATAGTCATGATTGCCGGTAAATTTAACCAGCTCGCGAGAAAGTAAAGAGACGGGGAGCCCCACGACATTCTCGTAATCTCCCTGAATGCTCTGAACTAGATAGCGACCATTTCCCTGAATGCCGTAAGCGCCAGCTTTGTCCATGGGTTCTCCTGAGGCAACATAGGCAGCAATCTCGTCTTCAGAGAGCTCAAAGAACGTGACGTCAGTAGTCTCCACAAACGTTACGGCAACAACAGATGGTGCTCCGTCAGGAGAAGGGGACTTGAAAGCCTTAAAGCGTCGCAGAGCAACACCGGTGGATACGTGGTGAGTCTGACCAGAAAGCTTAGAAAGCATGTGTTTGGCGTCTTCAGCGTTTGTAGGCTTGCCAAAAACCTGGCCGTCGTCTGTCCAGACAATGGTATCTGCGGCAAGCACAATCTCATTGTTGAGCTGCTCAAAGTTAGGCTGCTCCATGAGCTTATAGCAAACCGCAATGGCTTTTTCTTGCGCCAAGCGCTTTACCAGTGCAAGGGGTTTCTCGTCAACTTTTTGAGCTTCATCAATATCAGCAGGCATAACCTGTGGATCTATTCCCATAGACTGCATAAGCTCAAGGCGCCTAGGGGATTGTGATGCAAGAATCATATGCGTTCCTATCAGTTGTACTTATGCTGATACTGTACCCAAAAAAAGAAGCCTGATAGGCGAGAAACCCATCAGGCTTACATACTAAGAAAGAAAAGCTAAGCTAAAAACTAGTCAAGCTCAATAGCGGTGACTGGGCAGCCGTCGCAAGCCTCCTGTGCTGCGTCCTCTGCAGCCTCAGGAACCTCTTCCTCAATAGCGTGAGCAAGACCGTCGTCGCCGATCTCGAATACCTCAGGAGCAGTGCTCTCGCAGAGACCGCAACCGATGCAATCCTCATTAACTGTTGCCTTCATAATACATTCCTCTCCGTATCTCGAGCCCCTTACTCGAGTAATACTTATCTTGCATTCAAGACTACTTGATTGCAATGTATTTTTTACACGTTTCTTTGCTGTTATGCAACAACAAAGACGCAGATAATTGAAAGAACATTACTTGAAGTAGTAAGTGCACATCTGACCTGCATATATAAAAGTTTTAATTTTTCAGAACAACCGCTTCATTTGGTACAAGTGTCTTGTTGGGGACAGTCTATAACTCTTTTTTGAGCATGATAATTTCACTAGTCCTGTACTCTTCAACAAATCCATTCTTTAAAAACATCGTGACTGATGGATTGTCTATGGCGATATCATCATAGAGCTGCTTAATACCGTTCTGTTTAGCTGCATCACAGAGCAAATTTAATCCAATGCTGCCGCAGCCCATTTTTCTATATGGTGCGTAGACTATAACGTCTGCAAGATAAATATTCTTATCGCTATCAAAGTGATAGGCGACCTCTCCAATAAAATGATCGCCGCTATCCTTTAAATACCTGTAATAACGTTTATTCTCATGCTTTACAATCCAAAAATCATACCAGCCATGCCACGCCTCTTTTGGGAAAGGAATTGTACCTCCCCAGGCATGGTTATATGACATCGTTTCTTCATCTGCCATCATCTTCTGACGAAACCAAAGATCTTCTAATGACGGTGTATAAAGGGTAATGGGGCTTTCGCTTTCTTCTTTCATCAGTAGGTCCACACGTCCTTTTCTTATCTGTTTTTGGAACCACATTTGATGCTCTTAAATGTCTTTTTCAGCCTCTGCTTGAGTCTCCGCTTGAGTTTCCACCGTATCAATTTCAGTGGGCTGTTCATTTTGCACTGTGCTTGTGTAGGAGGTGCCAGACAGTCGATCAAACAAGAATCGTTTGTTCATCAGCATCAGTACAACGGTAATGATAAATAAAAGAATTAAAGCCGCAAATATAATGGGAAATAGTGCAAGGAAAAGCATCGAGTCTGGAGTCTTATTAAACTCATTAGTCAAAAACAACAGGCCGTCAGGAATCAGATGGAAATAGATTGTGATGAGTAATCCTCTTAGCATAGTGCGAGAAATTCTTTGTTTCTCGTATGAGAGCTTAAAACGCAATAAAGCGCTACCAAGCGTTTTGCCATTAAAGAGTGGGATTATGGCAAAGTAGAGAGCAATAAAGAGCGAAAAAGGGATTGTGGTGTTTGAGAGATTGTAAGGGATGGCCACAATAAATGTATCGATGAGCAATGATAGGCCAACACGGATTTGAGAAACCTGTGAGCCTGCCTCAAACGATTCTTCGTCAATTTTGTCTCTAGAAGGAAGTAGCCACAAGGCTAACGCTCCAAGAGCATATCCAATGCAACCACCTGTAGTGTTTTGAATAATATCGTCAATATCGGCAAGGCGATACGGTCCTGGATATAAGAAATAAAGACCAGAGAGCTGAGTTAGTTCAAAAAACAGACTGAGAAACGTAGTAAGCAAAAGCGTCTTTTTAAAGCTGCATTTGAAACTTGAATTGTCAAAGCAGGTTTACATACAGTGCAATATGTTCAATTCTCATAGCTGTCTCCTCAAACTTTAAAGGTGTTTGTTCTATCGTTTACCTTCTTACTTTTAAACAAAGAATTACTCATTCAAATTGATTCTATTTAACACTTTGAGCTGATCGCGCTTTGCGTAAATGACATTCAAGATATATACCTTGCCAGATGTAACATCCAGCCTGTAATAAACGTAAAAGTTCTTAACAATGATTTTCCGCACACCTTTGGAGCGCCACGGTTCTGGTTCTACAGGAGCAATGCTGGAGGCCATATAGGTAAGTTTTTGCATCTCTTCTTGAAGTGTTCGAATATAGTTCAGCG
>CALHQT010000052.1:0-8358 GCA_938038135.1 uncultured Atopobium sp.
AGAGTGTAATCAAAATCAATTTGTCATTACTTTCAGCGTCCTGAGCCTGAACTGCGTCTCCTTGGATATTTTGAACAGTTATATTTTTATCAAAGACTATGGAGAGCGTGATAAAAGAATTTGTAAGTACGAGAAGAGCATAGAGATACCAATAGTTATAAGAGACAAGAAGATAGAGAAGGCATCCAGATAATGCAGTCCTAAAAAATGGGATTTTTCCTGTTTTATAAAATGAATGAAGACCAGCAAAGCCGCCAATAAAGGCTAATAACCCATAGCTTAAGTAGGGCTGGTATTTGCTCAAGGTTGGTTGTTTAGATAAATTCCTGCCATCCGTCTCAGCCATAAGAGCCTCCAAAGTATGCCATAAATACTCTTATAAATTAGTAAAATAATTTATAAGAGTATTATATCACAATATGGAATAAATCTCATAAAGTGCTCTTTGAAGAATGGACTGTAAGTTTTTAAATCACCTGGAAAATAAAGAAATCAAGGTAATGACTCTCGGGAACACCCCAAAGAATTGGGTGGTCGGGAGCTTGCTGTCGCTCTTCAATTTGTTTGAGCTGCACGTTGGTATGATGTGCTGCCTCGGCAATTGCCTGGGCGAGAAGATCTCTGGTCATGAAATGTGAGCAGGAACAAGTTGCCAGGTAGCCACCTCGGGGCAGTAGCTTCATGGCCGCAGCGTTGATTTCCTTATAGCCACGCATGGCGCTGCGAACTTTGTCGCGCGTTTTGGTAAATGCGGGCGGATCCAGAATGATGAGGTCAAACGGACCTCCTTCTGTCTTGAGCTGGCCGCGGTTGCTGGCTAGTCCTGGCAGATATTCAAGAACATTTGCGCAGGTAAAGTCCATACGGTCTGCTAAGCCGTTGAGCTCCGCATTTTGGCGCGCAAGGTCAATAGCAGTTTGGCTGACATCTACACAGCGGACAAATTCTGCTCCACCAGCTGCGGCGTTAAGACCAAAAGGACCAACGTGACAGAAGCAATCCAGCACACGACGACCTTGTGAAAGCTGACGAACTGCTCGACGGTTGTATTTTTGATCCAAGAAAAAGCCGGTTTTCTGGCTGTTCTCTAGGTCAAGATTGAATTTGAGTCCGTTTTCTGTTGCAAGAACGTGAGTTGAAGGCAGGGAAAGGAGGCTTTCTGCAATCAAGCCATTCTCGTCCGGTGAAGAGCCTGTCCACCAGCCTTTATATTGCGGAAGTCCCTCTTTAAGGCGAGAGGGGGAGTCATTTCTTTCGTAAATGCCGTCGATTACCTGGCCGTCTGCAGAGAAAACTTCAAGTAGCAGAGGATAGATAACTTTGCGCAGATGCTCCATGCCAACGGTTCCTACCTGCGCAACAAGCACATTTTCGTAGCGGTCAACGATTAAGCCAGGAAAACCGTCGGCCTCCGAGAAGATAACACGGCAACAATTGGTATCGGGCTCAGTACCTGGTAGAGCGCGGTTGCCCATAGTGGTTTTGCGGTGCTCCCACGCCCAGCTGATCTTTCGGCTCCAAAACGCTTCGTTGAGCCTATCGTTGGCGTTTCTTGTCACAATTCTGACGCGAATCTTGCTCATTTCTGACAGAAGGCCGGTTCCCTGATAGGTGCCGTTCTCTTCAAAAACATCAACGATGCAACCATTTTGAGCGCGCCCACCGTTTTCTGGAGACGGCTCTACACGGATGACCTCGCCCTCAAAGACCCAAGGATGTCCGCCCGCAAGTGCGCGAGCTGCTTTCTTGGTGACAATAACCTGTGGATATGGGCGGAGTTGCTTCATGATGATCCTTCTCGCGAGAAGCGCTTACAAAAAAGCTGGATGTCTGCGAGCATCCAGCATCTATGCTCAAAAAGTTACAGAATCAAATTGCAGAGAGCCATAATGGGGAATATTGCCTGCTTGATGGCTGCAGAGCGTTTGTCGGGAGAAGTCACAAAGAGAAGAATTGCGGCAAATGCCATTGAACATACAGCAAAGATAACAAGCGCTTTACCTGCTGGATTTCTGGTGGCCATCAAAAAGACGCCAACGAATACCTCAATGGCAAGAAAGAGATTGTAAAATCCCTGGTTAAAAGCTATTTTTTCGGTGCTCTCTGCCTCTTCTTTTGTCATGTTAAAGGCCTTGAGCGCACCGTCAGAAGTCCAGGCAAATGACTCAAGATAAAAAATAACCATATGAAGAGCTGCTGCTCCAAGAGCAAAAATTACACCAACGCCATTAAAAGGGCCCATTTTGATTCCTTTACTGTACTAGCTGACTGCATCGATTATAGATTACGTATGTCGGCCATATCTGCCGCCAAATCCAAATCCTTTGCCTCTTGACCTTGAGCCCGAGAACATCGAACGCGTGGTCTTGGTGGTAGAGCGGGAATCCTGAAGCATAATGCGACCCGAGTCATAAGAAAAGCCAGATAGATCCCATGTAGGAATGAGCGCTTTTGTGAAATACTCAATTTCTCTGAGCGGCGTGACCTCATCTGGTCCCATAAAAGTGAACGCCTGACCTGCGGCTCCTGCACGGCCTGTTCGGCCAATGCGGTGAACATAATCCTCGGGGTCAAGCGGTACGTCAAAGTTAATGACCGCATCAATGCCCTGGATATCAATGCCGCGGCTCATAACGTCGGTTGCAACAAGAACCTGAATTGCGCCACTACGGAATCGCTCCAGTGCTCTTGCGCGAGCTTTTTGCGGACGGTCCGCATGCATAACATTAACCTTGAGACCTGCGGCTTTGAGGTTTTTGTAAATGCTGTCAACGCGCGACTTTGTCCTGCAGAACACCAAAACGCGCTCTGGCGCAGGATCAAACGAGTCGATAAGCGCCTTTAAGAGCTGCGGTTTTTGTCCCTGAGTGACCGAGCATAAATGTTGCTCGATTGTTGCCGCAGTCTGTCCGGTTCTTGCAATCTCAATGCGCTCTGGATCTTTAAGCAGCGCGTCTATAGTCGATGTGATTGATGCGGGGAGCGTTGCCGAGAAAAGCAGCGTTTGGTGCGCCTTGGGTAGCTGCTCCATAATGCGGCGAACGCTTGGCCAAAACCCCATGTCAAGCATACGATCCGCCTCGTCGAGCACCAGTACCTGGATGTTCTCAAGGCTTGTATGCTTCTTGTCGAGAAGATCTATCAGACGGCCAGGTGTTGCCACCAGCACATCGCAACCTTTTTGCAGCGCTGTTATCTGGTGCTTGTAGCGAGAGCCACCGGTAACAATGACGGCCTGCTGACCAGTGGATGCGCAAACGTTTTTAGCAACGTCGTCAATTTGAGCAGCCAGCTCTCGCGTTGGCGTGATGATGAGTGCACGGGGGTACGCGTTGCGCTTGGCGCCGCGCCCGGCGGCCGCGTTGGGTTTGGCGCTCGCGTTGGGCTCCTTGGCGTCGGGCTTCTCGGCCCCACCGGGTTTCTCGACAGCAATGCGCTGCAGCGTAGGCAACATAAACGCCGCAGTTTTACCCGTTCCCGTTTGCGCAGACGCAACAACATCCTTGCCCGCAAGGACAGCGGGAATTGCCGCGGCCTGCACGGGAGTAGGTGCGTTGAACCCAAGCGTTGCTACGCCTGCCAGAATTTGCTCGTTTAGCCCGAGCTCGGCAAAAGTTATTTCCATACAAACAAGTATACTTATGTGCAACGATTAGCTAAAGGAAGTTACCATGCCTATTAATATTCCAGATGGTTTACCAGCTAAGAAGACACTGCAAGAAGAGCGTATTTTTGCGCTTGAGGAAGAAGTTGCAGAACACCAGGAGATTCGTCCCCTGCGCCTGGCAATTTTGAATTTAATGCCTAAGAAAATTCAGACAGAAACTCAGATTCTCCGTCTGATTTCAAAGTCTCCTATTCAGGTTACGTGCGATTTTATGCGTATCTCTTCGCATGAATCTAAAAATACTGCCGCCGACCATCTGGTAACGTTTTATTCAACTTTTGATGACTTCAAAGATAAAAATTACGACGGTCTGATTATCACGGGAGCTCCTATCGAGGATCTTAAATACGAGGATGTTGACTACTGGGATGAGTTTTGTCGCATTGTTGATTGGTCTCAGGAGCATGTCTTTTCTACTATGTACCTGTGTTGGGGCGCACTAGCTGGCCTGTATTATCTGCACGATATTCCTAAGAAAATGCTGGGTGCTAAGCTCTTTGGTATTTTCCCACAGCGTTTATGCGATGAGTATTGCTTCCTCACCAATGGATTTGACGAGGTACATTACATGCCGCATTCTCGTCATGCTGCGATTGAGACATCAGCTCTGGTGGATCATCCTGAGCTTGCGGTGCTTTCTGAAGGATTTACCAGTGGTCCTGCACTTCTCGCCACAAGAGACTTTCACGAGATTTTTGTAACCGGGCATTTTGAATATGATCGCGACACGCTTGCAGAGGAGTATTGGCGCGACTTCCATAAGGGTCTGCCCATTCGTCTGCCGGAGAATTACTTCCCTGATAACGATCCAGAAAAGCAGCCGCTGTTTACCTGGCGCGCTCATGCCAACTTGCTGTATCGCAACTGGATTAACTGGGTGTACCAGATGACGCCGTACAACACAGACGAGATACCTGCGGCTATTGCAGATCTTCGTCAACGTGTTTCCGAGGCTGATCCTGACGCAAGGATGACCGGTAGGTTCTAAGCAGGCATTTGCACGGTGACCGATTTGCCAGCGCCTGTAACTGGTTAGACGCCATCAATACCATAAAATAATTTATTGATACACGCGTATGAAGCTACGTGTAGAAACACGTATAGAGAGGATACGTTGATGAAGGTTGTAATTGCTTCAGATATTCACGGCGCTGCCGACTATTGCGAGAAACTCATGCAGGTCATTGAGGAGGAGCAGCCAAAGTACGTTTTGCTTCTTGGAGACCTGCTGTACCACGGTCCTCGCAACGATCTTCCTGCAGACTACGCACCAAAGCGCGTTATTGAGATGTTGAACAGCATTTCCGATAAGGTCATTGCGGTCCGCGGAAACTGCGAGGCAGAGGTTGACCAGATGGTTCTGGATTTCCCTTGCATGGCTGATTACAACATCTTGTTTGATAAAGATCCAAAGACGGGCAAGCAGTTCACCATCTTCTTTACTCACGGTCACGTCTTTGGCCCTGGTATTCATAACAGCGTTGATAAATGGCCTCAGACGCCAAGTATGGACGCGTTTGTGTACGGCCATACGCACAGAAAAGTGAACATGCAAAGCGCTGACCATCCAGAGGTCACCGTGTTCAACCCAGGTTCTGTGGGCATTCCAAAGGACGGCACTCACAGCTGCGGAATCTACGAGGACGGCGAGTTTAGGCACGTCATCCTGGGCGAGTAAGTCTGTGTTGTTCACACGCAAAAAAATGGCGAGAAGATCAATCGGTCTTCTCGCCATATTTTTGTGTCTGTAACGTGCGGTTTTTCTAGTCAGCGTTACTTCCTAGAAAGTGTGTCAGTATTCCAAGTGCTGCTCTGAGAGCTGATGGTTACGGTTCTTCCACCGTTAGTGGAAGAGAGGGTGAATGGCTCGCTTCTGCCACTGACCTGGCCGTTGAAGTTAAGCTCAAGCTTTGACTCGTCACCGGTCCAGGTGCCACGAACCTCTGGCTGACCACCAATGCGCCAGATGACCGTGCCGTCCTTCTGGATGACAACCTCCATAGGCTTGCCGTCAGTGCCGGTACCGCTGTAGGTACCAACCCACTTTTGAGCTTTCTTGCGGTCTTCCTCGGATTTCTTGTCTTTATCCTTCTGCTCTTGCTCTTTTTTGGTCTTCTCGGCCACGCCAGATTTAAGAGTTTCACCCTTCTTTATCTGGTCAGATACGCGAGAGTGGTATAAATCATAGGTTGAATTGTTGCCAGTATCGTCGCCCCAGATTACTTTTTCGTGTTCAATATCTCCGAGAAGAGCTTGCAGCTCAACAAGCTTATTTGCTACAGATTTTTGGTCCATAGTATTTGCGGTATCTGTGTCGTTGAAGCTGTTCGCGGTTAGTCTGCGCTTGTAGTCAGCCTCAAACCAGTCGCGAATGCTCTTCTGCTGGTCAGAGATTGTGCTGTTTAGAACGTTGACTCCCGAATCATCGGTGCCGTTAGGAAGGTGGAACTGGCCGTTCTTTTGGTCAGTTTGAATCTGCTCTTGGATTTCGTTGAGTTTTTCGTACTGGTTAAGAAGTTCAACACGACTGCTGTCACTGCGAGGATCAACGCCAACGCTCTCAATCTGCTCCTGATAGGTTGCAATGCGCTGCTGGACGGCGCTGCGCTTGGCTGCGTCGTCTTGGTGGGACTGAATGACCCAAGCAATGGCCAGTACACCCACAACCAGAACAGCCGCAAGCAGGCCAAATGCTACTTTGCGGAGTGTGTCCGAGCCGTCCTTGGTTTGCTTGCGCTCAACGGAACTAGGTCCGCTTGAAACAACGGTGAACTGCGAAGGGTCAAAGTGCGAAATAGCAGTTGAATCAACGTCGTCAGAGGTGAAGACGTCGATGCGATCTGGGTCATTAATGAAGGTTGTGGGTTCTGCTTCGGACGCAACGGTAGGGTCAGCGTCTGCAATGGTTGTAGGGGCTTCATCTGCAGCAATGTAGGTGTCATCATCTTGGACTTCCAAGAGTGAAGTTTCCGCTGCAGTTGTATCGTCAGAGGATGGGTCTGTAACGACGGTCTCGTCCAGGATGTTGGTTGCTTCGGTGGAGACGGCGGCCTCATCTGGTACAGAGACTTCGGTTGGTGCGGTATCCTCATCCGGTACAGAGACTTCGGCTGAAGCAGCGTCCTCATTTGGTGTGGACTCTGCAGGTACATTGGTCTTCTCGTCATTCTGCACAGAGGCATCAGCCTGAGGGTTTACTGCCTCGTTGAGAAGAACAGTTGGTTCAATTGGAGTATTTTCAGAGGAAGCCTGGGAGTCCACGACGTCAGAAAGTATCTGTCCGCAGTTAGAACAGAACTTAGCGTGCTCGCCAACTTCAGCTCCGCAGTTGGGGCAATTCATAGAGTCGCTCCTTAGATCGCCAGTAGTACTCAGCAGCTATTGGTTAAACTGAGTTTCTATTGTAGCGTTAACAGGAGAAACACCAAAATGTTTTTAGTTTTGAATGTATCCAACCGTGTTGAAAGCGCTGTGATTTGGCTCAGTATCGTGTGTTTCGACCTACGGCTTAGAGCAGAGAGACGCCTGCTTCTGCACAGATTTCCTCGGTCTTCTTGTCCCAAATAGACGCTTGCACTTCTCCAACGTGCGCTTTTTCGAGCAGCAGCATGCAGAGGCGACTCTGTCCAATGCCGCCGCCGATGGTAAAAGGCAGCTCACCATCAACGAGCATCTTGTGGAATGGCAGCTCAAGGCGGTCTTCACATCCAGCGATTGCCAGCTGCGACGTAAGTGCCTCGGCGTCAACACGAATGCCCATACTGCTGATCTCAATCGCGCAGTCCAAGGTCTCATCCCAGAACAGCAGGTCACCGTTGAGCGACCAGTCGTCGTAGTCGGGGGATCTAAAGTCGTGAGGCTGGCCGGAGTTCAGGGCACCGCCAATGCCTACGATAAACGTGGTTGGATGCTCGCGAACAAACAGATCTTCTCGCTGTTTAGGCGTCTGAGTAGGGTAGAGGTCCTCCAGCTCCTGTGAGGTTACAAAGGTAACTTCGCGGCTGAGCTGGGTGTTGAGCTGGGGATAGTGCCACTTGAGCTCGTCAAGTGTGCCGCAGATTGCCTCGACAATGCGGCAGATAGCGTCTTCCAGCGTGTCGGTGTTGCGCTCATCCTGCGTGATGATGCGCTCCCAGTCCCACTGGTCCACGTAAATGGAGTGCAGGTTATCGGGTTGTTCGTCGCGACGGATAGCGTTCATGTCACAGACCAGGCCGCGGCCGACGGCAAAGTTGTAGCGCCAGAGTGCATAGCGCTTCCACTTAGCAAGCGACTGGACCACCTCGGCGTTCTTGCCAACGTTTGGAAGGTCAAAAGCAACAGGATGCTCGACGCCATTGAGGTTGTCGTTCATGCCGGTAAGCGGATCAACAATGAGCGGAGCGGTGACGCGCGACAGCTTCAGCGCGGCGCATAGCTTGGTCAAAAACACGTTCTTGACCTGCTCAATGGCTTTCTGCGTATCGTAAAGCGAAAGGCTTGAACGGTAGCCCTCGGGAATCTTGGTCATGTGGTCTCCTTGCAAGAGAGCGCTAAAAATTTGATTGCGCTGATTTTGCCTTCTTTCCATAACCCTTTGGCGAGAAACCCGTGTGATTTAACCGTTTTGTCAAAAAGAGATCAAATTGCATTTGGCGTCATATCAGTGTTTTAAGAGACATTTTATGTTTATAAATTTGTTCATCTAAATA
>CALHQT010000053.1:0-4653 GCA_938038135.1 uncultured Atopobium sp.
CGTAACTGACCCGTTCCAGGGCGTTGTTCTTGCAGAGTTTGCTAAAAAGCAGGGTTATCAGCGCGTAGGAACCATCTTTAACTCCGGCGGCGATTACGAGATTGGCGTTAATAACGCATTTGTTCAGAGGGCTCGTGAGTTGGGTGTTGAGGTTGTTTCTCAGCAAGGTTACCCAACAGGAGCCGTTGACTTTAACGCCCAGCTTACCAGCATTATTGGACTGGACCCTGACGCCATTTTGGCTCCAAACTATTACCAGGATAACGGCAAGATTGTGACGCAGGCTCGTCAGCTTGGCTGCAAAAAGCCTTTTATGGGCGCAGATGGTTGGGCAGGCATCATTGGTGGCGAGCAGGACTATGCTTCTGCAGCCGACCTTGAAGGATGCTTCTATTGCTCTGCCTTTGTTGCTTCAAACCCAGATGAAAAAGTTCAGCATTTTGTTAAGGCTTATACCGAGGAATACGGTGAGGCTCCAACTAACTTCTGCTCTTTGGGCTATGACGCCGCAATGATTCTTTGTTCTGCTCTTGAGGTTGCCGAGAAACGCGGCTACACCTACAACTCTAATGAGTACAGGCAGGCAATTATCGATGCTATTGCATCTGGTGTGGTCGAAGGTGTTACTGGCACCCTTTCATATCAGGGAACAGGTGACCCAGTGAAGTCCACCTTGATTATTACCTTTAAAGATGGCAAAGAGTCCATCTATGACACGATCAATCCTTCATAGAAAAGAGAACCTCAGATGTTTTTGACTCAGGTGCTCAATGGACTTCAATTGGGCAGTATTTACGCACTGGTGGCGCTTGGTTACACAATGGTGTACGGCATCATCTTGCTTCTTAACTTTGCACATGGTGACATCATCATGTTTGGCTCCTACGTTGCTTGGATTGCGCTTGTTCAGTTAGGACTCAATCCTGCAATCGCTGTTCTTCTCGCCATTTTTGGTTGTGTTGTGCTGGGCGTTCTTATTGATAAGGTTGCTTACGCACCACTCAGAGAGGCTCCAAGACTTTCTATTCTGATTACGGCAATTGGCGTTTCTTATCTGCTTGAGAACGGCGTTCAGCTGCTCCTTGGTGCTGACGCTAAGGTTGTTCCAAGCATCATTGACCTGGGAACTGTTCAGGTATTTGGTTCGACGCTCTCCGGCACGGCACTTTTGACTGTTGCCGTTACTATTGTGGCAACCGTTGTTCTGACCCTTTTGGTTCAGAAGACTCGTCTTGGTAAGGCAATGCGTGCCGTTTCTGAGGATATGGGCGCCGCTCGTCTGATGGGCGTCAACGTCAATAGCACTATTAGCTTTACCTTTGCAGTTGGTTCCGCTCTGGCAGGCATTGCAGCTATTCTGTACTCCATGGCATATCAGCAGGTTTCTCCAACCATGGGTGTTATGCTGGGCACTAAGGCGTTTGTCGCAGCAGTTCTTGGCGGCATTGGCTCCATTCCAGGCGCTGTTATTGGTGGCCTTATTGTTGGCTTCTCCGAGGTCTTTGTTGCTGCCTTTGGCCTGTCTGTCTGGCAGGATGCAGTAGTCTTCTTACTCTTGATTCTTGTTCTTGTTGTGAAACCAACTGGCCTGCTTGGCCGACCAGTTACCGAGAAAGTGTAAGGAGGCTCACATGACTAAAATGTATCCACGCGATAACAACCACAACCCAGTAATTGTCACTGGTTTTGGTGGAAAAGATGGTCAGCGTCGTGAGCTTACTATGCCTGCTCGCTATGCCATCAATGCAATTCTTGTTGCACTCTTTGTCTTTGGCGGAAACTTCCTGGTAGGAGAGGGTCTTATTTCTCGCTATCAGACCGTTGTTTTTGAGCAAATCGGCGTTTATGTTCTGATGACCGTTTCTCTGAACATTGTTACCGGATATCTTGGACAGCTCCCTCTGGGTCACGCTGGTTTCATGTCCATTGGTGGTTATGCCTGCGCAATCTTTATCATTCGCATGATGCCACTCTTTGGTCTGGATGCTCAGTCCATGGCCTCAGGCTCTACACCTGCAGTTATTCTTTTTGTTGTGGGCCTTTTGTTTGGCGGCATTTGCGCCGCTCTGATGGGTGTGGTTATTGGTATTCCAGCACTTCGTCTTCGCGGTGATTACCTGGCCATCATTACTCTGGGCTTTGCAGAGATTATCCGTGTTGTCCTGGTAAACATTGACTCTGCTCTTGGCTTCAAGCTTACTGGTGGCGCATCAGGCCTCACGGGTATTCCTGCTTATACTGGCTACCTGAACACCGCAATTGTTGTTTCGCTTGCCATTTTTGCTATTCATACTCTTATGAAGTCTAGACATGGACGTGCTATTCTCGCTATCCGCGATAACGAGATTGCTGCAGAGGCATCAGGCGTTAACACCACGTATTACAAGACTCTGGCTTTTGTTTTCTCCGCATTCCTTGCAGGCATTGCCGGTGGTCTTTACGCGGGCTGCATTGGTGTTATGGCGCCTGCTAAGTTTGGCTTCATGAAGTCTGTTGAGATTCTGGTTATGGTTGTTCTGGGCGGCATGGGTTCTATGTTTGGTTCCGTTGTGTCCGCAACTGTCCTGACCGTGCTTCCAGAGGCTCTACGTGCCTTTGCCGACTACCGTATGGTTGCTTATGCAATCGTTCTGATTCTGGTCATGATCTTTAGACCAGAGGGTCTGTTTGGCTCTTATGACTTCTCGCTGTCTCGCATCATTGAGCGAGTCATGAACAGGGATTTCCCTTGGAACAAGGATGACTCGGACGAGCAGGTAGACGCGCAGGCAGATGCGCAGGCGGACACGCAGGTAGAAGCCTCAACTGATTCGAAGGAGGCGTAAGAGCGATGGCAACTAAAAACACTACAAAACTTATCAGGCAAGAGTCTCCTAACCTCATTCCTGAGCGAGACCTTGGTGCAATTCCAGTTCTTCAGGCTGAGCACTTGGGCATTGACTTTGGTGGCTTGACTGCTGTTAATGACTTCAACATTGCTCTTGGTCCTACCGAGATCTCTGGCATTATTGGCCCTAACGGTGCAGGTAAAACAACTGTCTTCAACCTGCTCACCAACGTCTACAAGCCAACCCGTGGTACCGTAATGATTGACGGCTACGACCTTGCTGGTAAAAGCGTTGTTGAAGCAAATCATATGGGTATTGCCCGCACCTTCCAGAACATTCGCCTGTTCAACAACATGACCGTTATGGAGAACATTCAGGTTGGTCAGGGAAGCCACATGACGTCTCACTTCTTGGAGGACGTCTTCCGCCTTCCGGCTCACTGGAAGCAGGAAAAAGAGAGCGCTGATAACGCTCGCGAGCTGCTGCGCATTTTTGGCATGGAGAATCTTGCAAATACCCTTGCAGGTAACCTGCCTTATGGCGCTCAGCGCAAGCTTGAGATTCTTCGCGCTCTGGCAACGCAGCCTAAGATTTTGCTGCTTGACGAGCCAGCTGCAGGTATGAACCCAGCAGAGACCGACGAGCTTATGGAGAATGTCCTTAAGATTCGTGACGACTTCAAGATTGCTGTTCTTCTCATTGAGCACGACATGAAGTTTGTTATGGGTATCTGCGAGGGTTTGGCCGTTCTTGACCACGGCAACATCATTGCAAAGGGAACGCCAGAAGAGGTTCAGAACAACCCTCGCGTTATCGAGGCTTATCTTGGAAAGCAGGAGGTGCGCTAATGGCCGCTGACACTACAAATACCCAGGCAGCAGGCGCAGAAAAACCCCTGCTGTCCGTCAAGGATCTTAACGTTTCTTACGGCGCTATCCACGCAGTTCAGGGCATTTCTTTTGACATCCACGAGGGTGAGATCGTTACCCTTATTGGCGCAAACGGCGCAGGTAAATCAACTACACTGAACACCATTGCTGGTTTAGTAAAGCCTGACTCTGGCACCATTACGCTTGACGAGAAAAACCTTGTAGGCCAGCGCGCTCACAAGATTGTTGAGGCTGGCCTGGCATTGTGCCCTGAGGGCCGCCGTGTGTTTTCTCGCATGAGTGTTGCTGAAAACCTTGAGATGGGCGGCTATACGCAGCCCGATTCCCAGAACGCTAAGACCGTCAAGATGGTCTACGAGCATTTCCCACGTCTTCGTGAGCGCAAGAATCAGCTGGCAGGAACGCTGTCTGGTGGCGAGCAGCAGATGCTTGCTATGGGTCGTGCTCTGATGAGCAGACCAAAGCTTTTGATGCTTGACGAGCCTTCCATGGGTTTGGCTCCTCTTCTGATTGAGGAAATCTTCCAGATCATTCGCCAGCTCGGCGATGCAGGAACCACCATTTTGCTGGTTGAGCAGAACGCTAATATGGCACTTAAGGTTGCTGACCGTGCATACGTTCTTGAGCTTGGTAAGGTTGCTAAGCATGGCACCGGCCAGGAGCTTCTCCACGACGATGACGTTCGCAAGGCCTACCTCGGCGCATAACGCGACTTGCGGTACACGTGCTGCTACGGCAAATGTGCTGCTACGGCAACTCGGCTTGAACGACAACCCGGCTCCCACATAACGTAGGAGCCGGGTTTTGTTGTCGTGTCTGAGTAATTTGCCGGAAAAGCAGGCTATATCTGAGCTATTTGCCTGTTTTTCTCGCCAAGTCTGAGCAAATTTACTCAGACTTGATGTAGTTTTCAGGCTCGCAAAATTTGGCGCGGC
>CALHQT010000054.1:0-4990 GCA_938038135.1 uncultured Atopobium sp.
TGCTCGGTCAAATACTATCTCTGCCCAGCCAAATAGTATGTGTAATTACAATACACACCTCATAACAGAATGGGTATACTAGTTATGTCTGTACAATCGGCAAAATGTTAAACCTAAAGAAAGGTGAGCTATGAGCCAGATTTTTGATGTTCACGCACGTGAGGTCCTCGATTCCCGTGGCAATCCAACCGTTGAGGTTGAGGTTGTTCTTGACGACGGCTCCTTTGGTCGTGCAATCGTTCCTTCCGGCGCTTCTACCGGTGAGTTCGAGGCTGTAGAGCTTCGCGACGGCGACAAGAGCCGTTACCTGGGCAAGGGCGTTCTGAAGGCAGTCGAGCACGTCAACACTGAGATCCGCGACCTCGTTATTGGTTGGGACGCAGAGGATCAGCGCGGCCTTGACCTCGCTATGATCAAGCTTGACGGCACTCCAAACAAGGGTCGCCTCGGCGCAAACGCTATTCTCGGCGTTTCTCTTGCTGTTGCTCACGCTGCAGCTGCTTCTGCTGAGCTTCCACTTTACGCTTACCTCGGTGGCGCAAATGCTCACACCCTTCCTGTTCCTATGATGAACGTCCTCAACGGTGGCGTCCACGCTGACAACAACGTTGACTTCCAGGAGTTCATGATTATGCCTGTTGGTGCTCCTGACTTCACCACCGCTCTTCGCTGGTGCGCACAGGTTTACCACACCCTCAAGGACACTCTGAAGTCCCAGGGCCTCAACACCGGTGTTGGTGACGAGGGCGGCTTTGCTCCAGACCTTAAGTCCAACGAGGAGCCACTTGAGCTTCTTTCCGAGGCTGTTAAGGCTGCTGGCTTTGAGCTTGGCAAGGACTTCCGCTTTGCTATGGACCCAGCTTCTTCTGAGTTCTATAACAAGGAGACCGGCAAGTATGACCTCAAGGGCGAGGGTCGCTCCCTTACCTCCGAGGAAATGGTTGCTTACTACGAGGAAATGGTCGAGAAGTTCCCAATCGTCTCCATCGAGGACGGCCTTGCAGAGGAGGACTGGGACGGTTGGAAGATCCTTACCCAGCGTCTGGGCAAGAAGATTCAGCTCGTCGGCGACGACCTCTTTGTTACCAACACTCAGCGCCTGAAGAAGGGCATTGAGGTTCACGCTGGTAACTCCATCCTCATCAAGGTCAACCAGATTGGTACCCTGACCGAGTCCCTCGAGGCTATCGAGATGGCTAAGCGCGCAGGTTACACTGCAGTTGTCTCCCACCGTTCCGGCGAGACCGAGGACACCACCATTGCTGACCTTGTTGTTGCAACCAACGCTGGTCAGATCAAGACTGGTGCACCTGCTCGTACCGAGCGTGTTGCTAAGTACAACCAGCTTCTCCGCATCGAGGATGACCTCGCTGAGGGTGCTGAGTACCTGGGTATGGACGCTTTCTACAACCTTCGCTAAACTCGCAGGTTGTGGGCTAGACGGCGCGCGTCCGGCCCGACCGAGTTGCAACGCCGTTTAGGCTGCTAGAAGCTACGAAGCCGCATCTCATTTGAGGTGCGGCTTTTTTGTGCGCACGGGTGCGGCGCGGGTGCTGCGGCGCGGGTCCGGATACGGGTGCGGGTGCGAGTGTGGGTCTGGGAACGGCTGCGTGACCTGCGGGTTTCTCGCCACATCCGATGTTTGTAGCAGGTGCAAGGGTCCCGTAGGCGCATCCACGCCTAGTTTGAAAGGCCTGAACACACCTATGTCAGATAATCTGTTGAAAATGCATATACATTTCGTTCAAAATACTTATCTCATGCAGAATATCTTCATTAGATGTGTTTTTTATCCTTGATTTTGCAGATTATCTGACATAGATGTGTTTGCTTAACTCTGAAATTTAGGGTGATTAAATCTTTGATATATCTTCATTCATAATTATGTATATCAGATAGAAATTATGCATAATAGTGAATTGAGCGTACGTGATTAAATTTAAATCCTATAACCAAAGCTACTCCACGATGTATTTGGGCTATTGAGTCTGGTTTTATCTGCAGTTTTTTGAAGATTTTCCGTCAGTCGATATAACAGCACCGCAGCTGCCTGCCGCGGTTATACTTGATATGTCAACTCTCAAGAATCCGAGGCGCCATGAATACCACATCAGAGCACGTAATTCGCACAATCCTGGTTGGACAGTCGGGCGGACCGACTGCGGCCATCAATGCATCGCTTGTGGGTGTTGTTCGCGCAGCTCACGCCCAGGGCCTCCGAGTGCTCGGGATGCGTAACGGAATCCAGGGGTTTCTTGAGGGTAACGTCGTTGACTTGGTGGAAGCACTTGGACTTACAGCATCTGAATCAGGATCGTCCAACCACACATCCACAAATCCTGGCGAGAAGAACCTCCAGCTCCTAAGAAAAACGCCATCGAGCTGGCTGGGTAGCTGCCGCTTTAAACTGCCGGAGCTTGCTGACAACTCAGATTCCGCAGCCATCTCCCCTATCTACCAGCAGATTGATGCACAGCTCAAGAAATACCAGGTAGATGCTGTGCTCTACATCGGTGGAAACGATTCCATGGACACCACGGACAAGCTGTCTCGATACTTTGCCCTGATAGAAAGCCATGTTCGTGTTGTAGGCGTTCCAAAAACCATCGACAACGATCTCGAGGGCACCGATCACACCCCTGGCTTTGGCAGCGCGGCGCGATTCGTTGCGTCCGTAACCGCCGAGCTCACCCGCGACGGCGGCGTCTACAACAGCAAAAATGTAACGTTTATCGAGGCCATGGGTCGTGACGCTGGCTGGCTCACGGCAGCCGGAGCGCTGGCGCAAGATATTTGCGGAACCGCCCCAGATTTTGTCCTTCTGCCTGAGGTTTCTCTTGATGAACACGCACTACTTTCCGCCATTGAACAGCGACTTCGCGAGAAAAACAACGTGATTGTAGTTGTCAGCGAAGGCGTCCACCACGCGGATGGTAGTTTCCTTTTTGATGCAAAGTCCGTTGCGATTGACACGTTTGGACACCTCGCAGCACAGTCCGGAACGGCTCAATACTTGTCGCAGCTGGCTAAGAATCAGCTGGGCGTAAAGTCTCGGGGCATTGAGCTCAATACGCTGCAGCGCTGCGCTTCGCATGCTGCTAGCAAGGTTGACTTGGACGAGACTGAGGCGCTGGGCTCCGCAGGAATTGAAGCTGTTCTCCAAGGTAAAACGGGTATTATGGTTGGCGTTCAGCGAACTTCAGATACGCCTTATGCTACGAAAATTCGCACGACCCCTGTCGCCGACGTTGCTAACAAGGTAAAGCTTGTACCTCGAGAAATGATTTCCGAGGACGGCTTCAATGTCACCGACGCCGCCCTAACCTACCTGCGTCCTCTTGTCGCGGGCATGGAGGAGCCGATTTCCACCGACGGACTTCCCTGTTTTCTTGCGGAGCTATCGTAAGGATACAGTCGCACTGTCATAGCGCCACATAGCGCCATGGAGACAATCGCAAAAAACCTTCCAATTGCATTTAAGTCGCATTTCGCACGTGCGCGGTGTTACGTATATGATGCGTATACCACAAGCACCGCATACGAACTATGTGCGTATATCACAAGCACCGCATGCGAACTATGCGTATCACGCATCAAAAATGAAATAATTCGCTAACAAAAATAGCAATTTTCTACCGCTCGCCCACCCAAAAAATTTGTGAGCGGTATGGCTACGTACTCAAATAAGTCCAGTTAAAACGTGTGCTGATTGTTCTTTGTATAGTTTTTGACGTATGTCTTTTTGAACTACTCGCAATCTTGGAGACGATTGCGAAATACAAACGCAAACGTCCTCTGTCTTATCCATCGACGAATCACAGGGAGTTACATGCGTAAGATTAGAAAAATACTTATCGGTCAATCGGGCGGTCCAACAGTTGCAATCAATTCTTCTCTTGCAGGAATTATCACGCGTGCGCACGAAGAAGGCATCGAAATTTACGGCATGCAAAACGGAATTGAAGGCTTTCTGAATGGTCGCTATTCCAACCTGACTGCCCTGTTCTTTCCGCAGGATACTCCGCAGAAACGCGCTACTGACCAGCATCAACACACCGTGGAACTTCTCGCCAAAACACCTTCGAGCTTTCTGGGAAGTTGTCGCTACAAACTTCCGGAAGTCTCCGAAGAAACGCCCGTCTACCAGGACATTGAATGCCGCCTGAACTCCCTTGGAATCGACGGCATTCTCTACATTGGCGGCAACGATTCCATGGACACCGTCAATAAGCTTGCGGCGTACTTTGCCCAGCGCGACAACGACGTTTCCGTCATCGGCATCCCCAAAACCATCGACAACGACCTCGAGGGTACCGATCACGCGCCGGGTTTTGGCAGCTCAGCGCGGTACATCGCTACCATCGTCCGCGAGCTTGCTCGCGACTCCGAGGTTTACGGCAAGCCAAACATCACTATCGTCGAGACCATGGGCCGCGATGCGGGCTGGCTCGGCGCGGCTTCGGCGCTTGCTCGCGAGAAAAACGAGGAAGCTCCAGACTTTATCCTGCTCCCCGAGGTCGCGTACGATGAAGAGCGGCTTCTGCGCAAGACAGCGGAGCTGTTTGAGCGCAAGAACAGCGTAGTGATTGTCATCAGCGAGGGTGTGAGAAGGCCTGATGGTTCAACGCTTTTGGACAAGAGCCACATGAAGATGGACGCCTTTGGTCATCTGGCAGATCAGTCCGGCAACGCCCTTTATCTGGCCGAACTCTTCCAGAAACACTTCGACGCCAAGATTAGAGGCATCAACCTTAACTCGCTGCAGCGCTGCGCAATGCATTCGTCCAGCAAAACTGACCTGACTGAGGCGTTTGAGCTGGGAAAAGCTGGAGTGGACGCGCTTCTTGCCCACAAAACTGGCTGTATGATTGGACTGCAAAGGCTGAGCGATGTGCCGTATCAAGCGGAAATCCGGTGCATCCCTATCTCGGAGATTGCCAACCGCGTGAAGTCTGTACCTGCGGAAATGATCTCTGACGACGGTCTTTGG
>CALHQT010000055.1:0-5192 GCA_938038135.1 uncultured Atopobium sp.
TGGTTCTACGTGGTTTAGCTGCACCTTCTTTGGTTGATGCAGCCTCGTTTTGATCTGTAGTATCAACTGGCATAGTAGTATCAGACATACCTGCTCCTCTTAGTTTTGTGTGCTTCTATTGTACTAAGACTTCATCCGCTTATGCGCGCCAGAGCCCATGGAAACAAAGCCCACATCTCATTTGGGCGCCGGCTAAAATTTTTGTAATCGTTATGTTTCTGTTTGTATCCTCACCACTCTGACTCTGCCAAACGTGCGAAAATAACAACCAACATAACGTGCCCGGCGCGCGAGAAAACAGACTAACTGCCAGCATTTACCCACAAGGAGGGGCTGTGGCTCACGACAAAGTTTCTCAGGAATTTGGCTCGCTTCTATTTACCGACGCAGATATGCAAGAACGTCTGCCAAGGCCAACGTACAAGAAACTTCGTAGTGTCATCCAGGACGGCAAACCGCTTGACCTCGACATTGCAAACGAGGTTGCACATGCCATGAAAGAGTGGGCACTTGAAAAAGGCGCTACTCACTTCACGCACTGGTTCCAGCCTCTCACAGGTATTACTTCCGAGAAGCACGATAGCTTTATGACTCCTCAGGGAAACGGCACTATTTTGATGTCCTTCTCGGGAAAAGAGCTGGTACAGGGCGAGCCTGACGCATCAAGCTTCCCTTCTGGAGGTCTGCGTGCCACTTTTGAGGCTCGCGGTTACACGGTTTGGGATCCTGCAAGCCCAACTTTCATCAAAGATGAAGTCCTCTGCATTCCAACTGCATTTATTTCATACACCGGAGAAGCTCTGGATAAGCGCACTCCTCTGCTTCGCTCCCAGGTTGCCCTAGAGAAGCAGGCCAAGCGCGTTCTTGCACTCTTTGGACAAGAGCCCTCACGCGTTGTCACAAACATTGGACCTGAGCAGGAGTACTTCCTTATCAAAGAGGAAGACTTTGAGCAGCGCCCTGACCTTATTCTTTGTGGTCGTACCCTCTTTGGTTGCGAACCAAGCAAAGGTCAGGAGCTTGACGAGCACTACTTTGGTGCCATTCGTCCAACCGTCAACAACTTCATGAAAGAGCTTGATGACGAGCTCTGGAAGCTGGGTATCCCTGCAAAGACCAAGCATAACGAGGTTGCTCCTTGCCAGCATGAGCTTGCACCTGTCTTTGAGCAGGGCGCACTTGCTATTGACAACAACCTTCTAACCATGGAGAAGCTCAAGCTTCTTGCACCGCATCACGGTCTTGCCTGCCTTGAGCACGAGAAGCCCTTTGAGTACGTCAATGGCTCTGGTAAGCACGACAACTGGTCACTCTCTGCAGACAACGAGAATCTGCTTGAACCTGGCGATAAACCTGGCGAGAACCTTCGCTTCTTGGTCTTCCTTGCCTGCCTTGTAGCCGCTGTTGACTCACATGCAGACCTTCTCCGCATGTCTGTTGCATCTGCTGGAAACGATCACCGCCTTGGCGCAAATGAGGCTCCACCTGCAATTGTTTCCGTCTTCTTAGGTGCTGCGCTTTCCGTAATCGTTGATGACCTCATCACAGGTTCCGACGTCCACGGTGCAAAGCGCACTCGTATGGATCTGGGCGTACCAACACTTCCTGCAGTCCTTAGGGACAACACAGACAGAAACCGTACCAGCCCCTTTGCGTTTACTGGTAACAAATTTGAGTTCCGCATGTGCGGCAGCCAGCAGAATCTTTCTGACCCTAATGTCATTTTGAACACCATTGTTGCTGAGCAGTGTGACCGCTTTGCAAACGATCTTTCAAACGCTTCTGAGGAGAACTTCACCAAGGAAGCTTTGAGGTGGGTTATTGATACCTTCAAAGCTCACGAGCGCATCCTCTTTGAAGGCAATGGCTACTCAGGCGATTGGGAGAAACTTGCCGAGGAGCGCGGTCTTCCAAACCTCCGCACCACCCCTGAGGCACTTCCTGCAATGGTTGCTCCAGAGAACATTGAGCTCTTTGAGCGCTACGGTGTTCTTTCCCAGGCAGAAGCACAGGCTCGCTACGTTGCAAAGGCAGAGCAATACGCTAAGGTTCTTAACATTGAGGCTCGTACCATGCTGTATATGACGCGCCACATGTATCTACCTGCCCTCTTTACCTACTCAAGTGATGTTGCCTCTTCAGTTGCTGCTAAACAGGCTATTGGTATCAAGAGCGTTGCAGAAACAGAGATTGTTGAGAGGCTCACCGCAGGTATTGACGAGATTTATGCAGCTACCAACAGCCTTGATGAGATCAATACCACAGCTCACCAGATGAAAGATCAGCCTCAGGAGCAGTGCGAATACTACTGCAATGAAGTTCTTCCTGCTATGGCCCGCCTGCGCAGCGCCGTTGACTCCATGGAGCTCATCTGCGGACACGACTGGTGGCCAGTTCCTAGCTACAACAAGATGCTCTTCTACGTCTAGTTCTTCATCAGAGCTTCTTGGCGAGAAAACCGGTCTTCTCGCCACTCCATCTTTAAAGCAAAACGGCTCAATTACCTGGGCCGTTTTTGGTGTCCAAATGCTTAACGTATGGAAAAACTATGCATTGGCCAACTTACTGTAGGTAGCGTGGACGTCTTCAAGCTTGATGAGATTGCCTTCTGCATCGGTTGGAGCAGGAGCTATCTGCATTGATTCACTTACTGCTGTCAAATTCAGACGATCTGCATACCAAGGCGTTGGTGTTCCCTCAATAACTGGCGAGAAGAACGAGTCCATTTCTCCCATGTGTTCAGCAGAATCTCGCTTAGTAATAAATTCCTGCCATAAATACGCTGAATACGTATGTTTTGACCCCTGGCATACAAATGACCTTATCGTAGAGAAATAAGAAGTGCCTGGCAGAATAACTGAAAGATTATCAAAATCATCTTTAGTAATTGCTCTATAAGCAGCGCTCAGCGGACAAACACAAGCCCTGTACTTGCCAAATCCTGTGTCTCTAATAGCTTGATGGGTACTCTCAGAAAATGCGTCAACATTTTCAAACAAACTTTGGATAATTTGAGCGCCTTTATCCAGACCATACTGTCCTAAAAAGAGCGATTCAAACTTCTTGCCCGTATACGTAAGTGCAGGGTCAGGAATAACATACCTTCCACGCAGGCCATCTGTAAGAAGATCGGTCCATTCGTGAGGACGCAAAATCTTTTTCTCATTAAGGCGTTCTTGATTTACCAGTAAAACCAATGGATCTGCAGCGTAGGCATACCAGTGTCCAATGGCGTCAAAAAACTCTGGACGCACGTACTGGTCTGTTGAAGAAACTTCATATGGCTGACAGTATGCGGAAGTCTCAAAGTTTTGCATGAGAGCTTCACTTGCCAGAAAAATAACATCGGGTTTCTCAAAACCCCAATCAGTGTCTGATTTCGTGTCAGAAGTTTCAGACTCCGCGCTCTTATCAGAAGCGTATGTTTGCTTAATAAACTCCTGAATTTCTTCCTCTGTTGCCTCACCCACCGTAACAGGCAGAGAAAACATTCTTGAATATGTTTCTACCAGGGGCTTTACCGCTTCTTTTGAGGTGCAAAGCAGATTGAGAGAGCCTTCTCGTTGTGCAAGTTGAATGAGTGCTCGAGCATAGCCTGGAACTTTTGAATTGAGCTGTGGAGGGAGAAGTTCCTGCTGAACATAAGAAATTCCTGGGCTCAAAACGTTTGCTACGGTTGCTATTACGGGCGTAGCAACCGCTGAGACAGCCAGGATAATAAATGAGGTTCGTGTAACAGAAGTGGCAGTTGGTGGAGTGATCTTCTCGTCAGGGTCTTTTGGTCCAAAAGTTTTATGCAGCTTCTGGCGCAGACAATCTGGGATAAACTTCACGCTACCTCCTTACCTGCTACTCAGTCCATCTGGTCAAACAAATTTTATCCAAAAAAGGCTTTTAGTCCAATCAGGATAAGCACCACGCCACCAACCATCTCGGCGCGATCACCCAAAAGCGAGCCGAGTTTTTTACCAATGAACAATGCAATAGTGCAGAGGATGGCGGTAATAATGCCAAAGAGTGCCGAGGCAACCAAAATGTCTACGCTATGTGCCCTAAAACTTACACCAACAGCAAATGCATCAATTGCCGTAGCAACAGCTTGAAAGAGCAGCTTTCCAAAAGAGAGCGTCGTAGCACTTTGCTGGGCTTCTTCCTCATCTTCCTCAGAAGCGTCTTCTTTGAGCGCCTTATAGCCGCTGTACAGCATGTTTGAACCGATAAAACCGAGGATGACTAAAGAGACCATTCCTGCATACTTCTCAATCACTTCTGCTGCAATGCCGCCAACAAAATAACCGGCAAGAGGCATACCAAACTGAAAGAGGCCAAAGAAAAGAGGCATGCACATGAGGCGAGAAACCCTATGGTCATCAAAGGCAAAAGTATTAGAGATAGTGACAGAGAATGCATCAGTTGCAAGCGCCACACCCAGCAGTAAAATTTCCAGTAGACCCATGTGTGAGTTCCTAGGTATCATTAAATCTTGTAACACAAAGATGAAATTTTAACGCCTATGAGCGTTTTTCAGCTACTCTTATACTGAAAAACTACAAGGAGTGTTATGCCTGCTTTAATAACCCACTATCTGTTTGGTGCAGAGGTGGTTAATGATTTGCCCAAAGAGCTCATTGCCACTGAAGCTGAGGTTAATGCATTTTTGCTCGGAAACCAAGGGCCTGATCCCTTCCTTGCACGTCATCTAGCCTGGCCAAACCACTCACTTGCCTGCAATAGGCTGCATCGTCGTATGCACGCAGGCCATATTGTTGACGCATTTTTATCCATTCGCGATGGGGTTTCTCGCCTCCCGCAGAGCGACATGCCAGCTGGTCGTGCGTTTGCGCTTGGCCTCTTAGCACACTACGCACTAGATAGGATTGTCCATCCGT
Organism: uncultured Atopobium sp.; assembly: GCA_938038135.1. GTDB lineage: Bacteria > Actinomycetota > Coriobacteriia > Coriobacteriales > Atopobiaceae > Lancefieldella. The sequence continues at coordinate 4,890 of CALHQT010000055.1, forward strand.
TTGTGTATTCCCAGCAAGATGCGCTGATTGAGGCGGAACCATCTCTCAAAAATGCCTACAGAGAGCTCCATCCTATTATCGAAACGGATTTGGATTCATATCTTCTTTGGCACATGCGCCACACTACCGTTGAGACGTTTCCACCAGCTGAGGTGCTTGAAGCCATTGAATCCACCAAACACGTTGGTGGCGCGCTTTTCTCGCAAGTAGCGCTTCAGGTCTTTGACCTTAATGTTGGCGTTGGTGAGTACGAGAAAGCCCTCCAGGACTACGCTCGCATTTACCACACGGTAGAGCGCACTG
>CALHQT010000056.1:0-7155 GCA_938038135.1 uncultured Atopobium sp.
CAGACGTGATGTAGTTTTCAGGCTCACAAAATTTGGAGCGTCACAGCCTATTTTCATCCGCCTGATTTCTTCAAAGAATCTGTAACTTTTGCCTAAATACGTAAAAGAAACTGTGGATTTGCCTGATTTCATCAAAGAATCTGTGCCTCAAATACAGATTCTTTGCACTTTTCAGGCGCGCAATGTTGGAAAGGCGCGCATGGCAAGAAGAACGGACGGAATTGGCACTCCTAGCGAGAAACCCGTGTTGTCGCAGGCGTACTTGTTGGTACACGCATTAACCGCGTGCAGTTGTCACGTTAAATCTCGTCAAAGGTGTTGTGGTGTTGCTGACCGTCGTCCAAGGTAAGGACGGTACCCAGAAGCGCCGGCTCAAGAATTTGAATCCAAAGATCGCCTCTGACCTGCTTGGCATTCTCGGCAACAGCGCGAGCAGTAACAGGGGAGTCGCAGATAGCAACCATGGTGGAACCTGAGCCCGAGATAACAAAGGCGCAAGCACGAGCAAGCTTAGCTACCTGTTTGAGCTCTTCGTAATCAGGAATGAGCTCCTTGCGATACGGTTCGTGGATCTTATCGTTGCAAGCTGCTGCCAACAGTCCGCCGTTTCCTGTTTCAAGTGCGTGAGTGACAGCAACGGTGCGTCCCATCTGGTAAACGGCCGTTTCGAGTGAGACTTTCTGTGGAACAACCTTGCGGGCATCCTCGGTGTTGACCGTGTACGGCGGTGCAATTGCAACAAAAGAGAGACCGCGCGCTACCAGCCTTCGAGTACAAACGGTATGCCCGCCCTCAACAAAAGACGAGGTCAGGCCACCGTAAATTGCAGGAGCAACGTTATCGGGATGGCCCTCAAAGTGACAGGCAAAGTCGAGCGCACGCTCAGGATCCCAGCCACCATGAGACTCGGTCATCGCGGCTGCAATACCTGCAATTACGCAGGTAGAGCTTGAGCCTAGTCCACCAGAAAGCGGAATAGGCGAGTCGATAGTGATGTGTTTAGGAGTAGGCTCTTCGCCCAGCTTTTCGCAGGCTCGAACATAAGACGTCCAGACAAGGTTGTCATCGTTTCTGAACTGCTCAGGACAGCCGTCAATGATGAGCGTAGGAGATTCCCTAAACGTAATTTTTGCGCGCAGGTTAAACGCAAGACCCAGCGTATCGTAGCCGACGCCAATGTTTGCAGAGGTAGCAGGTACAGATACGGTCAAGATGGTGTTGTCGAGCATGTAGAACCTGCTTTCTCAGAGTCTAACAAGCAAAAATACGCCCGCATGCTTCAGAAACGTACGAAGCAAGCTGTTCCTTCTCGCGAACGTCAGTATGAATGATAACGTTATCATTAAGCGATGAAAGCTGGATTGGCGGATTAGTGCCCGTGATTTCGGCGAGCGTATGCATGCACGCAAAGTCATCCAGGCCAGCGGTCGATCGGCCCAGCGCAGCAAGCACATCGGACGAGAACTTGTACGGGCTAGCAGTGGACAGACAAACGCGCACGTCGCCCGCCTGGCGAGAAACCCTGTCAAGTACGTGCTTTGCGACGGCTGTGTGAGGGTCAATCAGCACACGACAATTCTCCCAGGTAGAACGGATAGTCTCACGCGTCTGGTCGTCGGTGGCAAAGCCAGCATCAAAGGTTTCGCGGATGGTGTCCATCACCTGAGCAGGAACCGTGTAGATACCCTTGGTTACCAGCTGGTTCATCAGATAGCTGACAAGCTCGGTGTCTTTGCCGGACGCAAGATAGAGGAGTCGTTCAAGGTTTGATGAAACCAGAATGTCCATCGATGGAGAGATGGTCTTTTCAAATGCACGTCTACGATCGTAGACGCCTGTTTCCAAGAAATCAGTCAGCACCTTATTGCTGTTAGAAGCCACAATGAGGCACTCAACAGGAAGTCCCATCTCTTTTGCAAAGTAACCTGCGAGAACGTCACCAAAGTTGCCAGTTGGCACGCAGAAAGTAACTTTTTGACCCTGAGCGATGGCGCCCTTGGCAACAAGCTGGGCATATGCGTCAAAGTAGTAGGTTACCTGTGGGGCCAAACGACCAATATTGATGGAGTTTGCGCTGGAAAGTACGGTGCCCTTACCGGCCAACTCATGCACCAACTCCTTGTTAGCAAAGATTGCTTTAGCGGCGTTTTGAGCGTCGTCAAAGTTTCCCTTAACAGCGCAAACAGCTACGTTAGAGCCTTTTTGAGTCACCATCTGCAGGCGTTGAATATCAGAAACCTTGCCTTCTGGATAAAAGACGGTGATGCCCATACCAGGCACATCCTTGAAGCCCTCAAGTGCAGCTTTACCAGTGTCGCCAGAAGTTGCGGTCACAATCATGATGCTCTTGCCGGCGGTGGCAGCCACGTCTGCAGTACCCTCAGCGTCGACAGCGCCAGCCACGTCCGCGTCCTCGCGGGCAACGCTCATCAAGCGGGGGAGCATCTGAAGCGCAACGTCTTTGAAAGCCGACGTTGGACCATGGAAGAGCTCAAGCAGCCAGTCTTCTCCGATAGCAGAAACAGGCGTGATAGCCTGGGTGTCCCACTGAGAGCCATACGCGCCCTCAATACAGCGAGTCAGCTCTTCAGCAGAGTAGTCGTCCAGCAGAGCAGAAAGCACGTCGAAAGCAGTAGCCTTAAAGCCCTGAGAACAAACCTTTGCAAGATCGAGGGGTTTCTCGCCAATTGAATCTTGGATATAAAGGCCGCCGTCGGGAGCAATTCCCTGCAAAATGGCTTGTTTAGCCAAAACGGTATGGTCAGAGCTTCTTGTGCTGTGATATGCGACGGCCATGAAACCACCAATCTTTAGAACGTTTCGCGTGTTGTGCGTCTCGCGTGTTGTGCGCGTGCAAATTGCGCGTCTCGCGTGTTGCGTTTCTATTATTTTAACAGTGAGAAGTAAATGTCGCTTGTAACATAGAATTGTTCATAGCATTATGAAGACGAGAAAAACTGTCGATTAGATTCTGTCTAGGTTTTTGGTAGTTTTTGTCTATGAGATTGTTATCAGTGCAGTCACCTTTGCGTGCGGTTGTCCTTGCTCTGCAATTAGCCTTGCAGGTAATCGGTTTTCTCGCAAAATGACTGCTAGATTTGGAGTTATATGCAAAACGTTGCCCTACTTGGATTTGGAACGGTTGGTGCTTCAGTTGCGCGCATTCTTGATGAGCACGTTTCTGGCGTTAACCTGACGTCCATCTTGGTTAGAGCTGGTAAAGAGCACGTTGACCCTCGGGCAACATCTGATTTTGATGCGCTCTTGTCTGACCCTGCGCTCGATACCGTTGTTGAGTGCATGGGTGGCCTCTCGCCAGCCTATGAATACATCAAAGCTGCGCTGACTGCTAAGAAAAATGTAGTCACCTCAAATAAAGCCGTGGTATCCGCTCATTTTGAGGAGTTTATGACACTTGCCACTGAAGCGGGCGTCAACCTTAAGATCGAAGCATGCGTGTGCGGTGGCATTCCTTGGATAGCAGGAATTCAGAAAGTTCGTCGTATTGACGAGATTTCTGCGTTCTGGGGAATCATGAACGGCACCACCAACTACATCGTTTATTCCATGCTTAAAGACGGAACGGACTTTGCTGAGGTTCTGAGCAAGGCTCAGGAGCTGGGTTACGCCGAGCGAGACCCGTCAAGCGATATCGACGGCATTGATGTTCGCTCTAAGACTATGATTTCTGCATCTATCGCCTTCGACGTAATCTGCACAGACCAGATTCCTATGTCTGGTATCAGAAACTTAACTAAGCGCGATCTTGCCATGTTTGGCAGTCATGATATGACAATCAAGCTCTTTGGTCGTGGTGTTTCTGACGGTTCATCGTATGCGGTAGCTGTTGAGCCAGTTGCGGTTTCGCTCTCAACCATTGAGGCTAACGTTCCGACTAACTTTAACGTTGCAACTGCTGTGGGAAATACCATTGGCGAGCTCAAGTTTTATGGTCAAGGCGCCGGTGGCGATCCAACGGCAAATGCCGTCGTGCAGGATATTATTGACTGTGCTGCGGCTCCTGCTGGGGGTCAGCAGACCTTCTCGGCAGGTCTTTCGTATAATCCTGAGCTGCTTGTTTCCGATTACGTGTTTAGGACGCAGGCCGATATTCCAGGCGGTACGTTCTGGGAGCCGGGTGCTCAGTTGGTTAAAAATCTAAGTGCCGAGAAGGCCCGTGAGCTTCTTACCAGCGCACTTTCGCAAGACCCTACAACCTTTATGGCTGCACTTGAAAAGAGGAATTAGAAATGATCAAAATTGCAAAATTTGGCGGCTCAAGTGTTGCTTCTGCAGAGCAGTTCAAAAAAGTTAAAGCTATTGTTGAAGCTGACCCTGATAGACGCTTTATTGTTTCGTCTGCAGCAGGAAAGCGCCACTCAACCGATAACAAGATTACGGATCTTTTGCTGCTGGTAAATGCCCACATTGAGTATCACGTTGACTGCACCTCTTTACTTGCAGACATTGAGGCTCGCTTTGTGGAGATTGCTGATGAACTGGGAGTTGCATGGCCTGTCGCCGAGGAGTTTGAGAAGTTTGCTACAAACATCAAGTCCTTCTCGCCAGAGTATGTAGTAAGTAGGGGCGAGTGGTTTACCTGCCAGATTCTTGCTGAGTATCTTGGCCTGCCCTTTGTTGACGCAGCGGATGTTATGCTGTTCCATCATGATGGCACCATTGATATGGAGCGCACTGCTTCTAGACTTAAAGAAGTTGTTGCTCGCAGCGGCTCGTTTGTGCTGCCTGGCTTCTACGGTGCTACCGTTGACGGTGCAATTAAGTTGTTCCAGCGCGGTGGCGGCGATATTACCGGCGCAATTGTCGCTCGCTGCCTGGATGCTGACTTGTATGAGAACTGGACTGACGTTTCTGGCTTCCTTTCTGCGGATCCTCGCATTGTTCAGAATCCACGCGCTATTGGCCGCATTACTTTTGACGAGATGCGCGAGCTTTCTTACATGGGCGCTTCCGTTCTTCAGGAAGAGGCAATTTTCCCTGTTCGTGAGGCAAACATTCCAATTCAGATCAAGAACACAAACCGTCCAGAAGACACGGGCACGGTTATCCGTGAGACTGCAGATGGCGATACAAACGAGCACTTGATTACAGGTATTGCAGGCAAGAAAGACTTCTTAGCTATTCATGTCAAGAAGGCTCACATGTCCAACGAGGTTGGCGTCATCAGCCGCGCACTCAATATTGTTGAGCGCTACGGCGTCTCTGTCGAGCACATCCCAACAGGCGTTGATTCGTTTGGTATTGTGGTAAATGCCTCCGACGTAAAGGATACGGTTTATTCCATCATCAGCGATATTCGTCGCGAGATTGAGCCTGATGACATTACGATGGTAGACCGCTTAGCTCTTGTTTCTGTTGTTGGTCGTAATATGTCTAGGCGTTCCGGCACCTCTGGTAAGATCTTTGGCGCGCTGGGCAATGCGGGCGTCAACATTCGCATGATTACGCAGAGCTCGGAAGAGATTAGTATTATCGTCGGCGTTGATAATGCGGACTTTGATCGCACAATTGGCGTCATTTATAACGGATTTGTTCGTGACGAAATGGTTTCGAGGTAACTATGGCTTTTGATCCAAACGGTAAGGTTGTTGCAATTCTTGGTGCTACCGGCGTTGTTGGTGCCCAGATGATGCAGTGCCTTGAAGAGCGTAATTTTCCTATCAAGGAGCTGGTGCTTCTGGCATCCGCTCGAAGCGCTGGTAAAACTATCGAATTTGCTGGCCAGCAGATTGTAATCCGCGAAGCAACACCAGAGGCTTTTGAGGGTGTAGATATTGTCCTTGGCGCAGCTGGCGACGAGCAGGCAAAAGAGCTGCTCCCTGAGGCAGTCAAGCGCGGATGCGTCTGCGTTGACAATTCCCATGCATTCAGAATGGATCCAAACGTTCCGCTGGTAATCCCAGAGATTAACGCCGAGGATATCAAGAACCATAACGGTATCATCTCTAATCCAAACTGTGCAACCATTATTGGCTTGGTACCTCTGTATCCTCTACATAAGGCAGCAGGTGCAAAGCGTATTATTGCTTCTACCTATCAGGCTGCATCAGGTGCTGGCCTTCCTGGTCTCACCAGCCTGAAGAATCAGATGACTGACGTTGTTGCAGGTAGGGAAGTAACCGAGACCGCTCCTTTTGCATACCAGCTGGCAGTTAACCTGATTCCACAGATTGGCGGCTTTGATGAGGTTGGCTATACCTCTGAGGAAATGAAGATGCAAAACGAGGGTCGCAAGATCATGCACCTTCCTGAGCTGCGCGTTAACTGCACCTGTGTTCGAGTTCCAACGATGCGCTCTCACTCTGAGTCCATCACTGTTGAGTTTGAGCGTCCTTTGAGTCCAGATGAGGCTCGCGCTATTCTTGAGGATGCTCCAGGAATCAAGGTTGTAGACAACCCAGCAGAGCTTCAGTACCCAATGCCTCTTGATACTTCTGACCAGGACCTTATCTATGTTGGTCGTATTCGCGAGGATCTCTCTGCTGATGAGAACACTAACGCGCTGACGTTCTTCTGCTGCGGAGACCAGATCAGAAAGGGTGCTGCAACTAACGCCGTCCAGATTGCAGAGTACTTGCTGTAATCCGGAGCGCAGCCGCGCACATCGTCGTGCACCGAGCGCAAGCGCACTTGACGCGCGGACTTTCGCCGTGACGCATCATTTTTGCTGAACCAGTACCCGTTCGATTCTATTTCACGGAATCGGACGGGTAATTTTTGTGTACAAGCCGGATTTTTCAGAGAAATTGTGCCGTTCGGCGGCAAAGTGGTAAAAAATGCGTTTAGTTGGGGAATCCAGAAATGCTCGGATTTTATGCAAGCTATCTACCAGCAATTTTACGTGGACAAAATTTTGGAAATTATCACAAAATTTCTGAACTGGGAAAACGTAAGTGCCAAAACTCCGAAGTCCAAAAATAATCCCCAACTAAACGGGTTTTTTACCCAAAACAGTACCTCTCGTTCGATATATCAATTTCTTGATTAGTTTTCCTGCATATCAGCCGGTGTTTATGCACAAATTGTCCGACGTCAGTTAATCGGACACGAAAACGCAATTTCTTACGCAGTAGCCATACAGTCTGGGGGCAAAAAGGGTGCACTTGTAAAAAAGTTTAACAAAAAAGGTAGACA
>CALHQT010000057.1:0-1394 GCA_938038135.1 uncultured Atopobium sp.
ACCGATACATTTAGGTATCGCCATCCCGACATGACCGGCGCTTACAGCTGGTGGAGCTACCGCTTCAACGCTCGCAAGAACAACGCGGGCTGGCGCATCGACTACTTCCTGGTCTCCGATCGCATTGCTGAGCAGGTCAAAAGCGCATCCATCTTGAGCGAGGTCTACGGCAGCGACCACTGTCCTGTTGAGCTGAGCATTGAGCTGTAATTTGAGCGCGTGGCGAGAAAACCGATCTTCTCGCCAGGGTTGCCTCATGATGGCGGCCGTGATTAACTAGAGTTGTCGATTGAGATTCAAAGGAGCACGTCATGCGCATTACTTGCGACGTTCATACTCACAGCCTGTACTCGAGGCACGCCTATTCAACCGTTGAGGAGAACGTTCGTGCGGCTTCTGAGCGTGGCTATGAGCTACTTGGAATCACCGACCACTTCTCGTCCATGCTGTATGACCAGCAGACTATTAAGAACTTCCAGTTCTATATGAACACCGCCATTTGGCCAGAAACCTGGTACGGCGTCAGGCTGCTTCACGGCGCCGAGGTTGATATTGTTGACCTTGAGGGCAATCTGTTTGCCTACGATATTACGTTTGACCAGGGCATTAATGGCGATAAACTCCGCCAGCCTCATATTCTTGGCGAGCACATCCTTGGAACCTGCGATTATGCGGTTGCTAGTATCCACAGCAAGCAGTGGGCGGCTGGCGCCTCACAGAAGCAAATTACCCAGATGTATGTAAATGCACTGGATAATCCACATGTTTTGATTCTTGGTCACCTTGGTCGCAGCGGTTTAGATTTTGATGTTCCAGCGCTTGTCAGAGAGTGTCGCGATCGCGGTAAGCTCATCGAGATGAACGAGGCCACACACGACGAAGGCCAGCGTGAGGTTGCTATTGAGCGTTGTCGTGTGATTGCAGAGACCTGCGCTGAACTGGGATGCAAGATTTCTTTTGGCTCAGATGCTCACATTGCAACCCGCATCGCCGATGCACACTCCGTTATTAAGCTGCTTGAAGAGGTTGACTTCCCCGAGGAACTTATGGCCTGTCGCGATGCCCAGACATTTTTGGACACCATTGCTGACGCAAAGATTCCAGCTTCTAAGCAGGGATATTAAGCCAGACACGAGCACCGCAACTAAGGCGTCGCGTTGTTCGAACGGCTGCAGCTCACAACAACATCGCACAAAGAAACAAAGCCGCGTTTTCACGCGGCTTTGAACTGCCTCCCATTTCTTGGATACGAGAAATAGGAGGCAGTTCAAAACACACCTAAGTCGGATAATCTGTTAAAAAGACGTATACATGACGCTGAAAATACCTCAATCATGCAGATTATCTTCATTAGATGTGTAAAATGCCCGCATCTGAGCAGAATATCTGACTTA
>CALHQT010000058.1:0-1090 GCA_938038135.1 uncultured Atopobium sp.
CGCCTGGCCTTGTTGATACACATATCCACGGCTTCCTGGACCACGATATTATGGATTGTGATCCTGATGGCGTCATTGAGATTGCCCAGGGTTTGCTTTCTAACGGTGTTACCTCTTGGTTGCCAACAACGCTGACCGCAAGCGTTGAACAGACCGGTGATGCATGTGAGTCTGTTGCAGATGCCGCAGAGGGTATTGCAGCCAACGGCATTGACGCTGCCCGTATTCAAGGCATTTTCCTCGAAGGTCCTTTCTTTACCGAGAAGCACAAGGGTGCTCAGAATCCTGCGTACTTCCTTGATCCAGATGTAGATGTCTTTGATGAGTGGCAGGAGCGCGCTGATGGCTGGATTGCCAAAATTGCTATTGCTCCCGAGCGCGATGGCGCTCCAGAGTTCTGTGCAGAAATGGCAGATCGTGGTGTTCACGTTGCTCTTGGACACTCTGATGCAACCTATGAAGAGGCTCTTGCTTGCGTAAATGCTGGTGCAGATATCTTTGTTCACACATATAACGGTATGAGTGGCTTGCACCACCGTGAACCAGGTATGGTTGGCGCTGCAATGACTACTCACGGTACGTATGCAGAAGCTATCTGCGACGGCCACCATCTCAATCCTATTGCAGTACGTGCTTTGGTTAGCGCCAAGGGCTCTGATCACACCGTGCTTATCACTGATTGCATGCGTGCTGGTGGTATGCCTAACGGAGAGTACAAGCTTGGTGATTTCCCTGTTGTTGTTGAAGGTGGAACCGCTCGCCTCATGGACGAGTCTCACAGCCTTGCTGGCTCAATTCTCCGCTTGTTTGAAGGCGTTAAGAATGTCTATGACTGGGGAATTGTTTCAGCTGAAGAGGCAGTTCGTATGGCTTCAGAAAATCCAGCTCGTTCCTGCGGAATTGATGATGTGTGCGGTTTTATTCGTCCTGGATATGATGCTGACTTTATTGTTATTACCAAGGACCTTCAGCTTGAAGAAACCTTCCTCGGCGGAAAGAGTGTCTACAAAGCTTAAGCAGCAGATCTTGAGTAACACAAATTAAAGGAAGCCTATGGAGTTCTATTCCCATAACTATTTAATTCACCATG
>CALHQT010000059.1:0-4116 GCA_938038135.1 uncultured Atopobium sp.
GTGTGTTTTGAACTGCCTCCTATTTCTCGTGTCCAAGAAATGGGAGGCAGTTCACTGCGGGCTGGATGGGTTTCTCGCCTTGGATTTGATACAGAAAAAGACGTGAGAGTTTGTCTCTCACGTCTTTCTTGTTAGCTCGATTTGCGTACGCACAATTTTGTTTGTACAGCTAATTTGTGTAGCTTAATTACTCGCTGAACTCGAGGAATGCGCGGTATCCACGATATGCCTCAAAGATGTCGGCCTTGTTTGCAATCTCCCAAGGTGCGTGCATGGAGAGAACAGGGACGCCGCAGTCGATGACGTGCATACCGTATTTTGCCAGCATGTATGCGATAGTTCCGCCGCCACCAGCGTCAACGCGGCCAAGCTCAGCGGTCTGGAACTGAACGCCGGCGTTGTCCATAATGCGACGAATCAGCGCAACGTACTCGGCATCAGCATCGTTGGAGCCAACCTTACCGCGACTACCAGTGAACTTGTTGAATGCAAGGCCGTGGCCCATGATGGCTGAGTTCTTGATTTCAAAGCTGCCAGCAAAGTTAGGGTCATAACCAGCGGAAACGTCGCTTGAGAGCATGTAGGAGTTAGCCATACAGCGGCGCAGAGAAAGTGGGGACTCAAAACCTGCAAGCGCTAGGACCTCTGCCATGATGTTCTCAAAGAAGAGGGAGCTCATGCCAGTAGCGCCAACGGAGCCAATCTCTTCCTTGTCGGTCAGGATGGTGACGGAGGTACGTGCAGGAACATCGCACTCAAGCTGTGCAATCAGGGAAGGGTAGGAGCAGCTGCGGTCGTCGTGACCGTAGCCCAAGATCATGGAGCGGTCAAAGCCCATGTCACGAGCAGGACCTGCAGGAACAATCTCAAGCTCAGCGGAGAGAAGGTCTGCTTCTTCAATGCCGTAGAGGTCCTTCAGGATATTGATGACGTTAGCCTTAACAGCTTCTTTTGGCTCATCACCCTCTGCATCAGCGGGTTTCTCGACATTCTGGCCCCAAACAAGTGGACGATTGCCAACAATGAGGTCAAGCATCTCACCCTCGATGACCTTGGAAGCAGTCTTACCAAGCTGCTCAGCACTCAAGTGGATGAGAAGGTCGGAGATGCAGAAAACAGGATCGGTTGGGTCCTCGCCAACGCATACGTTTACGACGCTACCGTCTTTAAGTGCAAGAACGCCATGAATTGCCAGAGGAATGGTGACCCACTGGTACTTCTTGACGCCGCCGTAGTAGTGGGTGTCAAAGGTGGCCAGCTCGTTGCGCTCCTCAAGAGGGTTCTGCTTGATGTCCAGGCGAGGGGAGTCGATGTGAGCGCCAAGGATGTTCAGGCCCTCTTCCAGGGATTTGGTGCCAATCTGGACAAAGATGACGGACTTGCCGCGAATGTCTGCATAGACTTTGTCGCCAGCCTTGAGGGTTTTACCTGTAGCGATGGCGTCAGAAAGCTTAACGTAACCTGCTGCCTCGGCAAGCTTGATAGCGCTTGCGGCGCACTCGCGCTCAGTCTTGTTATCGGAGATAAACTTTCTGTAGCCCTCGGTAAATGACTGGAGCTTATCCAGGTCCTCCGAGGTGTACTTTTTCCATGCGTTTGTGGTTTCCATACCTATCCTTTCTGTAGCAAACTCTGTGTGAGCTGCTGCTTATTGTTGCTGTTAGTTGCGTCGCATAGGCCGCGAAGATGGCTGCTGCGCCGGCGGCTGCTGCGACGGCAGCTGCTGTGCCAGCAGTCTTGCGACCGCGACTTAGTTGCCTCCGTTGGAGCTGTTTGAGCCAGAACCGTTAGATCCGCTGGTAGAACCATTGCCGGAGCCGGAGTTCTGATTGGAACCAGAATTGCTGTTTGGGCTGCTCGTTCCGGAGTTGTTACTAGAAGAATTACTCTCAGACGAGTTGCTTGAGCTGCTAGAGTCGCTGGTCTTTTCCGAGCTAGACGAGCTGTCGGAGCTGGTGGTCTCTGATTTCTTGGAGTCAGTGCTCTCCGAAGAGGAATCCTTGGAATCAGTGGACTTGCTTGACTCGTCGGTCTTCTCGCTAGAAGAGCTGGAATCATCTTTCTTATCCGTCGAATTGCTGGTATTCGTAGTTTTTTCCGTCACAACTGGGGTTGTGCTGACCTTTGGTCCCAAGCCAGATCCGTCGGTGATATAGCTGAGGAACATTGCATAAAGAATGACGGCAGAAATGGTAAAGATAATTGAAATAATGGTCACGATAGTCAGCGCTCTTACGCGCTTGCGAGAAAGCTGTGGCGTGCGATTTACCTGCGACGATTGTCCCGCGGTAGAAGCAGCGTTGGAATAATAATCGCGAGAAGGCGCGTATTGAGGTCGAGGCATGTACTGCGTGCCCTCGAGCGTGTTCTGATTGCTGTCAGAATATGTCTGCTGGTTATAGTCATCGTTGTCGCTATTACGGAACTTGTGCGTGGAGCGCCTGATAACGTTCTGGTAAATCTGCGAAGCAAGCGCCGACGCAGCAGCACCAACAGCCACGCCGATGATTGAACCAGCAATACCAATCTGGTTTGACAACACAAATGCGGTTACCGCAGCAAGCGACGTTGCCAAAATTTGGGTAATCGAGACGTCCTTAAGAAGGCCGGGCTTCTCGTTTGTTGCCTCATCTGTAGGCTGAGCAGGCGAAGCTAATCGAGTTTTGTCTGCATCAAAGTGCTTATAGCTCACAAGATGCTCCTTTCTTCGAACTGATAGCCTACCTCATTTTTGTGAAGAAGTAATGTTTCGTCGCTAAATCGCAACATCAGTTGGCGAGAAACCCGTCGGATTGCTTGTCCGAGCGCGCCTGGGTTTCTCGACTGCGCATGCGTTGGGACGCTCAATCAAGTGCGTCGGGTTTCTCGCGGTGTTTTGTTAAAAACGACCGTATCAAAGGTGATGAAACAAGGTATCATTTATATGTATCAGTTTTCCGTCAAACGGAGGTTTAGCATGCTTGTAAGCGCAAAAGCCATGCTCCAGAGTGCCGAGAAGGGCCACTATGGCATCGGCGCATTCAACGAGAACAACCTTGAGTGGACCGCAGCAATCCTTGATGCAGCAGAAGAGCTTCAGTCTCCTGTCATCATTCAGTGCACCAGCGGTGCAGCAAAGTGGCAGGTAAGCTACCGCGTTGTTGCAGATATGGTTCGTCGTCTTGTTGAGGACAAGAACATCACTGTTCCAGTTGCTCTCCACCTTGACCACGGTTCATACGAGGATGCATTCAAGTGCATCGAGGCTGGATTTACTTCCATTATGTACGATGGTTCTCACGAGCCTGATTTTGAGACCAACCTTAAGCGCACCGAAGAGGTCGTAAAGGCAGCTCACGCAAAGGGTATTTCTGTTGAGGCTGAGGTCGGCGGCATCGGCGGCACCGAGGACGGCGTTACCGCTAAGGGCGAACTTGCTGATCCTGAGCAGTGCGCAAAGATTGCTGACCTGGGCGTTGACTTCCTTGCATGCGGCATCGGCAACATTCACGGTATCTACCCAGCTAACTGGGAGGGCCTCTCCTTCGACCAGCTCAAGGCTATCAAGGAGCGCGTTGGCGATCTTCCACTTGTTCTCCACGGTGGTACCGGTATTCCTGTAGAGCAGGTTCAGAAGGCTATCTCTATGGGCATCTCCAAGATCAACGTCAACACCGATCTTCAGCTTGTCTTTGCTGAGGCAACCAAGAAGTACGTTGAGGCTGGCCTTGTTGACAACGGTAAGGGCTACGATCCTCGTAAGCTCCTGAAGCCTGGTCGCGAGGCAATTGTCGAGCGTACCAAGGAGCTCATCCGCGAGTTTGGTTCCGACGGTAAGGCTTGGAACTAACCTGCGGCATACGCTGAACGCGCGTTGAAGCGACGCACGCTCGCAGCTAATTAAAGCGACGGACCTGGATTTTCTCCAGGTCCGTTTTTTGTTGGGCTGGCATGTTCGAAAGACGTGCGCCCAGCACGTTCTTCTCGCGAGAAACCCGGTGTGCGGTAGGTGTACAAGACGCGCTTGAAGCGCTGGGTGATCCAAAAGATGGGTAATCACGTGCCTGAAAAGTGAAAAGATTCGGTATATTTTGCCTAAACTTGGCAAAGAATCTGTGGATTTGAGTCACGTCTCAA
>CALHQT010000060.1:0-5627 GCA_938038135.1 uncultured Atopobium sp.
CACATAAAAGCAAGAAAACGAGAAACTCTACAACTCGTTCTAAAACTAAACATACACCTGCTTCTGCAAACGCTTCAAAACGTAAGCAGCGGGCGATGCATACACTTGAGCAAAATTCCCAAAACAATCCTGTTGTTACATGGGGACTCATTACGCTGGCCATTGTATTTGTGCTGGCATTGTTGCAATCGTGCCAGGGACTTTTCTCCCTCTCTTTTGACAACAAACTGATCATCAAAAACGAAGTTCCCTATGAGTGGGAAAACCTTAGCTACGACGCAACGGGACGTGCGCATTATGTGGTGGACGGAGAAGAGCTCACTCGCACGGGCGTTGATGTCTCTTCTCACCAGGGGTTTATTGACTGGGAGGCCGTTGCTGCCGATAACATTCAGTTTGCCATGCTTCGCATTGGTTACCGAGGCTCCACTGAAGGTGGCATTCGCGCAGATGAGCTGTTTGAAACCAACCTTAAGGGCGCGCAAAGCGCTGGCCTTGATGTGGGTGTGTACTTCTTCTCACAGGCTATTAACGTGGAAGAAGCTCGCGAAGAGGCCGCTTTTGTCCTGCAGCAACTAAAAGAAGCAGGAGTTACAAAGCTCAATCTTCCCGTTGCATTTGACCTGGAGCCCTCCCCCGATTACAGCGGACGCGCCGATAACCTTTCCCCCGCAGAAACTAACGCTATTGCGCGTGCGTTTTGCACCACAATTCAAGAGGCGGGATATCGCGTCATTGTCTATGGCAACAAAGTTGATTTGAATCGCTTTGACCTAGTCTCGCTTGACGAGCCCATCTGGCTGGCACAATACGTTGATCAGCCAGACGTGAACTTTAACTTTTTGATATGGCAATACACCTCAACGGGACAAGTTGACGGTATTACCGGCTCGGTTGATTTGAATCTGGACTTCTCTGCCATCTCTACAAGCAAGAGTCCAAAGTAGAGCTGCCACGCCCGCAGCCGCTAGGCGCGTCCGCAGGAGCTGCCGCAGCTCGTAAGGCTATCCGACCTTCACGGAACCAGTCAGGGTAACGGTAGGATCAAGCGCCTGAGCGTGAGCAAAAGCGCCTCCTGGACTACATGAACTTACCAGCGTAAATACAACCCACAGAATAATGGCTGCAAGCAGCACCGCCAGTGCCACACGGCCCAACCTCATGCGAGAAGAACGACGTCTTCTAGCCGCATATGCTGCCTGAGCTTCATCTCTGGGGTTGAGCGTGCCATAGTGATTGCCGTAAGCAGTTCTTGCTCGACCACGTGCACGGGCGGCATCTGCACGGGCATGGTTAACGGGATTTGTTGGGCGATCTTGCGTCATCCTACGCTGCGCCTGTGCACGGCTTCCAACAGCTGCGTGACGACCTCGCACCGCACGCGGAGAGGTAGAAGACTCCCCATTACGAGAGACAGTAGGTGGAACCTGAGCTGGACGCTTTTTCTTACCAAAACCAAAGAGGTTGTTCTCTGCCATCAACAATCCTTGCTAAAAGATTCGTTTACCGAAAAAAGAATACACCGACTTTGCTTTTCTCGCCTTGAAAAGCATCTATCCCGTTACAATAAAGCGCTATACAGACTGATTTTCTGTAAAGTCTGCACAATTGGAGTTCATGGGGGACGTGTGAAGAAACTTTTACTGATGGCAACAGGAGGAACTATTGCTTCTGTTTCCACTGAATCGGGCTTGGCTCCCTCACTTTCAGGAGAAGAGCTTTTAGCCAACGTCCCTCTTGTTCATGACCTCTGCGAATTTGATTTCAAACAAGTCATGAATATCGACAGCACCAATATGCGCCCTCAAAACTGGCTCCAGATCAGAGACGCCATTATTGAGTCGTACGATGCCTACGACGGCTTTATTATCCTTCACGGCACCGATACCATGGCATATACTGCCGCTGCCCTCTCCTACCTCATTCAAAATAGCGAGAAACCCATTGTGCTCACAGGCTCTCAACAGCCAATGGCAAATCCGTTTACCGACGCCAAACTCAACCTCTACCACTCCGTTCTCTACGCGCTCGACGACAGAAGCGCCGGAGTTGTGGTGGTTTTTGGCAACGAGGTTATTGCCGGCACCCGCGCTCATAAACAGCGCACACTGAGCTTCAATGCATTTACGAGCATGAATTATCCACCGCTTGCCCATATCCGTGGCAACAAGATTATTCGTAGTGCTCCAAATCAAGAGCAGGTAGATGGTGGTCTTACAACCTATGAAACGCTCAATACGCGTGTCATTGTGCTTAAACTGACCCCCGAGCTTAATCCATCTATCTTCTACCTTCTGAAGAATGACTACGACGCCATTGTGCTTGAAACCTTTGGTATTGGTGGCATCCCCTCATACGACGGCTCTTTTGAGGAAGCTATCACCGATTGGATTGCGTCTGGTCGCACCGTAGTTATTACCACACAAGTTCCTGAAGAGGGTCTTGACCTGGGGGTCTATGAGGTTGGTAGAACCTATCAAGATATGCCCGGCGTTCTCTCTGGAGACGATATGACTACCGAAGCTCTGGTTGCAAAAACTATGTGGATGCTTGGTCAGACCTCCGATCAACGAGAGCAAGAAAAACTGTTCTACCAGGTAATTTGTAACGACAGAATTCCACAGTCCGTGGATACAGAAATTTGCGAGTAGCCGATGAGAGACGCCACGTTTAAACCTACCGTGCTCTACCTAATTGCGCTTATCATCTGCGGTTCTAACGGAATCGTTGCAAGCTTTATCAATCTTCCTAGCTACCAAATTGTCTTCTTCCGTATGCTTTTGGGTACGCTCTTTTTGCTCGCGGTTAAGCTTGTGCAAAAAGAGGCTTTTACCATTCAAAACTACCCCAAGGACTTCCAGGCGCTCGTTGGATCAGGCATTGCCTTGGGTCTTCAGTGGACCTTCCTTTTTGAGGCGTATCGCCTGGTAGGCGTTGGTATTGCAACGCTTGAGTATTACTGCGGTCCCGTTATTGTAATGGCGCTCTCTCCCCTTTTATTTGGCGAGAAACTCACTGCTAAAAAGATACTAGGATTTCTTGTAGTTGTTATTGGAGCTGCCCTTATTATTGGCTATGGAGTTGGACTGAACCTCTCGCCAGTTGGCCTTCTTCTAGGCGCTCTCTCTGCTGTTCTTTATGCCGTCATGGTTATTTGTAACAGGCAGCTCAAAGATGTTTCTGGTATTGAAGGCACCAGCATTCAACTGGGCATTGGCTGCGCTATTGTTGCTCTGGTTACTGTTGTATTCCATGGCATTGAGCTGCCCGCAGATCCAGCATCGGTAAATTGGCTGGCCGTTTTGACCATCGGCCTCTTTAACACAGGCCTTGGATCATTTTTGTATTTCCCACAACTTACCAAGATTCCAGTTCAGCGCGTGGCAGTCTTTGGCTACCTTGAGCCACTATCTGCAGTTATTTTCTCGGCACTTATCCTTGGCGAGCCTTTTGGTCTTCTCAAAATAATAGGCACCGCCTGCATCATAGGCGGTGCCATCTTTGCTGAGCTATCAGATAATTCTTCTGATACATCAGAGGTTATTGAAACTCCACTGTAAGCAATAACGCAGAAGCTTAGCGCGCTTACATTGGCATAGTAGGAGCAACAAAGACGCGAGCAGCGTTCTCACGGTCAAGATCAAACAGGTTCTTTGGATCTCCACCAAAGAGCTCTACTGCCTTGAGAAGATCAGCAGCGTTTGCCTCTTCCTCACCCTGCTCCTTAACGTACCAGTCAAGCAGCTGCATAGTGCGGAAATCGTTTGCCTTCTGAGCAACGGCATAGCACTCGTTAATGCTTGCGGTAATGAACTGCTCGTGCTCGTATGCCGCCTTGATTGGCTCAACTACCTTGGAGAAGGTAAGGTCTGGCTTTGCGATTGCCTCCATGGTTGGAGTCCAATCGTTATCAAGCAGGTAACGACGAAGAATACGTGCGTGAGCAAGCTCTTCCTGAGACTGGATGACATACCAGTTTGCAAAGCCCTTCAGGCCCTGCTCCTCATAAAAATCTGCAAAGGTCAGATACAGATAAGCGGAATAAAACTCTTTGTTGATCTGCAGATTAAGGATGTTACCAACGTTTGTGTCAAGTGCCATGTTCTTCTCTTTCCTCGTAACTTTTTCTCAAAAAATGAGAAGCTCTTTGGCTTCTCATTTTTGATACCCAGTTGTTAGTCTCTTAAACAGTCTGCACAAAATCTTAATGATAAAAATAGTTACTATTTTTATCTCCTGTTTGTGTACGCTGCTCTTGCACCACCTATGCGTTAATCGCGCGTAAGTTTGCGATGGATGCGATGAGGACGAGCAGCCTCCTGACCAAGTCTTTCGATACGATTTGCCTGGTAAGCCTCAAAGTTACCCTCAAACCAGAACCACTTACCTGGGTTCTCGTCGTCGCCCTCCCACGCAAGGATGTGCGTAGCAATGCGGTCCAAGAACCAACGGTCGTGGCTGGTTACCACCGAGCATCCTGGGAAGCGCTCAAGTGCATCCTCAAGGCTTTCCAGCGTCTCAATATCGAGGTCGTTGGTAGGCTCGTCCAGAAGCAGGAGGTTTCCACCCTGCTTAAGCGTAAGAGCAAGGTTTAGACGGTTCCTCTCGCCACCAGAAAGGACGCCAGCACGTTTCTGCTGGTCAGGTCCTTTAAAGCCGAAGCTAGCCACATAGGCACGGCTTGGAATCTCCGTATCTCCCACCTTGATGAAGTCATTGCCGTCAGAGACAACCTCCCAGATAGTTTTGTCTGGATCGATTCCTTGTCTGAGCTGGTCAACATAAGAAATTTGAACCGTCTCGCCAATCTCAAGCGTGCCGGAAGTGAGCTCCTCCTGGCCAACAATAGCCTTGAACAGCGTGGATTTACCAACACCGTTGGGACCAATCACGCCAACAATGCCGTTTCTTGGCAGGCTAAACGAGAGGTCGTCGATAAGAACGCGGTCGCCAAAGGCCTTGTGGATGTGATCGGCCTCCAGGACCTTCTGGCCCAGACGCGGACCAACAGGAATCTGGATCTCGGTGAAGTCGAGCTTCTTGGATGCGCGAGCCTCTGCTTCCATCTGCTCATAGCGGTCAAGACGCGCGCGGTTTTTTGCCTGGCGAGCCTTAGGAGACGAACGAACCCACTCAAGCTCAGCTCGCATTTTCTTTGCGCGCTTGGCGTCCTGCTGGTTCTGAGCCTCGAGACGTGCGGCCTTGTTCTCCAGGTAAGTTGAGTAGTTGCCCTCATAAGGATAAAGCTGTCCGCGGTCAACCTCGCAGATCCACTCGGCAACGTCGTCGAGGAAGTAGCGATCGTGCGTGACAGCCATGACAGCGCCGGGGTAATCGTGCAGGAACTTCTCAAGCCAGAGCACCGACTCCGCGTCAAGGTGGTTGGTGGGCTCGTCAAGAAGCAGCAGGTCAGGAGCTTCGAGAAGCAGACGACACAGGGCTACACGGCGTTTCTCGCCACCAGAGAGATGAGTGACGGGAGAGTCTGGGTCTGGGCACTGGAGAGCGTCCATTGCCTGAGAGAGCTGGCTGTCCAGATCCCAGCCGTTAGCTGCGTCGATCTCGGTCTGGAGCTGGCCCATCTCTGCCATCAGGGCGTCAAAATCGGCGTCAGGATTTCCCATCTC
>CALHQT010000061.1:0-5627 GCA_938038135.1 uncultured Atopobium sp.
ACTATCTGTACGATGAACACAAAGGTCGTATCTACTTCCATAGCCTGCGTGGAGGATACAAGGTAGAGTGTATGGAGAGATGTGACAGGGTATGCTTTACCGTATATGGAAATGAACAGATCAAGGAAGAGGCGTGGGCCCCGTTTGTACAGAGTGTGGTTGTGTTCGGAAAGTGCCATCCAATTGAAGATAGAGAAGAGATGTTCGAAGTGCTGAAAAACTTCGCTCTAAAATACTATCCAAGCGAGGAACTCGTGCACCGCGAGATAAAAGCAACTGGCCATGCTGTGCAGATGTACGAGATTGAGATTGAGCACATAGAGGGTGCAGATTCATATCAGCTTGATGAATCGGTACTCCTGGAACTGGAAGAGTTCTCTGGTGATGAGCCGGACCTTGAGGGATTTAACTTGTCTCAAAACGCTCTTCAAGATGTCCAGCAGACGCTTTTATCGCTCACTCATATGCCCGATGAAGTACAGGAAGAGGCGGAATAACGTATGGCAGAAGAGCTTACCTATTTAGATTCCGAGTCGCTTAAAGGCGCACTAGAATCGCTTCTTTTAGTTGCAACTGATGCTATCACCACGGCTGACTTTGCCAAGGTCACCAATGCAGCTCCCGCCGAGGTCGCTGAAGCTCTTAAAGAGCTTGCAGAGGAGTACACGCGCTGCAACAGGGGATTTCAGCTCAGAGAGGTAGCCGGCGGTTGGCGTCTCTTTACGCACCCAGCTCACCATCAGCTGGTTAGCGATTTTGTACTCTCCTGGGATACGCGCCGCCTTTCTCAGGCAGCGCTTGAGACGCTGGCGGTTATTGCTTATCACCAGCCCGTTACTCGTGAAGGCGTCCGTGCTATTCGTGGTGTTAACTCTGATGGTGTTATCTCTTCACTTCGCGAGAAAAACCTTGTGCGTGAAGTGGGCAAAGAGGCAGATAGGGGACAAGCTATTCTCTATGGCACAACAGCCCTTTTCTTAGAGCGCTTTGGTCTCAAGTCTTTGCGAGAGCTGCCACCACTGGAAGACTTTGCTCCTGACGAGGAGTCTAAGCAGTTTATTCGCGAGAGACTCTCTGGTAGAAGCTTTACTTCAACGCTTGAAGAAGCCGCAGAAGACATTGACGATGAGCGCTCCCTTTTGGGAGACGACTACGATACGCAAGAGGAAGCATAGGCCGTGGCAGAAGAGCGTATTGTTCCCATGCGTCTGCAGCGCTTCTTGGCGCGTGCAGGAGTGGCTAGTCGCCGTGGCTCTGAGCGCCTGATGACCTCTGGCCGCGTTACGGTAAACGGCCAGGTAGTCACCGAGCTTGGCAGTAAGGTTGATCCGCTGGTAGATGTTGTAGCAGTTGACGGCATTGTCTGCTCAATTGCCGAGAAACCCGTCTACTTGATGCTCAACAAACCTGCAGGGTATCTGACCACCATGAAAGACCCTCAGGGTAGACCAACCATCGTGGACATGGTTCCCGCTGACAGATACCCGGGACTTTTCCCTGTTGGACGTCTTGATATGGATACCACGGGTCTTTTGTTCTTTACTACCGATGGTCAGATGGCACAAGAGCTTTTGCATCCTTCAAAGCATGTATGGAAGCACTATGTTGCTCATGTAGTAGGAACGCCTACAGAAGAGCAGCTAGATCGTCTGCGCGAAGGTATTGAGCTTGAAGATGGACCTGCGGCTCCAGCAGAGGTAGAGATTGTATCCAACGATGCCAAGATGAAGGCACTTCTCGCCCCACAGGGTTTAGGAAAAACCGGTGGAGGAGAGCCAAACTCCCTGGTCAGCGTCACTATTAGAGAAGGCAGAAAGCACCAGGTCAAAAAGATGCTTCTGGCTATTCACCACAGAGTTCTTGCACTCCACAGAGACACGTTTGGGCCGCTCCACCTTACAGGCGTTAAAGAAGGTGAGTGGAGACTTCTTACAGAAGAGGAAGTTGCCGCTCTGGAGCGCACTATTGGTAGAGAGCCTGGCGCTTCTCCCATCATGCCTTTACATGCCAGCAAATAACTACTAGTCGCACAATTACTAAGTGCATGTCAAACAGCTTAAACACGCCCAGAGAGGAGACATAATGCAGCCATTTGAAGTTCCAGCTCAGGCTCATCGCATTTTGTTTATGCGTCATCCAGAAAGCGTAGCTAATACGCAGCGCTTTTTTAGCGGCAGAAGAGACGTTGAGCTCACCGAACATGGCGTTGAACAGCGAGAACATGCCGTTCGCGCGCTTGTTGCATTTCATCCAGATAGAATTTGGACCTCTCCTTTGTCTCGCTGCAAAGACATGGCCCAGATGGCCGCGGCCGAGCTTGGTATTTCCTGCGAGGTAAAAGACGATCTTGCAGAGATGGATTTTGGCATTCTAGAGAGCAAGCGTTTTGCTGATGCAGAAGAGATTTTAAAGCCCTATGGCCTTACGTTTCCTTGGGCTTCAGACAAAAACGGCCATTCCATACCTGCTCCAGAGGCAGAGTCATACGAGCAGGTAAGAAGCAGATGCCGCACTATTCTTAACGAGCTTTCCAGTCTTTCTGGACGCACTGTTTGTATTTCTCACGGCGGCTATCTGCGCTCTATGATGGCAGAGATTTTTGGCATCCCGGGCAGTTCTAGCTGGAATGTACATCTTGCAAATGTCTCTTCAATCTTCTTTACTAGTACAGGCAGTTCTGATTTCAAGCTTGGTGGATTTAACCTTGATCCAGAAGAAGTTATTCGTCGTTCCACTGAGCCAAGTTTTTACGATTTTCGTGACATTTGGGGTGTCACCAAGGGGGATAAGTAATGATTGTTGCTATTGACGGCCCAGCAGGCTCCGGAAAGTCTACGGTTGCTCGCGCACTTTCTGATCGCCTGGATCTGATCTTTCTAGATACGGGCGCAATGTATCGCTCGGTAACCGTAGAATGCCTGCGTCAGGGCATCGATATGACTGATACCGAGAAAATCATTCAGGTTGCACGCAGCATTAGCATCTCGTTTGGAAACTCCGCAAACGGCCAGACCGTCTTCGCAAACGGCTCAAACGTTACAGCAGAGATTCGTACCCCAGAGGTGGATAGAAACGTCAGTGCTGTTGCAGCTATTCCTGAGGTCCGCGAGGCTATGGTCACGCTTCAGCGTCGCGCTGGCGAGAATGGCGATGTAGTTGCTGAAGGTCGTGACATTGGTACCGTGGTATTCCCCGAGGCTGATGTGAAGGTTTTCTTGACTGCAGACCCTGCTGCTCGTGCTCACCGCCGAGCCGTTCAGCGCCAGGGTGGAGACGCAGCCACCGGAAACGATGCTCAAGTAGACGCCAAGAGTGAGGAGAAAATCCTCGAAGACATCAAGGCTCGCGATAAGGCTGATTCTGAGCGTAAGGCAGCACCACTGCGCGCTGCAGAAGACGCTCATCACATTGACTCTTCTGCGCTTTCTGTTGAAGAGGTTATTGCAGCTATTATTGCCCTGCATCCTGGACTCGGCAAAAGAGATGCCCGCAACCACAGGGCTTCTCACCAGGGAAATGGATCAGAGAGCAGCTCTTCTGATGACGGGAAGTCTCACACGGAAGAGCCTAAGCGCTCCGAGAAAAAGTCTTCTATAGCAGCGGCATCTAAGCGTTTGCGTCCTTTTGGTGGAAACTCATTTGACGATTATTACGATACCGCGCTTGCTGATTTTCCAGCTCCAGCTAAGTTTCTTAAGTGGCTGGCAGTAAGTGTACTTGGACTGATTACAAAAATCTGGTTTAGATGGCGCTGGGACAATGACCAGCTCTTTGTTGGCGATAAGACCCCTCGCGTTCTTATCATGAACCATCCAACGTTTTTGGACCCTATTGTTACTGTTGTCCACCTGCTTGTTCATGGCATTCCCGTTAGAACCATCTACAAGAGTGAGTTCAACAAATTCAAGCCACTTCAGTGGGCGCTTTCTAGACTTGGTGGTATCCCAGTAGATCGTGGAACTGCTGACATGAAGGCAATTCGTCGTGCAACCACGGCTCTTTCAAGAGGAGAAATGCTTCTCATTTATCCTGAGGGTACCAGAGTCAGAAGCAACACTGAACGTGGAGAAACCCATGGCGGTTTTGCGCTTATTGCACAGCTTGCCAAGGTAGATGTTCAGCCATTAGCAATTATTGGTGCCCTTGATATTAAGAAAAAAGGTTCTCCTCTGGTTAAGCCTGTAAAGGTGTATCTTCGTGCAGGTCAGAAGGTTTCTTTTAATGATCTGACTTCTAAAAAGCGTAAAGATCAGGCAAAAGAGATGGAAGAAGTGGCCATGGAGCGGGTATACGAGCTAAGAGATGCAATGCTCAAAGAGCATCCCGGAAGGAATTAGTTCGTGCCTACTATCAAAATTGCTGATGAAGCAGGTGCTTGTTACGGCGTAGAAAGAGCTCTTCAGATGGTCCAGCAGGCCGTCAAAGATGCTCATGCGCCCGTGCGCACGCTTGGTCCGCTTATTCATAATCCTCGTGTTGTTACGTCTCTTAAAGACCAGGGCGTAGAGGTAGTTGATTCCGCTTCTGAAGCTGCAGGAAGTGCGCTATTGTTGCGCACCCATGGTGTAACTCCTCAAGAGGAGCAGATTGCCAAGGATGGCTGTGTTGACGTACTTGATGCAACCTGTCCGTTTGTAAAGAAGGCTCACGGAGCTGCAGAACTTCTCGCCAAACAGGGCTATGCCGTGTATGTGGTAGGAGAGTCTGGACATCCTGAAGTAGAAGCTACGCTGGCTCACGTGCCAGGTTCTTTGGCTATTGACACCGTGGAAGAAGTTGCCGCTCAGGCGGATGCCATGAGAGCTGCAAAGAAGGTTGGTCTAGTGGTACAGACCACCATGAGCGCCGCTAAGCTCTCTGAAGTAGTTAACGCGGTACTTCCTCTTGTTGACGAGCTTCGCGTCATGAATACTATCTGCGAGGCTACTGCGGGCCATCAGGACTCGTGCATGAGGCTTGCAAAAGAGTCTGATGTCATGATTATTATTGGCGGCAGGATCTCTGCAAATACCACTCGCTTAGCAGAGATTTCCAAGCTCTATTGCCCCGCTACCTATCACATTGAAGGCGCTGATGAGCTGCAAGCTTCTTGGTTTGAGGGAGCAGAGCATATTGGTATTACCGCCGGCGCTTCTACGCCGGAAGCTCATATCAACGCAGTTAAATCAGCTATTGAACAAATTGTAGGCGCCTAATATGGAACAGCGCGCAGACTACGGAAATACAAAATCTGGTGGACTTGGCGCACTGATTGAGTCCGTTGAAGAGGGTAGTCCTGCGTGGAAGGCTGGCCTTGAGCCCGGCATGATTATCGAGAAGGTCAATGGCGTAGTGCCAAAAGA
Organism: uncultured Atopobium sp.; assembly: GCA_938038135.1. Lineage (GTDB taxonomy): Bacteria > Actinomycetota > Coriobacteriia > Coriobacteriales > Atopobiaceae > Lancefieldella. The sequence continues at coordinate 5,343 of CALHQT010000061.1, forward strand.
CCTGATTGATTGGCGTTGGGAAGCCGACGGCTCCCTCTGCGAGCTTGAAGTTTCTATTCCCGGCGATGATGAGCTCTATGAGTGTGTTCTTGAGCGCGAGTCCGGAGAAGACTGGGGCGTTGACTTTGTTGACGTGCTCTTTGATGGCATCAAGACCTGCGTAAACGCGTGCCAGTTCTGCTTTATGGCTATGCTGCCAGAAGACATGCGACCCTCGCTTTCCATTAGAGACGACGATTACCGCCTGAGCTTTTTGCAGGGCAACTTTGTTACGCTCACTAACCT
>CALHQT010000062.1:0-9189 GCA_938038135.1 uncultured Atopobium sp.
GATGTCAAAGAGTTTTCAATTTCCCTTGAAGCAGATGAAGATGGTCTCATCTACCTACCAAAGATTTTGGTTGAAGTAGAGATTGCTTCAAGTAATGGTGAGGCTCGTCGTCTCATTGATGGTGGTGGCATTAAGATTAACCAGAAGCCTCTTCCTGCAAAGACGTATAAGGTTGAGCCATCGGTTCTTGAGAAAGCTCTTCTCCAGGCAGGTAAAAAGCGCTGGGCTCAGCTCATCTAGTCGACAATGGCAACCAAATAAGGAAGCTTACACATGTGGAGACAGTTTGCTCTAGCAGTAGCAGTTGTACTGGTTCTTTGTTATGTACCGGGATATCTTTTTTCTCGCGCTATTGGCACTAAACGAATGACATCCCTTGTGGTAGCTCCGCTTATCTCGGTCTGCCTCATTGGTTTTTCTGGAATTGCAATATATCCTTTGGGCCTAAGAGGTGTAACGCCGCTTTTGGGAGGCGTTGGTCTTTTTATCTTGATTGCTGCTGGGCTTGCGTATCTTATTCAGAAAATCAGACCTACCCAGGAAAATCAATCTCATGCAAACCTTGCCGAGAAGGAATCTCTAAACGGAGTTTTTCTCTTAGTAACTGCTGTTATCTCTACTGCAATATTCTTTGTTATTTTCCACAAAGCAATTAGAAACCCCTCTTGGTTCTTGCAGTCTGCTGATAACTACGCGCACCTTGCGTACATTACAAGAAGTGTTCAGTCGGGCATTTATTCTATGCTGCATGCTGCCTTTTATACAGGAGCAAGACCAGAGCTTCAGACCCCCTTCTTTGACGAGGGCTTTTATCCAACTTTATTTCATTCTTTAGCAGCTGTCACTGCAGCAATTACAGGCTTTAATGAGGTACTTACAGAAAATGTGGTTTGGTTTGTTTTTGTCGCGGTTATATATCCAGTGGGCGTCTGTGCTTTGCTTCAGGTGATAGGAAAGAAGAATGTAACTTTTAGTTTACTGACTGCATTTGCGGCATTTGCACAATTGGCTTTTCCTATTCGAATGGTTACGGTGCATGCAGTCTTTCCTAATGTAGCTGGCTTTTGTCTTGTCCCCACTGTTGTAGCAGTTTTTATATTGTCTTTTAACGAGGAGATATCCTGCAAAGAAGTATGCTCATCAACTCATAGCGTTCAAAAATTTTCTGTAAATATTCATACACTTTGTTTATGTTTTATGGGGATTATTGCACTTGCAATGGTTCATCCTAGTGCAGATTTTTTGTGGGCCATTTTTGTTTTACCCTTTGTTCTTTGCAACTTGCTTCCAAGTTTTGTGCAGTATTTGAGTAAGAAATTTGAATTAACAAAACCGAAGAAAATCATTCTATTGATTTGTTTAGAGTGCGTAATTCTTGGCTCCGCTATTGGTATGTGGAATATCGTGCTTAATTCAAGTTTTATGGCACCGACAGTCAATTTCCTCTGGGAAATTTATGTTGATCCAATTCAGTCAGTTCTTTCTGTATTGAATTTTGGCCTGCTTTTGAATTTGCCACAGATTCTCTTTGCGGTTGCGTTCTGGATTGGATTTGTCAGCTGTTGTATGAATAAAAATTGTCGCTGGCTCACTCTGGTATTTCTCATGACTGCTGTCATTTATGTGGCAAGTCTTTCTGATGTGCTTCCTATTAAGAGGTTTTTCTCGGGATTTTGGTATACCGATCCAGAAAGAACCGCCGCGATGGTAGCAATAGCAGCAGTTCCTGTTGCAATTATTGGTATGGAAACATCTATCACGCTTGTATTTGACTTCATTAAATACGTTATTAAGACGGTCAAAGAAAAAGGAAACAAAGGCGAGAAAACAAGCTCAGAGAATTCTGCTTGTACCATTTCTGCAAATGGAGATCAATCAACCTGTAAGCCCTGCATGTTTATTAAGAACTCTGGCGTTCTTATGAGCATCGTGGCGGTGTTATGGGGCTGTGTGCTTTTGAGTCCGTGGAACTTGGCAAGCTTACCAAAAAAAGAGCATAGCGAAATCCGCTATGGCATCATATGGCTCAATGAGGTCTTTGAGCCTCGTGAGCATACAACCTATAAGGCAAGTGAGGATGAGTTTGTAAAAAAGGCTCTCCAGATTGTTGGTAATGACCTGGTAGTTAATAATCCTTACGATGGCTCTCTTGTTCTAAACTCACTTTATGGCATGAACATTTTCTACCGAGCGAAGGTAGAAGTGGAAGAATTGCCACAAAGTGTAATTATTCGTACAAGGCTTAATGAGGTAGCTAGTAATCCAGAGGTTCAGCAGGCAGTGCGAGAAACTGGTGCAAGATATGTCCTGTTGTTAGATTTAGAAAATCCAGCTTTATTAGGAGACCAAAGCTATTATTTCTCAGGTTTACAGATTACTGATGAAATTCCTGGATTTGAGATTGTTCTTCAAGAAGGACCTTATAGACTGTATAGAATCACCGCTGTTGAGTAAGACTTTGGTAAGATTACATATCAATATCGTCCTAAACGGTGTTTAGCGGGAAGCCCGATTGATGGGGAGTAATTTTGAAAGGCATTATTCTTGCAGGAGGTAGCGGTACCAGGCTTTATCCGCTGACAACCGTTACATCTAAACAGCTTTTACCTGTTTATGACAAGCCAATGATTTACTATCCGCTGTCAACGCTTATGCTTGCAGGTATTAGAGATATTTTGGTTATCTCCACGCCACGCGATCTGCCAAATTTTAAGAAACTCTTGGGTGACGGCTCTGACTTCGGTATCACCATCAGTTATGCCGAGCAGCCTTCTCCCGATGGACTTGCTCAGGCATTTGTTATTGGTAAAGAGTTTATTGGTGATGACGCTGCAGCTTTGATTCTTGGAGACAACATCTTCTTTGGAAATGGTCTTTCAGGACTTGTGAGAAAAGCTGCTCAGCAGGCACAAACTGCTGGTCGTGCCACAGTTTTTGGCTATCACGTTGATGATCCAGAGCGTTTTGGCGTTGTTGAGTTTGATAAGAACTACAACGCTATTTCAATTGAGGAGAAGCCAGCTCATCCAAAATCTAACTACGCAGTAACCGGACTTTATTTCTACGATCAACGTGTTACTGAGCTGGTAAAGCAGGTTCAGCCAAGCGCTCGTGGTGAGTATGAGATTACTGACCTCAATCGACTCTATCTTGATGATGGCACGCTTGATGTTGTCACTCTTGGACGTGGCTTTGCATGGCTTGATACAGGAACTATGGAGTCTCTGTTTGAGGCATCTACCTTTGTTCGTACTGTTGAGACTGCGCAAGGTTTACCTGTAAGCGTTCCAGAAGAAATTGCTTTTGAGAACGGTTGGATTGACAGCTCTAAACTCATCGAGTGTGCAGAACGCTACGGTAAATCTACGTATGGTGAACACCTCAAGAGTGTTGCAGAGGGACGTATTCTTCCTTCTGGAAAGGGAGAGTAGTATGCGCGTTCTTATTACTGGCTCTCATGGTCAGTTAGGTAATGAACTCAAACGCCTTTTTGAGACCGGAGTCTCTGAAATTGGTCCTATTCCAGAGCTGTTTGTTGATCCAGACGTTGACTATACCGACGCAGACGAACTTGATATTACCAGTTCAGAAGCGGTAAATATATGGTTTGGCCAGCATGATCGTTATGACCTTGTTATTAACTGTGCTGCCGCAACAAATGTAGATGGCTGCGAAAGCAATTTTGAGATGGCCTTTGCAGTAAATGCTCTTGGTCCTATGAATCTTGCACGAGCTTGCAGTGCTACGCAGACAAAGCTTGTTCAAGTATCTACCGATTATGTTTTTAGTGGAAAAGAAAGCTCGCCTCGTACAGAACAAGATGCTCCTTATCCTGTTTCTGCGTATGGGCGCTCCAAATTGGCGGGAGAGGGACTTGCGCTTGCGGCAAATCCTCAAACGTTTGTAGTGAGAACGGCATGGCTTTACGGCTATGTTGGCAAGAACTTTGTGGCAACCATGCGCGCCCTTGGTGCAAAGTATCCAGAGATTAGTGTTGTTGATGATCAAGTAGGTAATCCTACCAGCGCAAATGACCTAGCTCACACAATCTTGTGCATTGCAGCCACTGAGAACTATGGCATCTACCACGCAACCAATGAGGGAACGTGCTCGTGGGCTGATTTTGCCGAAGCTATTATGGCTGGTAGTAATCTTGATTGTAAGGTTGCTAGAGTAACTTCTGCTCAGTGGAAAGAGATGCACCCAGAAAGCGCTTCTCGCCCTGCGTATTCATCTTTGGTAAACGGTCATCTTGAGAGTACCATTGGAAATTGTATGAGGCCTTGGCAAGAGGCTCTTGCGACATATCTTTCGAAGGTAGAAAGAGGTTAGTGTGAAGACCTATTTAGTAACTGGTGGAGCTGGATTTATTGGTTCGAACTTCATCCACTACATGCTTAGAAGAAATCAGGACATTCATATTTTGAACGTGGACGCCCTGACCTATGCTGGCAACCTTGAGAATCTTTCGGAATATGATCAAGACCCTCGCTACACTTTTGCTCACGTAGACATTAGGGATAAAGAGGCTCTGACGCAGCTGTTTGAGACCTATCATCCCGACTACGTTGTTAACTTTGCAGCAGAGAGCCACGTAGATCGCTCCATTGAAGATCCGGGTGCCTTTGCTGACACTAACGTTATGGGTACTGTCGCTCTTCTGAGCGTTGCAGAGTCTTTCTGGAATGATGGCCAGGGCTCCTACGGAGACCACAGATACCTGCAGGTTTCTACTGATGAAGTCTACGGTTCACTTCCGCTTGATGATCCAGAGGCATTCTTCCGTGAGACTACACCATTGAGCCCTCATAGCCCTTACTCTGCATCTAAGGCTTCTGCAGATATGTTTGTAAAGGCCTGGCATGATACATACGGGTTCCCAGCAGTAATTACTCGTTGCTCTAATAATTACGGACCATATCAGTTCCCTGAGAAGCTCATTCCTCTGATGATTGAGAATTGCTTGGAACACAAGTCTCTTCCTGTCTATGGCGACGGACTTAATGTTCGCGATTGGCTGTACGTTGATGATCACTGTAAGGCAATTGCTATGGTTCTTGAAGGTGGACGCCTTGGTGAGGTCTATAACGTTGGCGGTCACAACGAGCGCAACAACCTCTACATTGTTAAGCGCATCATCAGTGAAGTTGCAAGAATCACTGGGGACACTCAGATTACTGAGGATCTAATCTCTTACGTTACTGACCGCAAGGGTCACGATCGTCGTTATGGTATTGCACCTGATAAGATTAAAGAAGAGCTTGGCTGGTATCCAGAGACTCCATTTGAAGAGGGAATTGTTACCACTATTAACTGGTATCTGGAGAACCGCAAGTGGGTTAAGAATGTAGTTTCCGGTGATTATCAGGATTACTACAAGAAGATGTATGAAGGTCGATAATGCGCACATACGATACAGAAACGCTTAAGCATCTCCAGCAAGTTGAGCTGATGATTTTAAAGGACTTCGTAGACACGTGTGAAGCCAACAACATCCGCTATTTTGGTTTTGGCGGCACCGCGATTGGCGCCCTTCGTCATAAGGGATTTATTCCTTGGGACGATGATATTGATGTTTGTCTTCCTGCAGAAGACTTCAACAAACTCTTAGATATCTATGATAAAGAGTGGTCAGAAAAGTATTCGATCATGAATACTGAGAGGGACATCAACTATCCATTCCCAACCACGCGCATTATGCTCAAAGGAACACAGTTCTGCGAAGAAGCACTTGCGCCACTTCCTCTTGACCTTGGTATTTTCCTAGATGTCTACTGCTTTGATAATGTTTCGGATGACGAGAAGGAATATCAGAAGCAGGCATTTGATGCGTGGTTCTGGTCACATATGCGCATTTTAGTTGACGTTCCTCGTCCTGTTATTTTGGCCGACGGCATCAAAGGAAAGCTCTTAAAAGCAGCGGTTACTATGGGTAGAGGAGTTTGCAAACTTCTACATCTCTCTACTCAGAAAATGTATGAGCGTGAGCAGGAAGCCCGCAACCGCTTTGCTCACGTTAAGACAAAAAGAATTGCCTACCTGCACGATACGGATAGGTTTGTAAATACCTATCCAGTTGATGAGGTTTTTCCTGTCGATAAGCTTGATTTTGATGGAATTCAAGTAGCGTTCCCTAATCAAAATGATAAATTCCTTAGGATGCTTTACGGTGATTACATGCAAATGCCACCAGTTGAGAAGCGTAAAAACCACTATCCAGCGCGTTTGGATTTTGGTCCTTACTAGGGTCTTCTCGTTTGTAAAGCAATACATAAAAGGTAAAACGGCATCTCAGGTGCCGTTTTTTTGTTAGATTGGCAGCCTTTAACAATCTTCTAAAGTTATTATGTTCAAAATATGTTCATACTTGTTTAAATTTGAACATAGGGGTATTATGACTGACGTAAATTGGTATGGAAGTTTATTTCGCAGTTAATTGGTCTTCATTTGGAGGAACCGTGGCACTGACAAAGAACGTTTTTTCCGTACTTAAAACCATTGCTCAGTCTAACGAGAAGCTCAATCAAAGGCTGCTTGCAGAACATACAGACCTTTCCCTTGGATCTGTTAACTCAGCAGTCAAAACACTGGAGGATCAGGGTCTTATTGACGATAGTCTAATTACACCAAAGGGTCTTGAAGCTCTGAAACCTTATGAGGTTAAGAATGCCATTATTATGGCAGCTGGTCTGTCTTCTCGCTTTGCACCTATTTCATATGAGAAGCCAAAGGGTGTCCTGAAGGTTCGTGGAGAAGTTCTGATCGAGCGCCAGATTCATCAGTTGCTTGAAGCTGGTATTACTGACATCACCGTTGTTGTGGGTTATAAGAAGGAGTACTTCTTCTATCTGGAGGAGAAGTATGGCGTCAAGATTGTTGTTAACCCAGATTATGCAACAAGAAATAACAACTCTACGCTTTGGTATGTGAAAGATCAGCTTGATAATACGTATATCTGCTCGTCAGATGACTACTTTACTCAGAATCCATTTGAACACTATGTCTATGAGGCTTATTACTCAGCAACGTATGTTGCAGGAGAAACTGATGAGTGGTGCCTTAAAGAGGGACGTGGTGGACGTATTACTGGCGTAGAAATTGGCGGTTCAAATTCTTGGATTATGCTTGGTCACGTCTATTTTGACAGGCAATTCTCAAAGAAGTTTGTAGATATTCTTGAGGCTGTCTACGACAAGCCAGAAACCGTTGATATGCTCTGGGAAGAGATTTACGTCCGTCATATCAAAGAGCTTTCCATGACCATTAGAAAGTATCCTGACGGTGTTATTTACGAGTTTGATTCCCTTGATGAGCTCCGTCAGTTCGATCCTGCATTCATTGAGAATATTGATTCAGAGATTTTTGACAACATTGTCTCGGTCCTTCATTGTCAGAAGAAGGATATTCACGGTTTCTATCCTTTAAAGCAGGGACTTACTAACTTGTCTGCTCACTTTATTGTGGGATATGGTGATGATGCTCAGGAGTATGTCTACAGGCATCCAGGTGTTGGTACCGAGAAACTTGTTGATCGTGCAGCTGAAGAAGCTGGTCTTCGACTTGCTCGTGAGCTTGGCCTAGACAACACCTTTATTTACGAGGACCAAAAAGAAGGTTGGAAGATTTCCAAGTTTGTGAAAAACGCTCAGAATCTTGATCCTCATAACCCTGAGCAGCTCAAGCGCGCAATGGAAATGGGTTATAAATTGCATCATAGCGGCGCGTCACTTGATCGTTCTTTTGACTTTGTCAACGAGGGTCTTAATTACGAGAAACTCCTGCTTGAAGAGGGTCCTATTGAGATTCCTGGCTACTATGAGCTTCGCGAGAAGGTCCTGCGCTTGAAGAAGTTTGCAGACGCAGATCAGTATCCAATTGTTATTTCACACAATGATTTCTTCTATCTGAATTTCTTGATTGATGAGGCTGGTACCTACAGCCTTATTGACTGGGAATATGCAGGCATGTCAGATGAGTCAAATGACTTTGGTACTTTTACGGTTTGCTGTGAGCTTACTGACGATGAGGCAAATGCTGCTATTGATTACTACTTTGGACAAGAGGCAACGTTTGAGCAGCGCAGACACTTCTGGAGCTATGTAGTCTTTGCCGGTTGGTGCTGGTATCTCTGGTCTCTGGTTAAGGAAGCAGAGGGCGAGAACGTAGGCGAGTGGTTCTTCATTTACTATCGCTACGCTGCAAACAATATTGATCGTGTTCTTTCTTGGTACGAAGACGCTCAGAACTAAGGGCAAAAGGGGAAAATTATGTATTACGGTCTTTTAAGCGGTATTCTTTGGGCGGTTGATACCGTTATTCTTGGTGTTGCTCTTGGTATGAGTCCTTATGTTGATTCAGCTCAGGCGTCATTTGCCAGCGCATTCATGCACGATTTCTTTGCCGCTGCAGTTCTTTTAGTCATGATGGCTCAGAAAGGCAGACTTAAAGACACCCTTGAGGCAGCAAAAACAAAGAGTGGTCGTGTAGTCATGCTTGGCGCACTCCTGGGTGGACCAATTGGTATGAGTGGTTACTTAGCTGCTATTAATACCATTGGACCTGGTTATACCGCTGCTATTTCAGCTTTCTATCCTGCAGTTGGTTCGGTTTTAGCATGGCTTTTGCTTAAAGAAAAAATGAATTTGAAGCAGGTTATTGCCCTTATTGTTGCTCTTGTAGGCGTTATGGTCATTGGTGTATCAACTGCTGCAGGAGAGGGCAACGGAAACGTTCTTGTTGGAATCCTAGGCGTTGTAGCCTGTGTCTTTGGTTGGGGTTCTGAGGCAGTTATTTTGGCTTGGGGAATGCAAGACGATGCTGTTGATAATGAAACCGCACTTCAGATAAGGGAAACTACCTCTGCATTTGCTTACGGTCTTATTATTCTGCCTCTCGCTGGCTCTGTAGAGTTTGCAAGTCAGGTTGCAGTAACTCCTGCTAACGGTGTTGTCTTTATTGCTGCACTTGCAGGTACTGCTTCGTATCTCTTCTACTACAAGGCCATTGACGCTATTGGCGCTTCTCGCGGTATGGCCTTGAATATTTCTTATTCTGCCTGGTCAGTCATTTTTGCCGCGCTTGCAGGTATTATTTTGCCGGCAATTATGCCAGAAGCTATTCCATCACCTCTGACGGTAATTTGCTGCATTGTCATTATTGTGGGAACGGTTCTTTCTGCAACTCCAGATT
>CALHQT010000063.1:0-2402 GCA_938038135.1 uncultured Atopobium sp.
GGTGTGTTTTGAACTGCCTCCCATTTCTCGTGTCCAAGAAATGGGAGGCAGTTCAAAGCCTGAGCAACAAAGTTTTTCTCTCTATTTTGTAGGTACTAAGTACAGAATTCGAGTGATTTAAGGCAAATATTTTTCCTGTTCAAACAGCTGTTGCGTAAAAGTTTTGCGGGGTTGGGACTCGCGCTGTTTGCGGGCGTGGCTTGGCGTATAGTTATAGAGTTACAAGAAGAAATATTGGCGTGATACAAGGCGTTTTTCGCCGAGAAGAGTGTTTATGCTTGCTATAAAAAATGAAACAAACGTGGTCCTTGCGGTTGATACGTCTACAGACATGCTGGCGTGTACGGTCGCGCGTCTGACCAGGCGCGATACCAGCGCCGCGGGTACAGACGGCGGGTTCGACGTTGAGGTACTTGCGTCCACAGATCACCTGTGTCGTCGCCAGGCAAACGTGGAGCTTGTGGGCTCAGTTCAGGAGGCGCTTGACGCCGCTGGACTGACCATGGCTGATGTCGACGCTGTTATTGCAGGTAGAGGACCTGGCTCGTTCACGGGTGTCCGCATTGGCGTGGCCACCGCAAAGGGCATTGCGTGCGGCTCTGGCCTGCCACTTTATGGCGCAAGCGCTCTTGACGCCATGGCGTTTAGCGCGTGGAAGGCGGGCGTGCGCGGCACCGTTGGTGTTGTTGCAGACGCCATGCGCGGCGAGGTCTATCCGGGCATCTACCTGCTGGATAATGCTGGAGCACACAGAACCTTCCCGGTGGAGAACGTCCTCAAGGCAGACGCTTGTGTAGAGGAGTGGTCGAGCAGGACTGATAAGGACCAACTCACGCTTACGGGCAACGGTTTAGTGAAGTACCGCGAGCGTTTTGAGCGCGCGGGTTTCTCGACATACACCGATGAAGCAACGTGGTTCCCAACAGGAGAAGGCCTGGTACGCGCGGTGTGCATGCCCGAGTATCAGCAGGCGGGCGCGGGCGATCCGGCGTTGGTGCTGCCCATCTACACGCGCCTTTCTGATGCGGAGGAGTCGGAGCGCAAGCGTTTGGGCCTGAAGGAGCCGGCAACGGTGGCCCTGACCGGCGTGGATGATGCGCTGGCCGATATTCACCTGCAGCTTCGTCCGATGACGGTGAACGATCTGGATCAGGTGGCGGAGCTGGAGGCAGCAACGTATGCTGACGCCGCGCATTCGGCCTGGTCAAAGCAGACGTTCTATGATGAGCTCTCGGGCGTTGGGCGCAGCTGGTGGCTGGCTCACGATCGCGGAACGGTCATTGGATTTGCGGGCGGTCGTCTGGCAGGTGCCCAGTTTGAGGTGGAAGAAGTGGTGGTTGCGCCTGAGCGTCGCCGCCAGGGAATTGCATCCAAGCTGGTAGAACGCGTGGCGTACGATGCCCAGATGCTGGGTGCGTCTACGATTACCCTTGAGGTGGAGGAGGATAACGCTCCAGCTCAGGGTGCCTATAGCAAGCTGGGATTTGCCGAGGTTGGTCGTCGCCCGGGATATTACGGTCCAGATTGCGCGGCGCTTTTGATGACGGCGCAGCTGCCTTTGGCGGTTGGCGCTGGCTTTGAGGCGAGAAACCCTGAACCTCACGCATCAGTGCGTCCGTGGCCTATTGTTGCAGGTGAGCGCTCTGAAGAGACGCTTGCGGCATTGCGCGAGGCGGGGGATTTGATTCTCAGCCTGGAGTCCTCGTGCGACGAGACCGCCATGTGCATCATGGATTCACACGGCGTGGTCTGCGCAAATGTTGTCGCAACGCAAATTGACTTCCACGCTCGCTTTGGCGGCGTCGTGCCCGAGATTGCTTCTCGCAAGCATACCGAGGCTATTGTGGGTCTTTTCGAGGAGACCATGGCCCGCGCAGGCGCGCACTTTGGTTGCGACACGCTGGTGCCGTCTGACCTGGCCGCCGTTGGTGTTACCGCAGGTCCAGGCCTTGTCGGCGCGCTTGTTGTAGGCGTGGCGTTTGCCAAGGGCTTCTGCGTGGCCACTGACCTGCCGCTTATTCCCGTTCATCACCTGGAAGGCCACCTGCTGGCCAACCTGTTTGAGACGCCGGACCTGGAGCCGCCATTTGTGGCCAGCCTGGTCTCGGGTGGCAATACTATGCTGGTACACGTGCGTGCCTGGGGAGATTACGTGGTCCTGGGCTCCACCATCGACGACGCCGTGGGCGAGGCCTTTGACAAGGTTGCCAAGGCGCTTGGCCTCGGCTATCCAGGTGGCCCCGTGATCAGCAAACTTGCAGCTCAGGGCAATCCTAAGGCCATCCACTTCCCGCGTGCAATGATGCACAGCGGTGACTATTCCTTTAGCCTTTCTGGCCTGAAGACAGCCGTTATTACCTACATTGAGGGCGAGAATCGCGCAGGTAGAGCAATCAATCTGC
>CALHQT010000064.1:0-7344 GCA_938038135.1 uncultured Atopobium sp.
ATTGGAAACGGGATATGTTGTCTTAGGGGATAACCAACACTTTAAGGGATACACGATTTTTCTATGTAAGCAACATGCAACAGAACTTCACGAGCTAGATACAGACTTTAAACTAAAGTTTCTTGAAGAGATGTCCCTTGTTGGAGAAGCGGTATCACGCGCGTTTCCTTGCGAGAAAATGAACTACGAGCTGCTAGGTAACGGAGATTCTCATCTCCATTGGCATTTATTCCCTAGGGTTTCGGGTGATCTAGGCGAATACGGTCATAACGGCAAAGGTCCTGTCTGGTGGTACCCCATGGAAAAAATGTATGACAGCTCAACTTGTCCTTCTCCAGAGGAATTAAAAACCCTGAAATCAAAGCTCTTACTTGAACTTACTAAGGTGTTATCATCTACAAAAAAATTTAAATAGCGATAAGGCTTCACGAGCGCATTGCATTCTGTCCACCTAGATCGATTGATTTTTCTCGTCCACTTCTCCTGCACCTTAAGGAGAAGTGGATTGTGTGTACACAGTCAATTTTAGGCTTGAACAGCAAGTTCTTCTCGTCATTTGTTATGATTTACCTATCTTTTTTGCTGTTTGAGGAGAAATAATGCGCGCTAAGAAAGTTTTGAGCATTTTATTTGCTCTTGCTCTTGTTTTGAGCAGTCTGCCTGCATCTGCAATTGCTGAATCTATTGAAGACGCAGGTAAATACTCTGTTGTAGTCTCGTACGTTAACGTATTAAACGACGAAGAGATTCACGCTCCTTCTAAACAAGTTGTAAATGAGGGAGAATCTTGGTCTGTTACAGCTCCAACAATCACCGGCTATGACCTGGAAGATCCTGCTCAAGCAACTGTTACTGGCGTTGCTTCTGGCTCAGATCACTACATCAAGCAGACTGTCTATTACATGCCTGGTTATGTTACCTACACCGTTAAGCGCATGAAGGAGATGACTACCGGCAATTATGTTGAGGCGTCCTCCGAAGAAAATTACGGTGTGCCCGATTCGATTGTTACTGCTTCCGATGTCACCTATCCAGGTTTTGTACGCACAACTACAGACCTTTCGCTCAAGGTTACCGCAGATGGCAAGGCTGTTAAGTACATTTACTATGATCGCAATCCTCGCAGCGCAATCTACTTCTCAACTTCTGGTAGTGAGCTGTCTCCTGTAATTGGAAATCCAGGAGATCCTGTTCCTGCCGTCCCTAATCCAACACGAACTGGCTATACCTTTGCTGGTTGGGACCTTAATGACGATGGTATTGCAGATTCTTTGCCTACCACCATGCCTCAAGAGCCTGTTACTGCAAAGGCGCTTTGGACTCCAGCAACAGCAACGTATCACTACGCCTATTTTATTCAGGATCCAAACAACCCTTCTAACTACAACTACGTCACAACTACTGCAGCCTCCGGAACCGTTGGAACAATGACTGCAACTGCTCCCGTCCAACCAAATACAGGCGTTTTCCGCTTTGAAACATACAGTCACGAGAGCGATCCAACTCCTATTGCAGCAGATGGTTCCACCACTATTAACGTTTACTACAACCTTGCAACTATCACCGTTAACGTACGTCCAAAGAGAAATGGCTCCATTCTTGCAACGCTTACGCTTCGTTATGGTGAGGCGTTTAATCCCTACGCCATTAACCCCAATACGGGAAATAAATACAGTGATGATATGCTTGCTGCAATGCGCGCAGACGACCCTTCTGGAACCTACTATTGGTATGGCATAATCCCTGGTGTTGGCGGTACTGCAACCACTTTCCAAGCAAAAACAACTGACCCAGGAACCAAGATTACCGCAGATAATGTGCTTGAAATTTATGGCCGATATACCAATTCCACTAACCTTGGTCCACGCTACCGTTTCTATTACTATCAAAACCTTGATGGTACTTACGATATGGGCGGAGACCACACGCTTTCTCGACCTGGCATGATTACAGAGATTGCAAGAAATGATGTTGATCACTATCTTGAGAGCGAAAATAGACATCCTGGTTTTTCGTATGACGGCTACCGCATGAGCATTGGCCATTTTGATGGAACCAATTACGATGCCCTTAGTTGGACCAGTTGGCAGCCATACAACTACGACTACCTTACCACTGATTACAATTCCAACTTGATTGAGCACCGCTATAAGCGCAATACCTATACCGTTACCTACGTAAGCTCTGGTACAACTGTTGCTACGCACTCTCACCTCTTTGGAGAGCCCTTTAATGCCAGCACCGATGTTCCTGGCACCTCTTTAACTTCTCCACGACCTGGTTATGTTTTCAAGGGCTGGTACGACAATTCAGAGACTGTGGGTACTCCTATTACCGACACCACTATGCCCGCAACCAACACGGTGCTGTATGCCAAGTGGGCACCTCTGACTGCAACCGTTACCTTTGACTCTGAGGGTGGCTCGCCAGTCAACTCGCAGGAGCTCACCTACGGAGACGCAGCTACCAAGCCTGCTGATCCCGTACGAGAAGGCTACACCTTTGCTGGCTGGATTCTCTACACCAACGGAAACCCCTCTGTATACAGCTTCTCCGCAGCAGTTACAGGTGACATCACCCTACACGCACTGTGGAAAAAGAATGACTCCTCCGTCTCCTACACGGTCATTCACCAGACAGATGACGGTCAGATTCTCTCAACCACAACTGAGACTGCTCCAATCGGCTCTCTTGTCAGCAAGTGGGCACTCGACGCAGCTGATCGCGGAGACTATGCCTATGTAGACGTTTCTTCTCGCTCTATGGTCCTTGACGAGAATGCCGAGAATAACATCTTGACCTTTACGTATAGCAAGGAAGCTCGCTACAGCTATACCGTCCATTACGTTGACGCACAGACTGGTGAGCAAATCCATTCCGACGATATTATTGGCAGCCAGACGCTCAACCTGCAGAATGTTTCTGCTCGCGAGATTGACGGTTACACACTTCAGGGTGACAGCACCGGATATGTTTCTGCTGACCAGCTTGAACACACGTTCTACTACACAAAGAACCCTGAAGCACCTGCAGCACCTCAGACCCCAGCAAAGCGTAAAAGCTCTCTGCCCGAGACTGGCGACGCTTCAAGCGTGATTCTTGTTAGCACAGCTCTAACCTCTGTGGCTTCCTTGGGAACCTCTCTTGTTTTGCGTCGTAGGAAGCGTAACTAGAAGTAAAAGACAGCATTAACGCAAGCAAAACCCGGGTGCCTCGCACTCGGGTTTTTGTTTGCGTATTCTTGAAGTAGCTACAGGCGGGCACAACTCTACAATCAGAAAAGCCTAATGAGGCTCATTACTTTAGCCATAAATCTGTAAACCAATCTTCACAACTAAAGCAACAGTATTAAATTCTGATTTCACAGGTAGTTTGATTTTCTCGTTACCTCATCCTTGTAATTAAAATAACGAAGGAGGAGGTGTTTTATGTCAAAGAAACAAATCAATCTATTTGTAGGCTCTATCGGAGCTTTTATCGGAGTATTTGTTTTTATCGCTTATATTCCACAAATTATTGCAAATCTACAGGGCGTAAAGGCTCAACCTTTTCAGCCGCTATTTGCAGCAGTTTCTTGTCTCATTTGGGTCATCTATGGTTGGACTAAAGAGCCCAAAAAGGACTGGATTCTCATTATTCCAAATACTGCTGGTGTAATTTTAGGCGGATTAACATTCCTCACCGCTTTATAGTGATTAAGCAGCAAGTTTAATTTAGAAATCCGACAGCACCTAATGGTGTTGTCGGATTTTAATTAACACGCATCTCACCTCTGTAGCCATTCTTGACACTTTTTTCGTTCTACATCATAAACAAACTCAACAAACTAATTCTTAGACATCCATTCCCGGAAAGCCAATCTGTCGCAGCGCCTCATACAGCACAATGGCGGCAGCATTTGAAACGTTTAGCGCACTGACCGAGAACTCGTTAGGATCGATAAAGTTTCCGCAGATATCCTGCTGCAAAAGCGCTGGGTGAGCATACTGGTCATCGCCATCAAGCGCATCGTGTTTTTGACTCCAGTCCTCACGATTAACCAGGCTTGCGGAGTCTTGCAGCATTGGGATTCTCTCGCACTCATCTGCGTGCTGTGCCAGAAGCTCCTCGGATAATCCCAGGCTTTCCTTACCAAAGATGAGGTAATCTCCATCGCAATACGTTGCTTGCGTGTAGGTCTTCTTAGCTTTCTTGGTAAGAAAGTGCAGCGGAGATCTGCCGTCAACAAAAGCGCCGTTGGCAGCGGTACCTGCAGCGCTGTCGACCGCAGCAACAGCGTCGTGTGCAGCGTCTGTGGCAGGTACATTAACTGCTTGGGCAAGACCGTTCTTCTCCAGAAATTGATCCCAGTTGTCATAAACAGAAACGTTAAGGCTTTGCCAGTAGGCCATGCCTGCCCGTTTAAGGCTCTTGTCATCAAGCAAGAAACCCAATGGGCCCACTAAATGCAGATGAGTTCCGCTCACAACGCAGGTGCGGCCAATGTTTCCCGTATTTGCGGGAATCTCGGGCTCTACCAGTACAACATTGAGCATAGGTTATGCCAGAACAAAGCTGGTCAGGAATGCAATAAGTCCGCCGAGTGCCATGGTGGCTGGCAGCGTCACAAACCAAGCAGCAATAATCTTGCGCGCAACGCCCCAACGTACGGAGCTACGACGGCGAGCAGATCCTGCGCCCATGATAGATGTAGTAATGACCTGCGTAGTGGAAACTGGTGCGCCAAGAGCAGTCATAATCTCAATTGCAACGGTTGAACTTGCCTCGGCAACAAAGCCAATAACTGGCGTGAGCTTGGTGACGCCGTCACCAACGGTGCGCATAATGCGGCCGCCACCAATGGAGGTGCCCAGTGCCATGGTAGTTGCGCAGAGAAGCTTGACCCACAGAGGGATGCCGTTAGAAGGGTCGTGAAGACCTGCGGTAACCAGCGCCAACGTGATGATTCCCATAGTCTTCTGAGCATCATTATTGCCGTGGCTGTATGCCATAAAGGCAGCTGAGAGCACCTGAAGACGGTGGAACAGGCCATGTGCCTTTTTAGGTGGCCAGTCAGCAAAAATCTCAAACACCAGCTTCATAATAAAATAACCCAGGGCCATACCAATAAGTGGCGAGGTAAACAGAGGAATAACAACCTTCTCTAGGACACCCGCCCAAAGAATGTGACCTGTGCTGCCGGTAAAAACAATGGTTGCACCGATAAGGCTGCCGATAAGCGCATGCGAAGACGAACTTGGGATTGAGAACCACCAGGTAAAGAGGTCCCAAACAATGGCGCCCATCAGTGCAGCAAAAATAACGTAAAGCTGTAGCTGAATATCAACCAGACCAGACGCAATGGTCATAGCGACCTTCTCGCTCATAAGTGCGCCGATAAAGTTCATGATTGCAGACATAGCAATTGCCGTGCGCAGAGGTAGCGCCTTGGTATACACCGTAGTTGCAATAGCGTTTGCGGTGTCATGAAAGCCATTAATGAACTCAAATACCAGTGCGGAAACAAGTACCGCAATAAGCAAGATGCTAGCCATTTTTCACAATAACATTCTGAACGGCGTTTGCAACATGCTTGCAAGCGTCAAGAGTAGACTCAAGTCTATCCAAAAGGCTCTTCCACTTAAGAACCTCAATCGGATCATCAACGTTTCTGAAGATAGAGCTCAGAGCGTTGCGGTAGACGACATCGCCCTGGTCCTCATACTCATTTGTAGAGCGTGTATGCTGAATGACCGAGTCATCCTTGTGATAATCAGGGAGACGATCAAAGGCCTTTTGCAGCTCCTCTGATGCAAACAGAATCAGATGTGCCACCTGAACTGCCTCTGGACGCATTTCTTTGATGTCATACATGCTGAGGTGTGCAGAGACGCTCTCAATACCATCTGCAATCTCATCCATAAGCAGGGCAAGACGTGAAATATCCTCGCGATCAAATGGCGTGATAAAGGATGTGTTGAGGGTGGAAATAATCTTTCCTACCTGGTCATCGCAGAGTGTCTCGTAGTTCTTGATTTGGACTTCATAATCTTCTGAACTTGGGAATGACTCCATATAGGAGACAAACAGTTTTGCTGTTGAAACAATCAACGCTGAAAACTCAGAGAACATGCTGTAGAACTCATCTTCTCTACGAGAAACTCGGCTCATATGACGCCCTTCACTTGGACTTTTTATTACATATACGAACACATTTAGTATAGCTGTTTAGGGCTCGTATGCTGGAGATAATGACAATTTCAACTTCTCCATAGAGAAGCTGTCAATCATAATAAGATATGGACGAGGGAGGTCAAATTATGCGAGAAAAACTATTTGAATACGTTGCAGATCAATACGGCATAGACCCTGACTATCCCTTCTCGACAGCTCCAACCTATGCAGTCTTACGTCACCCGCACAACAAGAAGTGGTTTGCACTTGTAGCTGATGTGCCAGGTCAAAAACTGGGCTTAAAAAAGCTCGAGCGCTGCGATCTTGTTAATGTGAAAATAGATGATCCATTTCTTCTAGAAACGCTTCTACACCAGAATGGTTATTTACCTGCATACCACATGAATAAGGAACGGTGGATTTCTGTACTATTAGATGAATCTGTTGACTTTGATGAAATCTGCCAATGGGTTGATGCAAGTTATTCTGCAACGAACTGACGAATATCTTGTTTAGTACTTGGGTAAGTATCAGCAATCTGTTTGTTAGGCATTGGAGGTTTCTTTACATGACAGAAAAGCACACACTTTCTTTTGACGAGAACTTCTTCAACAAGCTAGGTCAATTTGGCAGCATTCTCTCAGTCATGATGTATGTTTCTTATATCCCACAGATTACCAATAATCTTGCTGGCAATAAAGGCAGCTTCATCCAACCACTAGTTGCCATGATCAACTGCATTGTTTGGTTTGTTTACGGTGCTTTCAAGAAAGAACGCGATGTTCCCATTATGATTGCTAACGCCCCTGGTATTCTCTTTGGACTTGTTACTGCGCTAACCGCGCTACTATAAGCTGAGTGGTACAGAAGCAACTAGCAGATTTAGCAAATAAGGCGGTCATATGGCACTTATGGATGTCTATAGGGTTATCTGTATTCCTATGGCTGCCTTTTACTTTTTTACGGTGTATTTGCTTCTTGGAAAAAGAAATTTGAGCAAAGTTTTTAAGCACACAAACTTTGATCTACTCCGTTTTGGAATGCTCATGCTCTTCTATATCTTTGTGGGCACCGCATTTTTTATCGCCATAATGTTTCTTACGACAGAAGCTGCGCTGAAACAGCAATTTCTTGTTCCAGCCTTTATGGGCATTGGCGTCCTTATTATTGTCTGTGGCGTCTTCACACAAA
>CALHQT010000065.1:0-6503 GCA_938038135.1 uncultured Atopobium sp.
AAAAATTTTAGTGACATGTTGTTTTCACGTATTTAAATTCTATAATTCAGATAAAACTGTCGTTTATTGCCGATATCGGCAAAAAATATAAGAACATGTTTGAGTTTTGAGTCGTACAGCTGGTTGTTAAAAACCGCCAAAGTAATTATTTATTTCTTGTTATATCCGTGCTTGCGAGCATCATATGCCTTGATAATTTCTTGTTCAAGCTCTGTCATTCCCACTCAATTGTTACATGCCCCGTTTTGATGTAGTCAGCGGGGTGGATGAGCTGGGACTTCATCTACTCTCCTATCGCAAAAACCGTGTAGTCAGCATGTAGTGAGAACTGATTATATGCTCTGTAGTCACTTGGGGAGAGTATTTTCACCCGACCGGAGAGTGATATATCTGACCTGCGGAAACGCAGTTCGATTGCGCGCAACTGACTACATGGACTAAAGAGGAATGGCGCCCCAACCTAAGAGTGACAAATTCCGAGTGAAGAGTGACAGCTTTGAGCTGGGGAAATACGAATCTCTACCTGATAGGTGACTAAATCGGTCCTCACAAACAAAACACCCATCTCTGAGTTGAATCTTGAGAAGGAGACTTTTTTCTTCGCGTTAAATACTCTTTCTTCCGGACGAAATAATGGGAGCAGAAAGCTTCTTAAATATGGCCACCTCAATCTTGTTTTTCATCGTACGCATGTTGTCATACTTTGCAGCATGCTCGATGAACCAAGCCCGAATATCGCTTTGCTCGATCGTCGCTCTATCTTCCTCATCAAGTTTTGAGAGAACGAAATCAATATGCTTGTTAATTATCGTAGCTTTCTCGTCTACTCCGAGATCGCAGAAATGCACGCTTGCACCGATGCGCGAGAACATGGCAGGACCCATCGTCCGACGAGCTGATACTTCGGAATTGAAGTTTGAGGTTAGGAGAAAAAGGGCATTTCGCATGTCGACATCTTAATTCGTGTCAACGTATCTTCCTTCATCAAAGAGCTGATAGAACATGTTGTACAGGCGGGGGTCAACTTTATCGAACTCGTCTATTAGAACGACATTAGACTCTCTTGCCAAAAGGCCACGCGCGAAGCTTGCTTTCGAGTGCTCTGCGCCAAACAGATACTCGTAGGCCTCCTGCGTTTGCATCATCGAGAATTGCACTCGGGTAAGCTCTCCGCCAACAGCCTCGCTTAAGCATCTCGCTGTTTCTGTCTTGCCGACGCCAGACGGTCCATAGAACATGATTACAGAGGGGCACTCCTCGTTCATGGCAGTAAGCCGATAAAGAGATGCGATTAGTGACTCTTTCCCCTCGTCTTGCCCGAGGACACCCGATTGCAGTTTGTCACATATGCCATTGAGTTTCTTTTTCTCAATGAGCGGGTACTCATAGTGTACAATATCGAGAGTTCCATGATGTATCAAAATGTTTGCAGCGAATACATCACACTTTTGAACAGCGACTTAGTGTCAGCACGTCACGAAATTATTGAAAAGGGCCTCGCCACTCCAATCAAGGGTGCAAATAAGGGCAAATAGATAGAGAACGAGGCCGATTGCATGTCAAAGCTAAACATTGACCAGAAGAGCATCAGGGAATTACTGACAGAGAAACACGCGGACTTCCTCATTCCCGACTACCAGAGGCCGTACGCCTGGGGAGAGGATGAATGCGCGACGCTTTGGGACGACCTATTCGCATTCGCGTTTCCGGATGACGACTGCGACAAGTTCAAACGCGAATCCGACGAGTACTTCCTGGGTCCTATAGTTACGTTCCGCAACGACGACAGCCAGCTTGAAATCATCGATGGCCAGCAGCGTCTCACGACCATCATGCTATTGTTGCGCGCCTTCTATGACAAGTTCGGGAACATGAAGGACAAGCAATCGAAGCAGGTGCGCGAGAGCATCGCCCGCTGTGTCTGGAAGACGGACGAGTTCGACGAGCCGGACATGAACCGCCTCAAAATCGACTCTGAGGTCGCGTCTGACAACGACAAGGGCGAGTTCCTGGAAATCCTCAAGAGCGGCGTGGTCGAGCAAGGATGGAAGAGCTCGTATGCCTGCAACTACCGCTACTTCCAGCAGAAGATAACCGACATGGCCAGCGAGTGGCCGTCGTACGTCGCCCTGCTTGCCACGCGCATCCTGAATAACGTCATTTTGCTGCCCATCGAGGCGGAATCGCAGGATACGGCGCTGCGCATCTTCTCTACGCTCAATGACCGCGGGCTTCCGCTCGCAGATGCGGACATCTTCAAGAGCCAGTTCTACAAGTATTTCTCCTCCTTAGGCCGTAAAGACGAGTTTATAGAACACTGGAAGGCGCTTGAGGAGACCGCAACGGACATCTTCCACCCGGCGGTGGGTACCCCGATGGACGAGCTCTTTACCCGTTACATGTACTACCGTCGCGCTTGCAAGCATATCCACAGCACCACGACGCAGTCACTGCGCGATTTCTTCGGTCAGGACTCCTACAAGATGCTCAAGAGCGAAGAATCCCTGTCCGATCTAGAGGTCCTGCTGGATTTCTGGAAGAAGGTAGACCGCCAGGAGGGGTTCTCGGAGAGGGTACTGTGCGAGCTGTTCGTGCTCAACTACGCCCCGAACGGCATGTGGACATACCTGCTGTCTGTCTGGTTCCTCGCCAACCACGACGAAGATGGTTCCTGCGACGAGGCGGCGCTCTACGATTTCCTGCAGCTCATCACAGGGTTCATATACGCCTACTCGATGGAGCGTCCGGGCGTGAACGCCCTGCGCGTGCCCGTCTTCCCGCAGATGGAGAACATCATCGACCAAAAGCCTGTGGAGTTTTCTGCATACCGCTTCGACCGCGAAGACATTACATCGCGATTCAAGGCGTACTCATTCACGAACCAGAGGCGCTTCACGCGCTCGATGCTCGTATGGTGGGCGTTCCAAAATCCTAAGCAGAAGCTCATGAGTCTCGACACAACGCTCGAAATCGAGCATATCTACGCGAAGAAGCGAACCGAGACGGCACCCCTGAGCGACCCGTCGAACATCGAGGCGTTGGGCAACAAGGCGATGCTCGAGAAGCGCGTGAACATCAGGGCGTCTGACTATCGCTTCAGCGACAAGAAGAAGTACTACGAGGGCTTTGTGAACGACAAGGGTATTGAGAAAGTGGGCACCGACAACGAGGAGCTGCTGGAGCTTGCCCGAACGCGCGAGGACTTCACCGAAGGCGATATCACGAAGCGCACCGACGAGATAATCAGCTCGTTTGTCGACTATCTGGGTGAGCTCGGTCTGCTCAGGTGAGCCAGCTGGAAATTGAGAGGCTGCATATGAACAAAGACAATGCCATTGAGTATTTTCTTATCGATACCGTTGGCCCTAACAGCGCTGCCATAGCTGCCGGCGCCGCATGGCTCAATGCCAACGGAGGCGGCAGCATCCTCACGCAGGGCAAAGGGACCATGCGAAACTCCCTGGATGTAAAAACGGACACCGAACTCAAGAAGGTGGAGGACAAGCTTGCTAGTTACGGCATCTCGCTGAATTGGTCGGGCAGAGGCGTTTCCAATGCTGCGGGCAATCTCATGGCTGTATACACAAATCCGACAATTGATGGCGAGATTAGACGCAGCGGCCTCGAACGTGTCTTCATTGTTCCCTGGACCGAGAAGGACTGCAGCTGGTTCAAGGCTGCATTTAAGCCCACCCTTGTCGTCGTCAACGCAAACGACGAGCTGATGAGGGCTGACATGCAGCCCGTGTATGCGAGCATGAAGGATGAGATACCGGAGGCGCTCGATCATATACTTGGCTTTCTCGCGCAATGTGCTGCTGGTTACAACAACAGACTGCAGTGGCGAGAAGAGGAACGTTTCAAGGCGGATCTCATGAACCATCAAGCCGACTGGAGGCAGGTTGACTCAGAGACGGTGCTCCTCCGGTGCGCGGAGCTAGGGATGTCCGCAGAAGATTCCAAGAGAATCAGCTCGATGATAAGGCAGCTCAAGGCGGGACATAAGTTCCGTCCCAAGCGCGGTTTTGAAGAAGGGTTTGGACGTTAGCAAAGCAGGCGCGCCTGGGCTCGGCACTTTCACAGCTATAGGAAAGCAATCGGGAGACCTCATGAAGAACTTGGACAAGTACAGGGGCTGCCTCATAGGAGGTGCTGCCGGGGATGCGCTCGGCTATCCGGTTGAGTTTCTCGATGAGCGCGAGATATCCAGGCACTACGGACCCTCCGGTATTACCAGCTACGAGCTCGTAGACGGTGTCGCACAGATTTCCGATGACACGCAGATGGCACTCTTCACGGCGACAGGGCTCCTGCTTGGAACGACGCGCGGCATGATGCGAGGCATCATGGGAAGCTACCCCTCCTATGTGGCGCTTTGCTATGGGGACTGGCTGCGAACACAGACCAGGCAATATCCGCTCAACACGGAAGACTCCTATTCCTGGCTGGTAAACATCCCCGAGCTGTTCGACAGGCGGGCTCCCGGCAACACGTGTCTTTTTGCGCTGCGCAGCGGGAAGACAGGGACCATCGATGAGCCGATAAATGACAGCAAAGGTTGCGGCGGCGTCATGAGGGTCGCCCCGGTCGGCCTGTACTTCGCGCTGGAAGGCCGGCAGGTTGAGAACCCGGACCTGGTCGGGGCGGAGGTCGCCGCCATCACTCACGGGCATGAGCTGGGATACATACCGGCAGCTGCGCTTACGCACATGATTAACATCCTTATCCACGAGGATTCAAGCATCGAAGAAGCCGTCATTTCCGCAATAGACACCGTCAAAGGCTTGTTTCCCGATGCAAGGCACCTGAACGCCTTCGTGAACCTCATGGAGAGGGTGGTTGAACTCGCTCATGAGAACATCGACGACCTTGATGCGATTCACTCCCTCGGCGAGGGATGGGTGGCTGAGGAGACGCTCGCGATAGCGACCTACTGCGCCATAAAGCACCCCGACGACTTCGAAGCGGCCCTAGTAGCTGCCGTAAACCACAACGGTGACAGCGACTCTACCGGTGCTGTGACCGGGAACATCATGGGAGCGAGCCTCGGCATCTCGGGAATACCGAACAAATTCATCGAGAATCTGGAGCTAAAGGACGTGATTCAAGAGGTCGCTGACGATCTCTACAACGACTGTCAGATGACTGAATTCGGCGACTACGAAGACGAGGTCTGGACGAACAAGTACATCTATCACACGTATCCGGATGTCGCCGAAAGGAGGTAGTTCAGTCAGCGCATGATTCTGCATGGACAGCGCCTCCGGGAGCCGAAGCTCCCAGGGGCGCCCTGCGCTTAGAGCGTGCCGAGTACGTTGAGGTGGTGGCAAAGAAGCGCCCGGCTCTCGCCGACGATGAGCATACTCACGACGTCGAACCTGATCCGGATGTCCTCGGAGTCCAGGTGCTCGGCGAGGTAGGCAGCCGCAAGCCGTTCGAGCGCCACGCGATTCGCGTCCTCCTCGGGAAATCCCTCGCCGCCGTTCTGCGTGATCTGGCAGTGGACGAAGACCAGGTCGTCCTCGTCGCAGGCGATGAAGTCGGCGACGTCCCCGCCGTGCGCCCAGCCCTCCTCCAAGATCTCGAAGCCTCTGCGCTCGAGGTAGACCCTGATGCCCTTCTTGGCCCTGGTGTCGATGGCCTCCATAACGTCCTCCTTAGCTCCCGGCCCGCCCCGGTGGCGCGCCTTGTGGCTCGCATGCCGACGGGGTTCGCGCGGGTGCAAGGGGGAAAGCAAAATCCGGAGGGCCCGAGTTTTCGAAAGGGCACCCCGTGCCCGGCGAAAAGTTTTTGCGGCCCTTGCGGCCGTAGGCGGTTCCCGGCGAGCCTGCAAGAGTCCAAGGAGAGCCCCTGGAGGTGGGCAAGGTGCAAGGGGCATTGGATGCCCACACGAGGCTTGGAGAAGCGTCAGGGTACGTCGCAGGGGCATCTCGGGCTCTGGAGGATGCGTGCGCTGGCAACGTTGCCCTCATCGCCACGAGGGACTGCGGTTCTGCTATCTGCCAGGCATACAGGGCCATCGACGGCTTATCTCGAGTATGTCATGTCGCTCGGTGTTGACGGTGGCGGCGTCCACCTCCCCGCGCAGGTCGATGAACTCCTTGGTCAGGCGCTCCACCTCGTCGTGAAGCCGCTCGTCGACGGTGCCGTCGGCCTGTATCCGCGACAGCTCCCTAAGTAGCTCCAGCATGTTCTCGCGCAGGGCGCGGTACACCCGGATGTTCGGCACCACGGTGATTGCCTCGTCGTGCAGCCTTGCCATGATGAAGTCCTGCTTGCTCATGCCGCTCTCGGCCGCAACCCGATCGAGCCAGAGCTTCTGCTCCGGCGTCATCCGGAAGGCCACCGTGGCGCTCCGCCTCCTGCGGTCGTTCGGGCACGGCATCAGATACCCGCCCTGGTCGCGTCGAGGGCGCGCGCCATCTCTCCCTGCTTGTCGGGGAAGAGGTGCGCGTACCTGAACGTGATGTCGGTGCTTTCGTGGCCGAGGCGGTCGGCGATGG
>CALHQT010000066.1:0-4289 GCA_938038135.1 uncultured Atopobium sp.
GGAAGGTGTCTGAATATCGCCGCCCGTCAAGTACCAATCACCATGGTCAGCGGTAATGATGAAAGACGTATTCTCATACACTCCCAAACGCTTGAGCTCAGCGATGTAGGCTTCAACAATTCTGTAAGCCGCGATGGTTTGCTCGTCAACGTTTTGCTTGCTTGGATCTTCAGTGCGCTCAACGTTACGATCAAGCGTGTAAGGTGGATGTGAACCAAAAAGGTGGATAAAGCGGAACGATCCGTTCTGGCCAGCGCTGTCGTCAATCGAGAGTCCGTAGTGTTGAAGCTCCTGGTAATACTTCAGATCATCCTCGGTATAAGGCTGAGACGAGAGATCAACTTCATCCATGTTGACTGGCTTGCGCATGCGCATATTAAGATCCTCGGTGTAATACCAGAATCGAGGCTTAAACACCCAAGGCATGTCCCTACAGAACGCCGTCTTATAGAGAATGCGCAGTGCACCTAGCACGTCTAACTGGTTATCTGTACCGCGACCACGAGGCTCGTGGTAGTTAATGGAATACTTCTGTGCGGTATCTCTGTAGTGAGAGTAGTTCAACTGGTCCGTATACAAACCTACCTGATATCCAGCATTCTGAATATCCTTGAGGTACTGATCACTTTGTGCCCAGTTGTAGACAAAATCGTTGAAATTCTCGCCAGGCTGAGGACGAGAACCAAAGAGCAGCGATGGAACACCGTAGCGCGTTGGAATCATGGAACCGACGGAATTTCTGTACCAGGTAAAGCCGGTAAGAGGCGCAAATGTCTCTGGATACTCATCGTAAAGCTTCTGGACAAAGGCAGTATCGGTAGTGTCCAGGACAAACACCACGACGTTCTTCTTGGAGGAAACGCTGTAGAGGCCCTCGCGCGTTGCGATAACCTGCTGGTGTTCGGCATGAGCATCTATCGACGCTGCTACAGCTGGTCCCCAGAGACTTGCAACGCCCACTGTCTGGACAATGATAAGCGCTGTTGCGGTTACCAGAAGACCTGTTCTAAGCTGACGTGCTTTTAGGAGCGAGAAGGTCACTGCAGCTGCAATGATTGCCAGCCAGATGACACCGGAGACAATCATTTGACTGGTGAAGTTGGACCAAATAACCTCGTGACCATCTGCAAGTGGCATACCACCGTTCAAGAATACTGCCTGAACGTATGACGCCACACCGATGGCTCCTATAAACGCAACGGCAACGTTAAACGCGCGCTTGCGCAGGAGCGATAGAAATACTGTAAGAATGATCGTAATGATAAGGCCAGCAATAATAACGGGACCTGCAACATCGTTGAGG
Source organism: uncultured Atopobium sp. (assembly GCA_938038135.1). GTDB lineage: Bacteria > Actinomycetota > Coriobacteriia > Coriobacteriales > Atopobiaceae > Lancefieldella. The sequence continues at coordinate 1,304 of CALHQT010000066.1, forward strand.
TTGAAAGAAAGGTCTCGCGCATTGCTTGCTACCAGCTCAAGTGGAGCTACGACCAAGATGGTAAAGACAGTAAAGAAAGAAACAAGAAATGCAACACCAACACGACCTTTAGGTTTGAGAGTTCCCTCTTTTTGCCCTTTGAGACGGATGGCTTCTGCTGCAAGGATTTCTTTCATCTGAGTATTTGCAGCTTCAGCACCTTTGGTGTCAACCTTGTGTACTTTGCCTTCGACAATCTTATTAGCGTTCTCATCAATCTTAAGCAGACGGAAGAGGACCTTACGGGAACGCCTGAACGCAACGCCAAGCACTGCAGAGAGCGCAACTACAACCGCTGCTAGTGCCTGAATGGTGTAGGTCATAACTGACGGGTCAACGTAAGCCTGAGCTGTTGCTGGTAGAAGTGCCCACCAGACTAGAGTCAACGCTACAACATACAATGCAGCATGCACAAGAAGTGCACGTGTCTTGTGAGCAGCGGCGCTGGCTGTTGTCTTCGCAAATAAAGTGGCCGTTTTACGCACGGAAATCACTGTCCTTCTCGACGTTGCCGTCGTCTGCGGCGTCGACGTCGCCCTCGGTTGTAGCAGTATCGACATCGGCTGCTGCGTCATCGGTCTTCTCGACGTCAGCGTCCGCGGTTCCCTCCTGGTGCGCCAAAACGCGCTCAAGGATGAACTTACCTGCAGCTTCTCCACCATGACCGAGGTTAAAGATCATGTTGTTACGAATCTCTTCAATCTTGTGCGACCAGCTGTCGGTCTCTTCAAGCATCTGCGCAACCGCGTCACCCAGGCCCGAGAGGTCCTTAGGATCAAAGCTGCGGCCAATCTCGTTTCTGAGCGTAATGTCACATGGATCCGAATGAATCTTGCTCCAGTCAGGGTTGTTCTCCTTCATTGCGGTGTCAATGAAGACCGACGGCTTGAGCGTGGTAAACGAGAACTCCTCAGCAACACTCGACCAGTCAGTAAACAGCAGGTCAGCCGAGAGAACCGAAGTATTGGAGCTGAAGTCGGTCTCAAAGGAGAGCTCCTCTGGGTCCGCGTCAGCGTAGCGAGCAAGAATCTCCTCCATACGAGCCGGATAGCGCTTCAAATACTCTGGGTGTGGGCGGACCACAATGCGCCAGCCACGGCCCATGAGCTGCTCAAGCAGGCCGTCAAGGCAGCTGTCCATCAAGTTGTCGTACTGCCACGAAGGACCAATCAGCAACAGGGGTTTCTCGCCAGGTTTCCGCTGACCCAGATTCTGCTTCTTATAGTTCTGGATTGACCTATCGAGAAGATCGTAGCCAATAGCAGGCTTTCTCTTGGATGGCGTGCCGTAGTACTTCTCGACCAGCTCAAGATCATGCTGCTGGTGAGGGCCAACGCAGAGGACGTCGTCGTAGTAGGTGTACTCGTTGCGCGTTGAAGTGACCGTCATGGAAGTCATGTGGTGGCACATGTACATATACTCGGCGTCTTTTCGCACGTAGGAGCGCTTCATGTAAGAACTCTCCAGGTCACCGAGGGAAGTTACCACAACATCAGCGTCGAGCTTCATGAAAAGCGTGATAAGGCGACGCTGACCCAAGTAATACGGAATCAGGCGAGGCTGCTGTTTTGCCAGCTCAAAGACCTGGTCGTTAGGGTCAGAGGTGACGTAGTGAATACGAATGTCAGAGTTTGCCAGCAGCCACTCGATGGCGCCCTGGAAGTACTTGTAGAAGCCGCTTGATTCGGAGTAGAAGACCAGGTGCTTGCCGATGGTGTCAAAGAAGCGCTTGTAGTCCTCTTTTTCGCGAGCGGCATGAGGATCGCGCTGGAACCACTTGTGAGTGGACTTGGTTGCTGCGTCCATTGCCTCAAACTCGTCGCGAGCAGCATTGAGATCGTCGTAATCAACCTGCTTACGAGGGTCGATGATGATGTTGCAGACAATTTGGACCAGAATTGAGAGAAGGTTTGAGCAAACCCAGTAGAATGCCATGCCACAGACAACGTAGACTGCAAGTACCAGCGACATTGCAATAGAAAGGCCGTTTGTGGTGTTCTTCTCTGCACGAGACTGCTCGCGCTGAAGCGGATTCAGCTTGTTGGAAGCAAGACCAAGAGCAACCGAGGACAAAGCTGCTGCCAGTGGCATAATCCAGGTGATACCACCGTCGATGATTGGGGTCATGCCCAAAAACTCTGTGCCAGGTGCACCAGAATCAGTGATGCCATGGATAACGTCAACCAAGCCGAACAGGATGACTACCTGGATTGCCAGAGGAATAAGGCTCAGCAGCGGGTGATAACCTGCCTTTTTGTTGAGCTCGTTGGAGCGCTCCTCGATGGTCTCTCTGTCGCCGAAGTAACGAGTCTTCAGGCGGAAGGTCTCGGGCATAAGGCGCACCATAACAATGGAATTTTGCTGCGTCCAGAGCGCCAGGGGCATCAGGATGATTTTAGTTGCAAGAGTAAAAAGAAAGATTGCCGCCCACCAACTGCCGGTCAAGTCGTATGCGGGCTGAACGATAAGTGAAAAAACGTGTGCAAGCTGCTCCATATACAAACCTTCTACGAGAAACCTCTACAGAAGCCAATAAAACCTAAACCTAAAACCTGCAAAACCAATGGAATTCATGAAAACTAAAAGAAAGCTACGACATCTCAAAGAAGTTTGTAGTATCTAAAGTTAACCTGAAGAAACCATTTGTGCATAACTAATTTATGGTATCAAAAAACGCTATTTATCGGCAGTTTAAAGCGAACAATCAAAATGTAAAATCTTTAATTTGAATGGACAAAATTTATTCATAAATTGTTCTTTTTAAAATCATTCTATAAAAGTTACGTAGGCAATTGTCTTTCTCGTTAATCAAAATTTAACCCCTGAAATGGCATTTTATTTGATTTTGGGGTTGCAATCGCAGTTCTGCTGGCTAAAATACTCTCCATGTTATTTTTAATATTCGGCGCATTAGAGCGCTTTTGAAATGAGGAGATTCTATGCAGGC
>CALHQT010000067.1:0-13067 GCA_938038135.1 uncultured Atopobium sp.
GAGCTGCTGACCCGCATTTCTTCTAGGATTGTCAGTGAGGTTGTTGGCGTTAACCGTGTAGCCTACGACATCACTCCAAAGCCACCTGCGACCATTGAGTGGGAGTAGACAAAGTACCTGTTAGCGTGTTGTATGGGGCGATTTGCATCTATATGGGTATTCTGAAGACGGGTTAATCACCTTCTAGTACGCAAGCTCAATGCAATTGGGAATGACAGCGTTTTACCGTAGAGCGAGCAATTCTTTTCAAACGATGAGTGATTGCGTCAACGATACTCGAATTGAGAATTTTTTGGAGCGTCTAATGGATCTGATGTCGTTTATCAAAGATATTGCAACGCCAGTATTGGCTGTCATGGGTTCAGCTATAGGACTCTTTCAAATCTATCAAGGTCAGAAAGAAAAGCGCAGAGCTCAGGCTGAACAGATCAGTGCTTGGTGGGTCCGCGTTGACGATGATTGCTGTTGCGAGAACGAAAATAGCAATTCACAAGATGACGACAATAAGTTTGAGCAGCCTCCGCATAAAGATGAGCCACAGTATTATGTCGGAATGGTATTGCTCAATCAATCACAGACCCCCATTAGAAATCTAGCTGTTTATGGTAAAGCGTACAAAATGAAAAATGGCGAGAGATATAAAGAAGGTCTGATACAGCCTGAGAAGGTGAAGACGCTCCTTCTTCAACCCATCTTGGTTCCCGGGGAGTTCATCTCATTTGCTGTTGTTAATAACAACAAAACCGATAATCGTCCTTGGACGTATCCTGAGGAACTGTCTGTAATTAAAGAAACGATTGGTAAAGTACGGCCGATTATCAACGATGAGAAATGGAAAGTTGATGTATTCATTTTCGAGGATGCCGCTGGACGCTGTTGGATTAGAAGGGAAAATGGCAAGCTGTCTCGATATTGGTTCTATAAAGTAGTGACATTTTTGAAGTCGAGTTCCAATAATGATCAATCGTTAGTCAACCTGCTAAATTACAAGGAATGTTTCAAGAATGATGAAACTCAAGAAGACGAGGATTGTTTCAAGAATAATGAGACTAAAGAAGTTAGCGTTTATAGTTGGATGAGAAAATGACAGTCCTTTTCGTGTGGACGATGCACGATGATGCTGTCAAGTTCGGTAGAGGAAAGTAATAACTCTGAATGACTTCAGTATGTTGTGGGTCCAGCTAGATGATTCTCTCGAATTGCGAGCGCTGAGCGCGAAACCCTGAGTCAGCTGCTGCATCGACAATATTGCGGTAGCTAGCTTCGCAAGCATGGTACTTGGAGTGATTGTCCTCGCTCTGGTCGTTGTCATCAGGTGTTCGACCATCTACATAACCATATCGTGCTGCGCATATGGTGGCAGATGGAGCAATGGATTGTTAACCGCGACGCCATGTCATGCGAGTGCGGAACCTGGTCGGCGAATGATTTTATGGGCTTTTTCGCTGTCAAACGAAGCTTAGGTACTTTAAGTGTGAGGGTTTCACTTAGCTGCAAGCTTTCGCTCGCGGTATCCATTGCGAACACAACCAAGCTCTTCTACTTGCTCAACCATTACGGTATTTACTAAGTCTTCAAGTAGTGTTCGTGCCATACCGTTAAGATCTAATTTGTGATCTTGGGTGTAGGAGAGCTCAGTTTCGTGTAGAGTTTGCATTGCGGTTATTTCCTTTCTGAATTGGTTGTGGTGACTATATTTTAGGAAATAACCGCACTTCTTTTAAACACCTGAAATGCTTGCTTACACCACTTTTCGGGACACGACCAGTTGGTTTCGTAAGCCCTTTCACGAACGCTCGCGCGGAGCCTGATTTTGTCGCCATGTCTGAACGATTTGCCGGAAAAGTGCACTATGTCTGAGCTGTTTGCCGGTTTTTCTCACCATGTCTGAGCTGTATTGCTCAGACATGATGCAGTTTTTAGGCTCGCATGGTGCGTCCGGCGAGAAACCCCGTGCACTCGCAGCGGCGCTTCGCGCGTCTAACCTGCAAGTTTGTCCGCACACGACGCTGTTGCCGTACAAAAAACCGGTGTCCACCTGCGTGAACACCGGTCTGACCTGCATGTTATGTGGAGCTTCCAGCCCGCAGTCGCTCGCACCCGCGGCTACACGCTTGCCGTGCCAGCCCGCACCCGCCACCTGCGCTTACGCGAAGCGCTCGACGCCGTCCTTGGAGACACGAGCAAAGAACAGCGGCTCAAGCTCGGGAGCGTTCTCGCCAAAGACTAGAGCCTCGCGGAAGATGCGCTCGCCCTCATCAAGACGGCTTTCGTCTCCGGTCAGAAGCGTTGCAATCACATCGCCCTTCTCGACATAATCGCCAGTCTTGCGCTCAAGGATAATACCTGCTGCAGGGTCAATCGGATCGCCCTTCTTCTCGCGGCCTGCGCCCAGAGCAACGGAGGAAATGCCTACCAGCTCAGCGTTCATTGAGGTGATATATCCGCTGGTCTCGGCCACAATGTCGCGACGGAATGGCGCGGCCTCAAACTTGGTGGTGTCAAAGATGACCTCGTCGGTGCCGCCCTGAGCCTTGACCATCTGGGCAAGCTTAGCCAAGCCCTCGCCGTTTGCAATCTGCTGACGAGCCAGCTTGCGGCAGTCCTCAACACTTCCCTTACCTGCGAGATTAAGCATGTTTGCAGCAAGCTCAACACAGACGTCGGTCAGATCCTCAGGACCATCACCCTTAAGCGTAGCCACTGCCTCGATGACCTCGAGGGAGTTGCCCACATTTTTGCCCAGAGGGCGGTCCATGCCGGTAATCAGAGCCGCGGTGGTGCGGCCGACGTGCTCGCCAATGGAAACCATGGCATCTGCCAGCTCAATTGCGGAGTCGACGTCCTTCATAAAAGCGCCGGAGCCGCACTTAACGTCCAGCAAAATGCAGTCGGAGCCAGAAGCAATCTTCTTGCTCATGATGCTCGATGCAATCAGAGGCACCGAGTCAACGGTAGCAGTGACGTCGCGCAGGGCGTAGAGCTTCTTGTCAGCTGGAACAAGATTGCCCGTCTGACCTGCGACGGCAACGCCAATCTCGGAGACCTGCTTGAAGAAGTCAGGCTCGGAAATCTCAATGGAAAGGCCTGGGATTGCCTCGAGTTTGTCCAGTGTACCGCCCGTGTGACCCAGACCACGACCGCTCATCTTGGCAACCTTGACGCCCAGAGATGCAACAATTGGAGCCACTACCAGCGTGGTTTTATCGCCAACGCCGCCGGTAGAGTGCTTGTCCACCTTGATACCAGGGATTGCCGAGAGGTCCATCATGTCGCCAGACTCGGCCATTGCCATGGTCAGGTGAGCCGTCTCGTGTGCGGTCATGCCTTTGTAGAAAATAGCCATCGCAAGCGCGGAAGCCTGATAATCAGGAATATCCCCAGCTACATAGCCCGAGACAAAGTAATCAATCTCGGCGTCGGTAAGCTCGCCGCCGTCGCGCTTCTTCTCAATCACGTCGTACATGCGCATAGTTGAACCTCTTTCCGCTTTCGCGCCCGTTGCCGTTCGCGGCTCCGTCAGGCGCGTTCGTTGCCGTTCGCGTTAACTCTCTAGTAAAAGAGCCGGTAGCGAGAAACTCTACCGGCTCGCAATTTCATGTAACCTACCAGGTTATCTGCACCCGAAAGCGCAGGCTGCTTGATACCGCAGCTTACTGGTTGCCTCCGTCGTGCTCGCCGCACCCGCAGCCACAGCTGTGGCCGCCCGCGCCGTGCTCGTGGCCGTTACCGGCGCCCTTCACAGCGTCGTCGCACGACGCGCCTGCAGGGCTGGACTCGCCCAGATCCTCGGGACCAAATCCCATAGGCAAGATGTCCTGGAGCAGATACTCGCGAGGAGCTGCATCTACCTTACCCAGCACAATACGAAACGTTGCAGGATCACACCACTCGCGAATAACCTGCCTGCATACACCACAAGGAGTGCACCAAGCTGTTGGGGCTTCTCCCTCAGGACCACCGACAACCGCAATGGCCACAAAATCCCTGCGGCCCTCAAACACTGCGCGGAAAAACGCCGTGCGCTCTGCGCAGTTAGAAGGCGTGTACGCAGCGTTTTCTAGATTGGCGCCACCGTACACGGTGCCGTCAGAGCACAAAAGCGCAGCTCCAACAGCATAGTGAGAGTACGGCACATAGGCGTGATTGCGCGCCTCAATAGCAAGCTGAACAAGAGCCTCGTTAGAAACGTGGCAAGAACCCTCTACCTTAGCCATTATGCACGACTTCCCTTGATGTATGGCACGCCGTCTGCCTTAGGCGCAACGGATTTACCAACAAAGAGGACCAGCGTAATGATGGTGATGAAGTAAGGAAGCATTGCAATGATCTGGCTTGGAATTGGAGTTGCGCCGCCACCAAGAAGAATTGCAAGTGCCTGAGTAAAGCCAAAGAGCAGGCAAGCTGCATAGGTGTTCAGAGGCTTCCACTTACCAAAGATGACAGCTGCCAGTGCAATAAAGCCCTGACCAGAAATAGCCGTCTGAGTAAACTGAGAAATAATTGCCAGCGTTACAGAAGCGCCACCAAATCCTGCAAGAACACCAGAAACAATAACGCAGAGGTAGCGAGTCTTACGAACGCTAATGCCCAGCGTCTCGGATGCGTGTGGATGCTCGCCAACGGAGCGAATACGCAGGCCCCACTTGGTACGGTAAAGCACAAACCAGACGAGAAGGGCGGTCAAAAGTGCAAGTACCACGGTAATGTCTACGTTCAAGCTGGAATAAGGTGTGTCGTTAAAGGCACCCTCACCAAAGAGCTTTGGCAGCTTATTGACTGCTGGAGACATTGCAGCGCCATCAAACAAAAGACGGCAGGCAAACAGAGCAATGCCAGGTGCCAGCAGGTTAATTGCAACACCAGAAACTGTCTGGTCAGCGTTAAACGTAATAGATGCCATGGCGTGCAGAAGCGCAATAAGGCCGCCTGCAATACCTGCACAAAGGAAGCCAATCCAAGGGTTTCCGGTGAGGTAGCTGCCCGCAACGCCTGCAAAGGCACCAACACCCATCATGCCCTCAATACCAATGTTGACAACACCGGAGCGCTCGGAGACAACGCCGCCCAGAGCACCAAAAATAAGAGGTGTCGAGTACATGAGGGTAACGGAAACAAGAAGAATCAGGTTAGTGAGCATTGTTTGCCTCCTCCTGAGATGGGTCGGACGCATCACTCACTTGAGCAGCAAGCTTTGCCTCTTCTTCCTTAGCCTTCTGGGCACGCTTGTGATCAAGACGATCGGCAAGCATTGGAATAACGCCGCCCAGAGCCATGAAGAACACGATGGTACCAATAACAATGTTGATAATCTCGGAAGGTGCACCAACCGTCTGCTGAACAGTCTGGCCACCATAAAGAAGACCAGCAAACAGGAAGGATGCAGGAATACATGCCACAGGATTGCAGTTGGCGATAAACGCAACGGACAGACCGTTAAAGCCGTTGTTCTCAAATGCTGCCAGCGTTGCAATGCTGTGAGGAGCAATACCGGTGATAGTCAGAGCGCCTGCAAGTCCGCAGAGTGCACCAGAAATAGCCATGCAAAGTGTGAGGTTCTTCTTAACGTTGATGCCGGTAAACTGAGCAGCATCGCGGTTAAAACCAACAGCGCGCATCTCATAACCAACCTTGGTGCGCATAAGCAGCCAACCAATGAAGATAGCTGCGAAAATAGCAACAAAAATACCAATGTTTACGTCGGTACGCATAATAGCGTCACCAATAACAGGGATATTGCGAATTGCCTCAGCGCCATCCTCGGAATTCTTCATGCCATAGAACAGGGTGGTGTAGCCGGACTCGTTAATAGAGTACGAAGATGTCGAGTTTGGCTGGTGGAACTGTGGAAGAGAAACCACAAAGTTGCAGAGGTAAAGGCTGATCCAGTTAAACATAATGCTGGTAATAACCTCATTGATACCAAACTGAGCCTTAAGCCATCCAATAATGGCACCAATACCTGCGCCGCCTGCGGTACCAACCAAAACAACTACAGGAATCTGCAGTACAGGAGGAAGATCAAGACTGTAGCCAACAATAACGGCGAGGATAGTGCCTACAATGTACTGACCCTCAGCGCCAATGTTAAAGAGGCCAACGCGGAATGCAAAGGCAACAGCAATACCCGTAAAGAGCAAAGGTGTTGCCTTAATAATGACGTTAGAAATGTATTTTGGCTTACCTACCATGCCGCCAATAAGAGCCTCAAACGAGCTGATAGGGTCATATCCTGCAACAACCAAAATAATAGAAGCAACCAACAGGCCAACAAAAATTGCAACAATTGCTGACGTAATTGGTTTTCTCATTATCTTTGTAAGCGTACTCACTCGGCGTCACCTCCTGCCATCAGCAGGCCAGCCTGCTCTTCAGTGATAGTACCTTGGTCAAACTCGCCAACATTCTTGCCGGCGTAAATAATTGCCATCTTATCGGCAACGTCCATAATCTCGTCCAGCTCAAAGGAAATCAGCAAAATTGCTGCTCCACGGTCCCTCTCGCGAATAAGCGCTTTGTGAACAAACTCAATAGCACCAACGTCAAGGCCGCGAGTTGGCTGGATGGCAATGAGAACGTCTGGGTTGGAAGAGACCTCGCGGGCGATAATAACCTTCTGCTGGTTGCCGCCGGAAAGTCCCACTGCCTGATGATCTGCGCACTCTGCAGGACGAATATCAAACTCGTCAATCAGCTTCTGAGAGAATTCCTTTATCTTTGCCAGGTCAAGTGCAATGCCCTTACCAAAGGTCTCCTCGTTGTGGCGCTCAAGCACCATGTTCTCGGCAACCGTAAAGGGCAGAACCAGGCCCCAACGATGACGGTCTGAAGGAATAGTTGCAACTGCGTGGTCAATAACCGTCTTTGGGGTTGTGCCCTGAATCTCTTCACCCTTGACAGAAATGGTGCCCGACTCAGGCTTGACCAGTGCGTTTATGGCATCGGCAAGTTCTTTCTGGCCGTTGCCGTCAATGCCTGCAAGACCAACAATCTCGCCGGCACGAATATCCAAATTAAAGCCGTTTACCTGCTCAATACCGCGCTCGTCCTTGACGTGGAGGTCTTTGATTGAAAGAACAACCTCACCAGGAGTTGCTAGCTTCTTTTCTACATGCAGGTTAACGTTTCTACCCACCATAAGTGTTGCAAGCTCAGTCTCGGATGTCTTGGAAACATCAACGGTGCTCATGTACTTACCGCGACGAATAATGGTGCACTCGTCAGCAGAAGACATAATCTCTTTAAGCTTGTGAGTAATAACAATGATGGTTTTACCTTTGCTTACCAGGTCATGCATGATCTGAATAAGCTTCTCAATCTCCTGCGGCGTAAGTACTGCCGTAGGCTCATCAAGAATCAGCGTATCAGCACCGCGATACAGGGCCTTCAAGATCTCAACACGCTGCTGCATACCAACAGAAATGTCTTCAATCTTGGCGTCAGGATCTACGTCAAAGCCGTATTCCTCAACAATCTCCAGGACCTTCTCGCGAGCTCGCTTTGGATCAAGGACGCCACCAGCCTTGGTGACCTCGTTGCCCAAAACAATATTTTCTGTAACAGTAAAGTTCTCAACCAACATAAAGTGCTGGTGAACCATACCAATACCGTGAGCGATAGCATCGGTTGGGCCAGATATGGATACACGCTCTCCGTTGAGGTAAACCTCGCCCTCATCAGCAGAATACAGGCCATACAGTACGTTCATGAGCGTACTTTTACCTGCGCCGTTCTCTCCTAAAATGGCGTGGACAGTTTGCTTGCGCACGTTAAGGTCTACGGCGTCAAGAGCTTTAAACGATCCAAAAACTTTGGTAATGCCATGCATCTGAACAGCGTAATCCGAACTGACTTCCACGAGCCACCTCCTTTACACACTTGCTAGAGGTGAGGAGTGCCAAAAAGCACCCCTCACCAGCAAATCCAAACTCATCAACCTTTTGGGCCTGTCAGACGGCAAAACCATCTGGCGAGAAACCCTAAGGCTTAGATACTAAGCCAGAACTTAGCTCAAAGACTTGACGTATTTGTCCAACTCATCCTTGTTTGTAGGAGGAACAACGGAACCAGCCTTGATCTTGTCGAGAAGGTCAGTAGCTGCCTTGTAGGTGTCCTCACCCATGAGGTGGTGCTCCTCAGAAATTCCGACGGCGTCCTCGGAAGCGCCCAGAGAAATGGTGGTGCCACCCTTCTGGCCGTCCTTCAAGATCTTCTCGGAAATCTCAACGATAGCAACGTTGACGCGCTTAAGAGCGGAGGTCAGAACGTTCTCTGGAGCAAGATATGCCTGGTCACGGTCAACGCCAATTGCAAGCTTGTTTGCGTCCTTAGCTGCCTCAATAACGCCAGTTCCTACGCCACCAGCAGCGTGGAAGACAACATCGCAACCATCGGAGTACATGGAGTTAGCAATTGCCTTGCCCTTTGCAGCATCGGAGAAGGACTCTGCGTACTGTGCAGAAATCTCAACGTTGGTACCCTTCTCCTTATTTGCATAAGCAACGCCACCGCGGTAGCCATACTCAAACTGGTCGATAAGTGCGGAAGAAATGCCACCAACAAAGCCAACCTTACCAGTCTTTGTGGTACGAGCGGCAATGTAGCCAACAACAAAGGAAGGCTCCTGAGCACGGAACATAACGCCAGTGAAGTTAGAAACCTGAGAATCGTTGCCGTTGTCGATGATGGCAAACTGGGTGTTTGGATTGTCCTTAGCAGCCTTAAGAGTTGCATCAGCCATAGCAAAGCCAACGCCCCAAACAAGGTCAGACTCAGCGTCAACAGCCTTATCAAGGTTGGTTGCGTAATCGGAATCCTGCTTGGACTCAAGGTAGCTGACATCCCAGCCGTTCTTGTCCTTGAGCTCGGTCATGCCCTCCCAAGCGGACTGGTTAAAGGACTGGTCGTTAACACCACCAGTATCGGTAACCATGGTGAGCTTCTTTTTCTTCTCACCTGATGCCTTCTGGCCACCATCGTCCTTCTTCTGGTTGCAGCCTGCAAGACCTGCAAGTGCTGCAAATGCGCCAACGCCGGTTGCGCCGGTCACAAAACTACGACGAGAAACGTTCTTGTTCATTCCGTGCTCTCCTTACCTCATGTGGCGGGAACGTCCAGCTTTAGCGCTGGATCTTTATGAGAAGTTGACCAAACTCCCCTAACTTAAGCGGAAAATCCGCATGGTTCCAAAACAAACAGCAATGGCAAGCTGCTAATCTGCAATGCTTTACGCGACAAGCGCCTTAAGCAACAACAGAAAGAGCAACCTCCATCATCTGCGTGAAACTAGTCTGACGCTCTTCAGCAGTAAGTGCTTCTCCTGTAAGAGGCAAATCAGAGATAGTTAGCAGCGTAAGCGCATGCTTATGAGCGTACATGGCGTTGAGATACAGGGCTGCCGACTCCATCTCAACGGCAAGAACATCCATGCTTGCCCATTTTTGAAGCGAGTTGTCTACGGTATAGAACACGTCGCTTGCCAGGATATTACCAACGCGAACGGGATAGCCCAGTTTTTCTGCACCAGCAACAGCCTTGCTCAACAGGCCAAAGTCTGCGGTAGGTGCAATGGTTCCAGGCATTCCGTACTGTGATGGATAATTAGAATCAGTGCTGGAAGACATGCCAATAACAATGTCTCTAAGCTTTACCTCAGGAGCAAGGCCGCCAGCGCTACCAATGCGGAGAATATTGTCAACTCCGTAGAAATTAAAGAGCTCGTAAGAATAAATACCAATGGAAGGCATACCCATACCAGAACCCATAACGGAGACTGGCTGTCCCTTGTAGGTGCCGGTGTAGCCAAACATATTACGAACGGTGTTGAACTGCTCAACGTTCTCCAGGTACGTGTCTGCAAGAAGCTTTGCGCGCAGAGGGTCGCCTGGCATGAGGACAGTCTTAGCAATCTGGCCCTCAACAGCAGCGTTATGGGGAGTTGGGGTAGTAGCCATTAGTTCTCCTTAAGAATCTCTGACAGGTGAGAAGTTCCAACACCAAGTTGCTCAACGCCAAAATAATCAAGGATTGTCTCGGCCATATCGGCAAATGTAGTGGTTGTACCAAGGTTGGTGTTTGGCTTGACCTTTGGACCCGTGATAAGCAGTGGCACGTACTCACGAGAGTGGTCAGTAGATGGTGTTACCGGATCACAGCCATGATCTGCGGTAATAATGAACAGGTCATCCTCACGAAGGCCCTCAATAATCTGAGGAATGCGTTCGTCAAAGTAAGAAAGAGCGTTGGAGTATCCCACAGGATCGTTGCGGTGACCGTAAATCATGTCAGTATCAACAAGGTTGGTGAAGCACAGACCGTTGAAGTCTTTGCTGGTAGCCTCAATAGTCTTCTGAATACCGTCTGCGTTGCAGGTAGTAAACTCAAACTCAGTCATGCCACGGTGAGCAAAGATGTCATAAATCTTGCCAATGGAAAGAACATCAAAGCCGTTCTCTTTAAGACGATCAAGCATAGTTGGGCCCGTTGGCTCAAGCGAGAAGTCATGACGGCGAGAAGTGCGCTGGTATGGCCACTCTCCCTCAAAAGGACGAGCAATAACGCGAGCAACACCGTGCTCACCCTGAAGAATCTCGCGCGCAATGCGGCAATACTCATAGAGTTTCTCGGGACTTACCACGTCCTCATGAGCAGCAATCTGGAAAACAGAATCTGCTGAGGTGTAGACAATCAGAGCACCAGTCTCTACGTGCTCTTTACCAAAGTCTCTAATAACATCAGTTCCGGAGTAAGGTTTGTTGCAGAGAACCTTACGGCCTGTCTTCTGCTCAAACTCCTCAATAACCTCCTGTGGAAAACCATCAGGATAGGTTGGGAACTTCTTTGGAGAAATGACGCCTGCCATCTCCCAGTGACCAACCGTAGTGTCTTTACCAGCGGATTTCTCCTGCATGCGAGCATATGCGCCCTCAGGAGACTCAATTGGTTTCAGATCAACGTCATAAACGGTATCAAGTGCTCCATCAATATTAAGAAGGCCCAGCTTTGTCATATTTGGGATGTTAAGAACGCCGCTTGTTGCGCAGGCACAAAGGGTATTGCTACCCTCGTCTCCGTATGCCGCTGCATCAGGCTCTTCGCCGATGCCAAAACTATCAAGAACAACTACAAAAACACGTTTAGGCATACTACCTCCTAAAACGCCCGAAACAAGCATTTGCGCACGATACATACGCAAGCTAACTTATGTGGACGAGTCATTACTATTCATTAAATATATTATTACAGTTGCATAACACCGACGCCCAATTTAAAGAGATTTTCACGATACAACCGTTTGCAGATACTAAAATTCTGTAAACGGTACGCAGCAAATGCTTAGAAAAATTAAGCAGGTAAAGTCAATGTAACGAGAAAATCGTTGAGCTCACCAGGGAAAAATTTAATGAATTCATTCTTTACAGACTCTAGCTGCTGTCTTATCGTTGTCCAAAGCAAGATTTAAGCACTAGCTTAAATAAGATAAGCACCTGTTTAGAAGTTTTATATAAGCACCTGTTTAGTCGGATTCTATTTTTGCTGCTAGGAGGCCTGATGCTCACCAATCGAGAACAGATGATTTTCAACTGGATTAAAGAGCAGCCTTCCATTACTCAGAAGGAAATTGCAGAGCGTGCAGGTATCTCGCGTTCTTCTGTTTCGGTTCACATCTCCAACCTTACCGCAAAGGGCGCAATTTTGGGCCGCCGCTACATTTTGAGCGAGCGTCCCTACTTTATTGTGATTGGTGCTGCCAACATGGATATTGCTGGCCGCCCAGACACTTCCCTTGTGGCTGGAGATTCAAACCCTGGCAAGGTCACCATGTCCTTTGGTGGCGTTGGCAGAAATGTTGCCCACAACCTGGCCCTTCTCGACAGCGACGTTCGTCTGCTCACCGCTTTTGGCGAGGACTATCGTGCGCGTGAGCTCAAAGAGGGCTGTCTGGACTGCGGCATTGACATTGACGCTTCTATTACCGTGCCGGGCGCTTCCACTTCCACCTACCTCTTCATCATGGACGAGCACGGTGAGATGCAGGAAGCCATCAATGACATGCAGATTTACGAGTATGTCACCCCCGAGCGCATCGAGGAGCGCCTGGATGTTATCCAGCACGCCGCAGCTTGCGTGATTGATACCAACCTGCCTCAGCAGACCATCGAGTTCATTGCCAAGAACGTGACCTGCCCCATCTTCTGCGATCCCGTTTCTTCCATCAAGGCACAGAAGCTCAAGAAGGTCCTGGGCAAGATTCACACGCTCAAGCCAAATCGCCTTGAGGCCGAGATGCTCTCGGGCATCAAGATCACTGACGATACCTCCCTTGAAGCCGCAGCTCATGAGCTGCTTGCAACAGGACTGAAGCGCGTGTTTATCTCCCTTGGCGAGAAGGGCCTTCTTTGCGCTGATCACGAGAAGACCGTTCGCTTGCCGCTGCTTCCTGCAAAGCTGGTCAACATGACAGGCGCAGGAGATGCCATGATGGCAGGAATTACCTGGGCGTATACTCAGGGCATGACGCTTGAGCAAACCGGCCTGGTAGGCATGGCTGCTTCCAGCATGGCCATTGAGGGTGAGGACACCATCAACGGTGAACTCAACGTTGAAGAGGTTATCAAGCGCGCAGGTATTTAGCGCGTCTGCACGGCACAGCGTGTCTGCACGCACAGCGCGTCTGCACGACACAGCGTGTCTGCGCGGCACTACTTTCGGTTCCATTAGTCGTTTACGATTGGAGTATATATGTCTAACCTGAAGGATTTTCTCGTTGTATCTGACGAGGTCAAAGAGGCACTTGAGCAGAACAAGCCTGTTGTAGCTCTGGAGTCCACCATCATTTCTCACGGTATGCCTTACCCACAGAACGTTGAGACCGCTCTGAAGGTTGAGCAGATCATTCGCGACAACGGTGCAATTCCTGCAACTATCGCAATTATTAACGGTCAGATGCGTGCCGGTCTTTCCGCTGACGAGATTGACTACCTGGGCAAGAAGGGTCGCGAGGTTGCTAAGGTAAGCCGCCGCGACCTCCCTGTTATCATCGCTGAGAAGAAGGACGGTGCAACTAC
>CALHQT010000068.1:0-5946 GCA_938038135.1 uncultured Atopobium sp.
GCAAAGCTGAACAATCCGAACGCGGCGAAGAACTTAACGCCTAACAGCAAGCGCACCAAGGCTGAGCTGAGCGAGATAGGAAAGAAGGGCGCCGCAAAGTCTAACGCGGTTCAGAAGCGCAGGCGCGAGATTCGCGAGACGCTTCTAGATCTTCTCGCCATGCCGATGAAGCCGGGCAAGCTGTCCCAGGCGTCCACTATCTCAGGGCTCACGGGTAAGAACGTGACCGCGAGCGAAGCTATGGCGCTTGCTATGCTCGCCCAGGCGCTTGAAGGAGACGTTCGCGCGGCTGAGTTCGTCCGCGATTCTTCCGGACAAAAGCCTGTGCAACAGATGGAAGTGTCTGCCAACGCTAAGGAAGCCAGCGCCGCGTTTAAGAGTTTGCTCGACGAGGTAGAGAGCGATGGAGACAAATAGAGCACTCGCGACGCTTATGACCAAGCACCCCGTACGCTTAGCGCATGAGCTAGGTTATGACCTTCTGCGCGAAGGACTCCACGACAGATGGATCCATGAGATGGTCTTTGGCCACGGCGACATGACGCTTCAGTCGCATCGTGGTTCATACAAGACGACCTGCGTCGAGGTGGCTCTGTGGTTGATATTGCTCACCCGTCCAGACTTGACCGTGGGATTCCAACGCAAAGGCGAGAATGACGTCGCGGAAGTACTCGCGGCAGTTAAGCGTATGGTCGAGCACCCTCTCACCCAGGAGATTGCGCAGAGCATCTACAGCCAGCCACTGAAGCTGACCACAGTAAGCTCCACGGCAATCTCGACAAGCCTGGCGTGTAACGTCTCCGGCTCACCGCAACTGACGGGCATCGGCATTGGCGGCTCTCTCACCGGTAAGCACTGGGACATCATCTTCACGGACGACATTGTCACGCTGCGTGACCGCGTGAGCCGCGCTGAGCGTGAGCGCACAAAGCAGATTTACCGCGAGCTTCAGAACGTCAAGAACCGTGGCGGACGCATCATCAACACGGGAACCCCGTGGCACAAAGACGACGCGTTCACCATCATGCCACCCGCTGAGAAGTGGCCATGGGATACCACAGGGCTCGTGAGTGTGGACGCTGCCACAGAACTGAAAGCGTCAATGACGCACTCACTCTTTGCGGCTAACTACGAGCTGCGTCACGTGGCAGAGGAGGGCGTGGTCTTCGAGGGCGATTGTAAGACCTTCAAAGACGAGAGCCTTCTTTACGACGGCATTATGCATGTGGACGCGGCCTACGGCGGTTCAGACGGTACGGCAATCACGTGTATCAAGTGGATGGACGATGAAGCATACGTCCACGGTGAACTGTACCGCGAGACGCACGTTGATAGATGCATGGCGCGCATCTTAGAGCTACACCGCGAGCTGAGACTTGGCACGGTCTACATGGAGAAGAACGCGGATAAAGGGTACGTGGCTGATAAGCTCGACGGGTACGGGCTGCCCGTCCATACATACTCAGAGACCGCAAACAAGTTCATCAAGATTGCGACGTATGGCAGGGGCACTTGGTCCAAGCTGTCCAGGCTTGAGAGTGTTCGCGAAGCTAGCGTCGATTACTGGAATGAAGTTATGGACTTCACCGAGGGAGCAGAGCACGATGATGCGCCTGACTCGCTCTCGTGCGCTATTCGCTTGCACGATAATGCGCCAACCATTCGACTATTTAGAGGAGGCATTTAGTGGATGCTGACGTTAAGGGAGCAAACGCTTCAACGTTTGAGCAAAGGGGCGGCTACCGTCTACCAAAGGACACACAGATGACCGCGGAGCTTCTCGGCAAGCTCTTGGTGGACTATCGCTCAAAGCAGGTTAACCGTTTGTCTAATCTTCGCAAGGCATACGAGGGCGACCACGACATTTTGCACCAAGAGAAGAAGGCGGAATACAAACCGGACAACAGGCTCGTGGCCAACTTCGCCAAGCAGATTGTGGATTCCATGGTCGGCTACTTTCTCGGTGTTCCTATTCGCACTACCGCTGACGATGAAGCATTTGCGGAGTATTTGGACGTGTGGAGTGCGGTCAATGATTCTGATGACCTAGACGCAGAGCTTTCCAAGCTTGCGGACATCTACGGCGCAGGCTACGAGCTTATGTGGCGAGACGAGGAAGCCTTTGCGCGTTCTTGCTCCGTTACACCACTGAACTGCTTTGTTGTTCGCGATGACACGGTAAAAAGCGACATCATCTACGCGGTGCGCTTCTGGTTGGACGATAACCTTTTCGACAATGAGCGCGACACACTCCGCGGCACGCTCTACGATTCCATGTTCGAGATGCCGTTTGTGATGGATGGCTCGAAGGTCATTTTCGGTGAGCCCGTCATTCACGGCTTTGACGATGTGCCTGTGGTTGA
Source organism: uncultured Atopobium sp. (assembly GCA_938038135.1). GTDB lineage: Bacteria > Actinomycetota > Coriobacteriia > Coriobacteriales > Atopobiaceae > Lancefieldella. The sequence goes on from CALHQT010000068.1 coordinate 2,364, forward strand.
GTATGTAGACAATGAGGAGCGCCTGGGACTCTTTGAGGGCGTTATGTCGCTCATTAATGCATACAACAAAGCAATCTCCGAGAAGGCCAACGATGTCGAGTATTACGCCGATGCATATCTGAAGATTCTCGGCGCGCGCCTGGATGAACAGACGCTGCAGAACTTGAGGGATTCGCGCATCATCAACCTGGACTCTAGAGACGCGGCAAACGTCACTGTTGAGTTTCTGTCTAAGCCAGACGCAGACGGCACGCAGGAAAACTTCATTGATCGCGTCGAGCGTCTTATCTTCGTTCTGTCGATGGTGTCAGACCTCTCAAGCGAGAAGTTCGATACAAGCTCCGGCATTGCTATCAAGTACCGACTGCAGGCCATGAGCGATATTGCTGTAGTAAAGCAGAGGAAGTTCCGCCGCTCGCTATCCAGGCGTTGGAAGCTCCTGTGTAATTACGCAGGAAACACACGCCTAGACACTAAGGCATGGACTACTGTACGTGCGACCTTCACGCGCAACCTACCATCGAACTTGCTCGAAGAGTCTCAGATTGCTGGCAACCTTTCCGGCATTACCTCGGAAGAGACGCAGCTTTCAGTGCTCTCGTGCGTTGACTCGCCACAGGCTGAGATGCAGCGAATGGCTGACGAACGCGCAGAGCAGGCCGCGCAGATGGTCCCAGACCGCACAGATGGGGAGACGAGTGATGGAGGTCTGAAGTCGCTCAACGGAGCACAGACCCAATCACTTCTTTCTGTTATTGCACAATACGCCGCGGGAAGCCTGTCAGAGGCTCAGGCGATAAGCGTCATTAGTGCGTCTATTGGAGTAGATCATGACAAGGCACGCTCGATTCTTTTGGGCGATGCTATGCCAGAAGTTGTTAAGTAAAGGAGCAACATGGACTCGTATTGGCACCAGCGCCAAACGCTCGCTGACGCAGCGATGGAGAAAGACGAGCGCGCTCTGTCGATACGCGTCCATAACGCCTACGAGAGCGAGCTCCGCCGTCTGAATCGCGAGATTGCAGAGTACTATCAACGTTACGGCGAGAATGGCGTCCTGGAATACCGCCGCCTTATGGAGACGATGGACCCTAAAGACCGCGAGCTTCTTATCCGTGATTGTGACGAGTTTTTGCGCCAGCATCCGGATATGCAGTCCATTGTGGATGTGCGTAAGAGTATCTACCAACTGAACAGGCTCGAAGGTTTACAGGCGTCCGCACGTTTGCACCTCTACCAAGCAACAGGAGACGTGGTTCAGCGCATTGATAACCATATCGTGCGCCAGTCCTTGCGCGGTGCAAACACGGCGGCTGAAGCAATGGGATTTGGTCGAGCGTTCTACAGCATGGACTCTGACGCGGTTCGCCGATTTGTCGATACTGTGTGGACGGGAAACACCTCATACTCCCAGCGCATCTGGGATAACACGGAGACCCTTGCGTCATACGTCGCGCAGGACATGTCGAAGGCACTTGCACGCGGTGATTCATACCAGCGAATCGCGAAGGCTCTTGAGAAACGCTTTGTAGACGTTCCGCAGTCTTCACTCATGCGCCTGGTCTACACCGAGGGAACCTATGTTTCACGCATGGCGCAGGTTGAGGAGTTGAAGCGTGAAGGCTTTGATTCTTATACCATCGAGGTGGTACATGACGAGCGCGCCTGTGAAGAGTGCGAAGGCGTGAATGGATCTACATTCCGTTTCGAGGATATGCAAGTGGGCGTAAACTTCCCACCACTCCATCCATATTGCCGCTGTCAGATTGCGCCAGCTGTGGACGATTGGGACGCTTGGCAGCAGAAGCAGGAGGAGCTGGCGAAACAGAAACAAGCTAGAGTTGAAGAGAATGAAGCTTTTGTTAAAGCCAAGAAAAATGGTAAAAACCGTTATAGCGTTAATTACAAGAGAGTTAATACGAAGGAGTACCACGATAAATTTGGACAGTTGCCCGTCTCTAAGCCAGTGCAAGAGCAGCTGTATATTCGGACTGGGCAAATTATGCAGGAATTAGACGGAACGGCATATGAAAGACTTGTTGCTCTTGATGCTAGAACAGGAGATTTAGTAGCTGATACTTATTCTCATGAACTTTTTAAGTCAAGAGCGAACTTTGATAAAGATGAATTAAAGATAGTCCGAAAACATAAGAACGGTACTATTCTTTTACACAACCATCCGGGTGATTCTTATCCGTCGCTTGCTGATATTTATTCTGCAATGATGACTGAAGGTGTATCTGGCTCTCTAGTATCTGGCCACGGTGGAACTGTGTATTACATTGAGCCTCTTCAGTTGCAAGGCTTTGAGGAAAGATATAATATTCTGCTTGAAGAAGCTAAGCAATTTACTACTGAAATGGAAAGAGCTCAGTTAATTGCTTTTATCAATCTAGAAGAAGAAAATGAGGTGAAGAAATGGTACAGAGTATTGAAGATTTAAGAAAAAGAAAAGATATTCTCTTAATAGATGATGTTAGCTCTGAGCGTTATGCCAACGACCAAGACTTCGCCAAGCAAGTTGATGAGCTAGCTGCTGAATTTCGTAAGCATATGAAAGAATTAGACGCCAAGCGGAATAAGTAATTCATCAACCAACCAGCTTTTACGAGCCACCTCCGGGTGGCTTTTTTGTTACCTCGCCAAGGAGGTGAGAATATGGCGCGAGTAGTGATCTATATGGCTGAGTGGTGCAGCATCTGTCGCGGGACTATCAAGCGTATAGTGCCGGCTTTGTCTGAAGAAGATATCGAGTACGAGATTATCGACGTAGACTGCTCACCAAGGTCCAAGGACGCGAAGAGCATCACTCACCTTCCGACGGTGTGCGTTGTGGACGCAGGGGAGCGCGAGCTCATGCGTTGTCGTGGATGTCCCACGGATGAAGTACTAGAGAAAATCGTTGAACTGTGTATTGAAGGCGACTAGAGGGTCGCTTTTTTAATGCATCGACCAAGCTTTGATGTCGCTAAAAGCTAAGGAGAAAAGGCACGCCGACGCGCCTTGGAGCGCCGGGGATTAGGAGAAAAACAATGGGTGCAGAAACAAACGCAGCAACAACCACAGAGACCGCGGAGACAGCTCAGCAAGCTCAGGCTCCTGTAGTGGATGGCGAGGGTGCTAACAAGAGCGCAACCAACACCACCACACAGACTGAGCCAAAGCAGGAAGACAAACAGCAGCCAAAGTACACGGACGCTGATGTTGATGAGATCGTCTCCAAGCGTCTCGCGAAGTGGGAAAAGCAGCAAGCCGCAAAGGTCGAAGAAGCTGCAAAGCTGGCCGAGATGAACGCTCAGCAAAAAGCAGAGTACGAACGTGACAAGGTCCAGAAGGAGCTTGACGAGTACAAGCGTCGCGACACAGTAAACGCGATGGTGGCTGAGTCTCGTCGTCAACTCTCTGAGCAAGGTATCACGGTCAGTGATGACATTCTCGCGCGTTTAGTGGGTGAGACTGCAGAGGAAACAAAGGCGTCCGTTGACGCTTTCTCAACGGCCTTCACGGCGGCCGTTGAAGATGCCGTGAAGAAACAACTCGCGGGCAAAGCTCCTGCGGCGGGTGTGGCCACTAAGACGATGAC
>CALHQT010000069.1:0-13815 GCA_938038135.1 uncultured Atopobium sp.
TAGCACAGCTTTCTGAACGCCCACGCAACCGGTAGCGGTGCCCTTAGCAACAATGACCAGCTCAGAGCCACCGTCTGCCCAGACAATCTTGCGAGCAGCCTCAAGCTGAGCCACCAGGCTTGCAGGAGGATTGTCCACCTGGTTGACCAGGCGACCAAGCTCGCGACGATGCGGCGTCATGATGAGCGGAGCGGTACGACGAGTGAGCTCGGGGAAATCTGGGAGGTTGTTATTAGTGAGGCGAGCAATGCAGTTGAGCGCGTCGGCGTCAACAATAACGGGCAGCTCAGAGTCAAGCAGTGCAGAAGTAACCTTGACGGTTCCGCCAGAAACACGCATACCTGGACCAACCAGCGTAACGGTACGCATGGCAGCAAGCTGCAGTACCAGTGGAGCTGCTTCCTCGGTAAACACGCCCTCAGCGTCGCACGGGAGGCCAATAACGGGAACCTCTGGCAACATCATCTGAACGCAGCTGACAATGGCCTCAGGAACTGCCAGCGTAACGTAGCCAGCACCCGCGCGAGCGGCTGCCTTAGCGGCAAAAACAGCAGCTCCAGGGAAGCGGCTTGAGCCGCCGACCACCAGTACGGAGCCACGAGAGTACTTATCGCAGTCGTTGAGCTGGGCAGGAACAGAAGCAAGATAATCTTCCAGGTCAACGCGCCAGGCAACAGGATCTGCCTCAACAACCAGGCGCTCGGTCTGCTCGGCCAGAGGCGCTACAACAATGGAGCCGCAGACATCGCGACCCGCGTCGGCAATAAGGCCGGGCTTGAGCGCAATCATAGTAACGGTGACATCAGCGACAACACACGCGCTTTCTACCTGGCCTTTCTGAGCAGAAAGGCCACTTGGAACGTCAACGGAAAGCACGCGAGCACCAGACTGATTGAGGCACTCAATCCAAATATCAAACGGAGCACGAACTTTGCCGTGAAAGCCTGTACCCAGCATGCAATCAAGCACCACGTCAGCCGTTGCCAGCAGGTCAATCAGCTCCTGGCGAGAAGGGCCAACAAGCACGGAGACTCCCGCGCGAACGGCGCGCTGCGCCATCTGACGTGCAAGATCGCCGGAAATCTGATCAGGCTCAAGCGGAGTGACTACCTTAACGTTGCAGTTTCTAGAGCGCAGCGCTTCTGCTGCCACCCAGCCATCTCCACCGTTATTGCCAAGACCTACGAGGATGACAACGTTAGAGATGTCCCCTCCCATGCCAAGGGCCTCTTGAGCAGCAGCGTAACCTGCACGGTGCATGAGCTCGGAAACGCTCACGCCCACGCGTGTCAGCGCAATCTCTACACGCTTGATGTCCTCAACATTTAGTACCGGCTGCATAACTTACTCCTCGGATTTAACAACATCGTCAAAGGTTGTCTCAATTATAGGTTCTTGCACGCGCTCAAGCTCATCCAACACAGAACGAGCTTCTTTGAACGAACGTGCCAGCTCTTGGGCAGTATCTTCCTTTTGATCTACCTTAGGTTTTACAGCATTGGTAACGGCAACCGCATTGGCTACCGCCACGTCTCTGGTGTACGAGATAGAAAGTGCAATCTCCTGCACGCCCTGCTCAGCCGCAATCTGTGCAGCCTTGCCCGCTAGACGAGCCTGTGGCCTGCCCAACTGATCTCTCTCAACAGAAACATCCTGAAAACCAATACCAGACGAGAAACCCGTTCCTAAGGCTTTGAGCACGGCTTCTCTTGCTGCAAAGCGGGCAGCATAGTGCTCCGCAGGGCGAGCAGTGCGCTCACAATACGCACGCTCGGCATCGGTGAACATACGGCGAATAAAGTGAGGGCGCCTCTCAATTGCCTGCTGCATGCGGGCAATCTCAAGCATATCTACACCTATTCCTGCCAGTGCCATTGTATCCCCTGGATCTATCTGCGCTTAAGCGCTGAGTCTATACTCCTCAAGTGCGTCGAGCACAATCTGGTTTGCTTGCTGGCAGAGCTCATCAGTTGGAGCTTCTGCAAGAACGCGCACCAAAGGCTCTGTTCCGGAAGCGCGGACCAACACGCGACCATTGCCCTCAAGGAACTTCTCGGCAGCTGCAACTGCATCGTTGACCTTAGGAGACTGCATTGCAGCCTCTTTATCGGTGACGCGAACGTTAACCAACTGCTGTGGATATAGTGTAACGGGACGAGTCAGCTCAGAGAGTTTCTCGCGCTCTGCTCGTAAGACCTCCATAATACGGAGGCTGGTCAGAATGCCGTCACCGGTCTTAGCAAGGTCACCAAAGATGATGTGACCACTCTGCTCGCCGCCCAGGCTGTACTCGTTCTCGTTCATGCAAGCGTAGACGTACTTATCGCCTACGCTGGTTTTCTCGTAAGAGAGGCCAGCGTCGTCAAATGCTTTGAACAGGCCAAAGTTACTCATGACAGTAGTGACCACGGTCTGCTTTGCCAGACGACCATACTTGTTGAGGTAGGTACCGCAGACGTAGAGAATCAGGTCTCCATCAACCACGTGGCCGCGCTCGTCAACTGCCAGGCAGCGGTCAGCGTCGCCGTCATAGGCAAAGCCCACGTCAAGGCCGTTCTGAACCACAAAACGCTGCAGCTGGTCAATGTGGGTGGAGCCGCAATCAACGTTGATGTTGAGGCCGTTTGGAGCGTTGTTGATAACATGCGTCTCGGCACCCAGAGCGTCAAAAACAGGGCGAGCAACACTAGAAGCTGCGCCGTTTGCGCAATCCAGACCAATCTTCAGGCCCTGGAGGCTAAAACCGCAGCTAGCAATAAGGCTGGAGATGTAGCGGTTGCGGCCCTGCATGTAATCAACCGTGCGGCCAATGCTGTCACCGGTTGCCAGAGGAACGTCAAACTCGCCGTCAATATAGGCTTCTACCTGCTCAAGGACGTCCTCGTCCATCTTGTAGCCGTCTTTGTTGACCAGCTTGATGCCGTTATCGGTGAACGGATTGTGGGATGCAGTAATCATGACGCCACAGTCAAAGCCGCCATCAACTACCTCGTAGCTAACACCAGGCGTAGGAATGACGTGCAGCATGTACGCATCAGCGCCAGAAGCAACCAGGCCCGAGACAAGCGCGGACTCAAACATATAGCTTGACCTGCGGGTATCCTTACCAATGATGATACGAGCCTTGCGAGCCTGCTTAGCTCCGTAATACCAGCCAATGAAGCGGCCAATTTTATACGCGTGATCGACGTTCAGACCCTCGTTTGCGCGGCCTCTAAAGCCGTCGGTTCCAAAGTACTTCATAAGCGTCTCCTAGCTGCGAATGTAGTGTTGTCGGGTGGAGAGCAACGTGCGCGCGAAGCGCCAGCGAACTACTCGACAGGTGGGGCTTCTCGCCAGATGGCGAGAAGAACGTGCGGACTAAAACGGTTGCGTAAATATGCAAAATGCAACCATTTAAAAGTATACAAAAAAGAGACCTGCCGATATACAACAGGTCTCTTTGTGAGGACTTTTTTGGGTCCAGCGGCCTTAGCGCTTGGAGAACTGAGGACGCTTACGAGCCTTCTTCAGACCGTACTTCTTACGCTCGACCGCACGGGAATCGCGGGTGAGGTAGCCAGCCTTCTTAAGGTCATCACGATACTCGCCAGCCTCAAGAAGAGCGCGAGCAATGCCCAGGCGAAGAGCACCGGACTGGCCGTTGATGCCGCCGCCATCGCAGTTTGCGAGGACGTCGAAACGACCAAGAGTATCAGTAATGCGGAGAGGTGCGGTTGCGTTGTCTACGAGCTGCTGGCGACCAAAATACTGGACTGCCTCGCGGCCGTTAACGGTAACCTTACCAGTTCCAGGAACAAGACGAACACGAGCGACGGCCTCTTTACGACGGCCGGTGCCGGTGTAAACAGCGGTGTTATCTGCCATCGTTTAGCCCTCCAGCTCAATCTTGACGGGATTCTGTGCAGCATGTGGGTGCTCAGCGCCGGCGTAAACCTTAAGCTTCATACCCTGCTTGCGACCAAGAGTGGTCTTAGGAAGCATGCCCTTGACTGCGTGCTCAACAACACGCTCTGGGTGCTTCTCCATCTCTTCCTTGAAGGAAGTGATCTTCAAGCCACCAAGGTAGCCGGAGTGACGCCAATACTCCTTGTGGTCAGCCTTAACACCAGTAAGGACAACCTTGTCTGCATTGATGATGACAACAAAGTCACCAGTATCAGCGTTTGGGGTGTACTGTGGCTTGGTCTTACCACGAAGAATCATGGCAGCCTTTGTAGCCAGACGACCGAGCGTTGCGCCCTCAGCGTCGATGAGCACCCACTTGCGCTCGACTTCGCCAGCCTTGGCGAACTGAGTCGACTTCTTCACTTGACTCCTCCTACGAATTACGAGTTGATAACCCCTGGACGGGTCATCGATGCTTTTTCTTGTCAGAGATTACGGGGCTCTGTGGAAAAGCCTTAAAAGTATACTCCACTCTTTAGCTGTTGTACGCGGGAATTTTTGTTGCTTCACGAATGCAACAATTCGTTCAAATTTGACGGGTTTCTCCACATTGAAAAGCCGTCCACAGCACAAGAACAACCACTTGGCCTGCTGTGCGATGCATTTTGTTTCGACTTTTTATTTTATAGGGCGAGAAGGGCGGGCGTGCTCGTATGTTTACACCAAGGTCAAAGCTACAACGTCAGGAGGAAACAATGCGTGACACAGATTTTGTCGCACGTTTGCACCAAAATTTTGCGTTGCTGGGCGGCCAGCTCAAAACCCGCTTCAAGAACCATGTTGTTCTGAGCACCGCGCTTGCTCTGTTTGCGGCGCTTTTGCTGGTGATTCCATTTTATGGTTGCTCGCCAGCCGCTTCTGAGAACGCTCAGGGCAGCTCAACTGCTCAAACGGAGGCGCAGAAAGACGAAGCTCCTAAGGGAACAGTTAAGGCAACATCGTTCTACTCGCCAACCCTTGGCTTGGACTGGAACTATGACGTCTACCTGCCTGCAGACTACGAGTCCAATCCCGATAAAACCTATCCTGTTATTTACATGCTGCATGGTCTGTACGGCAATCATCGCAATCTGCTGGAGCGCTTTGATTCATCTGCGATGCTTGACGAGGCTATTCAAACCGCTGGTCAGGGAGCTATCGTAGTCTTTGTCGACGGCTTTAACAGCTTCTACATTGACTCCGCTGATCGCGGCCTCAAAATGGAATCTGCCATCATGAACGACCTGGTACCTTACATTGAGAGCACGTATCGCGTGTCAAAGGACCGCAAGGATCACGCAATCGGCGGCATTTCTATGGGCGGTTATGGTGCGGCACGATTTGTTTTGCACCACTCCGATTACTTTAGCAAGGGCATTCTGCTCTCGCCTTCTGTCTGGACAACTCTTGCTGACGACAACTTTATTTACACGTCTCAGCACGCCTTTAGCGACGGAACCACCAGCTGGTCATGGGATTTGTACAAGCAGCTGTTCCCCACTCAGTATCTTGGTGAGGTTGATCCAAGCCAGGTTTCGTTCTTTGTGGCAACAACTTCCGACGACGGCGTAGTACCTGTTGCTGACGTCGACGCCTTTGTTGAGCAGCTCAAAAATGCTGGTATCAACGTTGACTATCAGCGCGACTCCGGCGACAACCACAACTGGAAGTACTGGTCCAGGGTTGCTCCAACTGCGTACGCTTGGGCTCTTGACCAGTTCAAGAGTGCTGACGGCAAGTAAGCGCTGACGGCGCGTCGGGCGGCGTGGGTCCAGGGCGGCCGCGAGTGCGCCGGGTTTCTCGCCAGAAAAGACCGCGGATATGCGCGTAACAACGCTGTCCGCGGTTACTTTTTTGCCGAAACTGAAGTATTATCAGCGTAGATAACTTGCGCCGCTTGGCGGTGCTACTCAAGCGCCGATTGCGGCGCCGCAAACCGAGGAGCGACTATGCCCAGCATCTACACCGTCACGCTCAACCCCGCTCTAGACAAGACCGTCCAGGTTCCAAATTTTGCCGTTGACCAGGTAAATCGCATCACGTGGCTCAGGCAGGACGCGGGCGGCAAGGGCATCAACGTCTCCAAGGTTATCGCTAAACTGGGCGGAGAGTCTACCGCTATCGCCGTTCTCGCTGGTCAGACAGGCAAATGGATCGCTGATACACTTGGCGAGAACAACATCAAGGTCCAGGCGATTTCCATTCCCGGTGAGACGCGCACCAACCTGAAGGTTGTTGACACTGAGGGCGGCACCAACACCGATATCAACGAACCTGGTCCCGAGGTCACCGACACCGTACTTGACCAGGCACTTGCTGACGTGATTGCCAAGACTTCCGCTGGCGACATTGTGGTTCTTTCCGGCAGCCTCCCCCGCGGAGCTGCTGCTGATACGTATGGCCGCTGGACTCGTGCTTTGCGCGACGCTTGGCTGAAGGTTTACCTGGACGCTGACGGCGCAGCTCTCTCAGCTGGCCTTGAGCAGAAGCCGTACTTCACCAAGCCAAACGACCACGAGCTCTCCGCCATGCTTGGCCGCGAGCTTACCAACGTGGACGCGATTGCCGAAGCCGCATCCGAGATTGTTGCTGGTGGCATCGACACGGTCTGCGTTTCCATGGGCGGTAACGGCGCCGTCTACGCTACGGCCGATGAGGTTTGGTATGCAGGTCCAGTAAAAGTCCAGGTAGGAAGCACTGTCGGTGCCGGTGACTCCGTTGTGGCAGCACTGGCCTTTGCAGATGCACAGGGTCTCTCGACAGAAGACGCGCTGCGACTGGCCATGGCCACGGGCGCCGCAAACGTCATGGAGAGCGGAACTCAGGCGGCGGAGCGCTCGGTCGTGGATTCGCTTATCGAGAAAGTGCAGCTCACGCGCCTGCGCTAGCGTGCGGGATGCGAGCACGCGGGGAGCTGCGAGTGCACCGGGTTTCTCGCCAGGTGCGCCATAACAGCATGCGCGCCTGAAAAGTGCAAAGAATCTGTATTTGAGCCACCGATTCTTTTGCAAAATCAGGCAAATCCACAGATTCTTTTGCATTTTTAGGCAAAAGTTACAGATTCTTTGAGGAAATCAGGCGCGAGAAAAACTAGAGCATGTCACGCAGGAGGCTAGAGCAATCACGCAGGATTTATGAGCCTGAAATGTACACCAAGTCTGAGCAAAAGTACTCAGATAAGGCGAGAAAAACAGGCAAATCGCTCAGACATGGCGAGAAAATCCGGCAAATCACTCAGACTTGATGCACTTTTCAGGCTGCAGCTAAAGCGCTCAGACTTGATGCACTTTTCAGGCTGCAGCAAACGCATCCAAGCTCCATGCACTCCAAGCACACCGGGTTTCTCGCCAGGCAAACAAAAAAGAGGCCAGACCGAAGTCTGACCTCTCCAGTAAGCAATGTAGGATGGACTTACTTAAGGGTGACGGTAGCGCCAGCCTCCTCGAGCTGAGCCTTAGCAGCCTCAGCGTCCTCCTTCTTAGCGCCCTCGAGGACAGCCTTAGGAGCACCCTCGACGACCTCCTTTGCCTCCTTGAGGCCAAGGTTGGTAAGAGCGCGGACAACCTTGATGACGCCGATCTTGTTGTCGCCGAAGCCCTCGAGAACAACGTCAAAGTTGGTCTTCTCCTCTGCCTCCTCAGCAGCGCCACCAGCTGCAGGAGCAGCAGCGACAGCTACAGGAGCAGCAGCGGAAACGCCGAAGACGTCCTCAAGCTCGTGAACGAGCTCAGAAAGCTCGAGTGCTGGCATCTCTTTAAGGGCCTCAATGATCTCATCTTTAGTGACAGCCATGTCAATTCTCCTTTTTAAACGATGCAGCCTTTTTACTGCATCTGGGCAAAAGCCCGGCTTGTATGTGTGCGTTTAAGTGCGTCTACACTCTCACGCGGTTTGCGCCAATGCGCGGGTACAACAAAACGTTGCTTATGCAGCGTTCTTCTGATCTGCGACTGCAGAAAGAGCGGTTGCGAGTCCACGAGCTGGACCAGCGCAAACCTGTGCAATACCGGTAAGTGGGCTTGCAACAACGAAGACAAGCTTTGCAATGAGCTCCTCGCGAGAAGGAAGATCTGCGTAAGCCTTTGCCTCGTCAGCAGTAAGTGCCTGACCATCAGCGATACCACCAATGAACTCAAGTTTCTTGAGCTTCTTGGCCTGATCCTTGATGACCTTAGCGGCCTCGACAGGATCATTCTCATAGAAAACGTATGCGCAGGTACCGGCGAGCATCTCGTCAATCTCTGGCATACCAGCGTTCTTAAGAGCAATCTTGACGATGTTGTTCTTATAGACCTTCATGTGAGCGCCTGCTGCGGTAAGTGCGCGGCGAAGCTCCTGAGTCTCCTTTACGGAGAGACCACGATAGTCGATAACAAACAGGCCCTTGGAGTTGTCGAGAGAAGCGGAAACCTTCTCGAGCAAATCAAGTTTAGACTGAGCTGGCATGTAGTACACCTCCTTTATCATGTCTCAGGCACGAGCGCCAACAGGTGCGGCCCTCACATGAAAAGACCCCACTTTGGCAACCAAAGCGGGGTCTGGATGTACTAATCTCAAGACCACCTCGGCAGGCGGGAATTCCCATTAAGCCTTGGATTCAAGGCGCCGGCTGTCTTTGGCAGCGAACGTGCAACTACAAGACGTCTGTCTTGCGTTGGATATTGTGCAGCAAAAAACTATCCAAGTCAAGGTTGAGCACACAATTTCTTTCTCTTCACAAAAATTTGACGAGAAAGACGGTCGAGCTACGACTCCAACTCAAACGCGGCACCATTGCACCTTAGTTGCAGACCGCCTATGCCGACCAGGCACTTCATGCCGCATGCACGCTTCAAGAAAAATCCGGTACCTGCAAGCAGATACCGGATTAAACATGCTAGGTACTTCTAAGCGTTTAGCTTAGTCCTCCATAAGGTTACGAACCTTGGTTGGATCAACCTTGATGCCAGGGCCCATAGTAGAGGAAATAGCAACGGTCTTGACGTACTTACCCTTAGCGCTGGATGGCTTGACGCGAATAATCTCAGAGAGAAGTGCGCCGTAGTTCTCAACAAGCTGCTGGACCTCAAAAGAAGCCTTGCCGATTGCAACGTGGCAGATACCAAAACGGTCTGCACGATACTCAACACGACCAGCCTTGAGCTCGTTAACCATCTTTGCAACATCCATGGTAACGGTGCCGAGCTTAGGGTTAGGCATAAGGCCACGAGGACCAAGAACACGACCAAGACGGCCAACCTTACCCATCATCTGAGGGGTTGCGATTGCTGCGTCAAAGTCAAGCATGCCCTTCTCGACCTCTGCGATGAGCTCGTCGCCACCGACGATGTCAGCGCCAGCTGCCTCAGCCTCGCGGGCCTTCTCGCCCTCTGCGAAGACTGCAACGCGAACGGTCTTACCAGTGCCGTGAGGCAGAGAGATAGAACCGCGAACGTTCTGGTCAGCCTTACGAGTATCGACACCAAGGCGAATTGCTACCTCAATGGTCTCGTCAAACTTAGCAGTTGCAAGCTCCTTAGACAGGGTTACTGCCTCTTTTGGGCTGTAGAGGTTTGCACCGTCTACCTTGGCAACTGCATTCTTGTAGTTCTTTCCGTGCTTAGGCATTATGTACCTCCTGTGGTTAGCGGGCGTCTGCCCTCCCACTCCTGCATCTTCCGTCCATAGTTACGCCCTCTTGGCGAGAAACCCAACTACGTGCACTAACGTCGGATGCTCTGACAAAAACAACCGTCAGCCACGCAAAATGGCTGACGGGAGTAAACACTACTCGGCGATGGTTACACCCATGGAACGAGCGGTACCAGCGACGATCTTCTTTGCAGCCTCAATGTCGTTTGCGTTGAGGTCTGGCATCTTGATCTCAGCAATCTTGGTGAGCTGCTCCTGGGAGAGCTGGCCAACCTTATCGCGCTGAGGAACACCGGAACCACCCTTGAGGTGAAGCTCCTTCTTGATGAGCTGAGCTGCTGGAGGAGTCTTGGTTACGAAGTCAAAGGAACGATCCTCGTAAACAGAAATCTCGACTGGGATGATATCGCCAGCCTTGTCCTGAGTTGCAGCGTTGAATGCCTGGCAGAACTGCATAATGTTGACCTGTGCAGCACCCAGAGCTGGTCCTACTGGAGGAGCTGGGTTTGCCTGGCCTGCAGGAATCTGCAGCTTAATAAAGTTAACAACCTTCTTTGCGGGCATGTTAAGCCTCCTGTTTGAATACGTTTGAGTCTATTCTCGCGCACTCCCGAGAAGCAATCCACAAGGGACGAGAAGTGCGGGATAAGCCGTTAGTTACTAGTCTATCAGGGAAATCTGATCCATGGTGAGCTCAACCGGAGTCTCGCGACCAAAGATGGTGAGCATTACCTTGATCTTGCCGGACTCTGCGTTGACCTCAGAAACAGTTCCGTCGAAGTCAGCGAGAGGACCAGAAAGAACGTGAATTGCCTGACCGACCTCAATATTGGTTGCTGTACGCTTAGGTACAGGGCTACCCGTCTTCATGCCGCCACGACGCATGATCTTATCGAACTCATCGCGACGCAGAGGAACTGGCTTGCCGTCAATGCCAACAAAACCAGTTACGCCTGGGGTGTTGCGAACAACAGCCCAAGTATTGTCATCCAGCTCCATGCGAACAAGAACGTAACCTGGGAAAACCTTGGACTCTTTGGTCTCGCGCTTGCCGCCGTCCTTGACCTCAGTAACTTCCTCAGTAGGAATCTGAATATCAACAACAGCACGCTCAAGGCCATAGGTCTCAATACGGTGCTCAAGGTCTGTCTTTACCTTGTTCTCATAACCTGAATAGGTGTGAACTACATACCAGCGCTTAGCCATTGATTATCCCCTCAGTCCAGTAAAGGCGACGAGACCAGCAACAATGCCAGTATCAACCAGCCAAGTTACCAAGCCAAAGAAAATGATTGTTGCAATTACGGCTACAGAGAAACCAGCAAGCTCAGAGCTTGAAGGCCACACAACGCGGTGCATTTCTGTACGAACGCCTGCAAAATAAGCACCCAGGCGGCCAAAGAAGCCAGGGTTAGCGTTACGCTGAATGGACTTCTCCTGCTTCTTTGCCTCAGCCTTAGTGGCCTTAGCAGAAGCTTCAGGAGTAGCTTCAGCCTGAAGGGCCTCACGCTGGGCGCGCTCTTCTGCGCGAGCCTTACGTGCGCTCCTCTTATTGCGCTCCTTATTTGCCATCCTACGCTCCCTTGGATGTTATACCTACATACAAACCGGCCAACCCTTATGGGAAGGCCGGTGAAGTTATCTGGCAGGCCAGGAAGGACTCGAACCCTCAACAAACGGTTTTGGAGACCGCCGCTCTACCATTGGAGCTACTGGCCTAGAACGAACCCACCTAGCCTAGCGGGTCTCGCGATGTACCGTGTGCTTGTGGCACCATGGGCAGTACTTCTTCAACTCCATACGATCTGGGTTGTTGGACTTGTTCTTGTCCGTAGTGTAATTACGACGCTTGCACTCAGTGCAGGCGAGAGTAACGAGTGTACGCATTGATCCTCCTGAACACGGTCACGAGATGTATTCTCGAAATGTGACGCGGTTGCTTAGGTTAGCACCCACTACCCAGAGATGTCAATACTTTTCTCTAATTACTCTAGGCGTTCACATATTTTTTCTCGACAAAAAACCCGGCGCGCAAAAGAGCACGCCGGGCAAGTTAGCAACTTTAAAAGAAGTTACTCGATGACGGTGGAAACACGGCCATCGCCGACGGTGTGGCCACCCTCGCGGATAGCGAACTTCAGACCCTGCTCAAGAGCGATTGGGTGAATGAGCTCGCAGCCAACGGTGATGTGGTCACCAGGCATAGCCATCTCTACCTTGCCACCGTTTGCATCGGTGAGCTCGTAGATGTCGCCGGTTACGTCAGTTGTACGGAAGTAGAACTGTGGACGGTAACCAGAGAAGAATGGGGTGTGACGGCCGCCCTCTTCCTTAGTAAGAACGTAAACCTCACCGGTGAACTTCTTGTGTGGAGTAACGGTACCAGGCTTGCAGAGAACCTGACCGCGCTCGATGTCCTCGCGCTTAACACCACGAAGAAGAATACCAACGTTGTCGCCAGCCTCGCAGAAGTCCATGGTCTTACGGAACATCTCAATGCCGGTAGCAACAGAGTTCTGAGTTGGCTTAATACCAACGATCTCGACTGGATCGTTGAGCTTGAGCTCACCACGCTCAACACGGCCGGTAGCAACGGTACCACGACCAGAAATGGTCATGACGTCCTCGATTGCCATCAGGAATGGCTTCTCGTTGTCACGAGCTGGTGTTGGGATGTAGGAGTCAACAGTGTGCATGAGCTCACGGATGGACTCAACCCACTTCTCCTCGCCGTTAAGAGCGCCGAGAGCGGAACCACGGATGATTGGAAGGTCATCGCCTGGGAAGTCGTACTCGGAGAGAAGGTCACGGGTCTCCATCTCGACGAGGTCGATGAGCTCGTCATCGTCGACCATGTCGCACTTGTTCAGGAAGACGACGATGTAAGGAACGCCGACCTGACGTGCAAGAAGGATGTGCTCACGAGTCTGAGCCATAGGACCATCGGTTGCAGCAATAACGAGGATTGCGCCGTCCATCTGAGCTGCACCAGAAATCATGTTCTTGATGTAGTCTGCGTGGCCAGGGCAGTCGACGTGAGCGTAATGGCGCTCCCAAGTCTCGTACTCAACGTGAGCAACGGAAATGGTAATACCACGCTGACGCTCCTCTGGAGCCTTATCGATGTTCTCGAAGGCGGTATAGTCTGCCTTGCAGCCCTCGGTCTCAGAGAGAACCTTGGTGATTGCTGCGGTAAGGGTAGTCTTACCGTGGTCGACGTGACCAATGGTACCGATGTTTACGTGTGGCTTTGTGCGGTCAAACTTTTCCTTGGCCATTGCCAATCCTCCTTCTGGAACTAACCCTCGGGCTAGACCGTGGTGAAAAAACGTCTGTTTATACTCAACGGCGCAAATGTCTAGGACATGTACGCCGTAAAGAGTCTGGTACCGGCGACTGGATTCGAACCAGTGACGTCACGGGTATGAGCCGTGTGCTCTAACCAGCTGAGCTACGCCGGCATAAATGCCGCTTGAAAAATGGAGCCCGCGACCGGATTTGAACCGGTGACCTCTTCGTTACCAACGAAGTGCTCTACCTACTGAGCTACACGGGCGTGGTGGGGATACTTGGACTCGAACCAAGGAACCCAGAGGGAGCGGATTTACAGTCCGCCGCAGTTGCCGCTGTGCCATATCCCCGAATGCCGTTTTCAAGCACTCTAGAAGCAATTGTGTACGCTGTTTACCTTGCGGTTTAACGTACGCAGGAAGTCTAGTTGAACTTCCAATTACCTCGTAAGCGGGAAAATATTACGATTGAATAAAAATCTTGTCAACGTAATCCACCCAACCGGGCGTATCTTATCAAATATTTTCCACAGTTACAAGCGGTTTTCTCGCTGTGGCTTCAAGCGATTTTCTCGCCAAATGGACACGGGCTTTAGCGGTTGTCTATAGGAGCCATACGCGATACGTCGCGAATGCCCCAAAATTTGCACGAAAAAAGCCAGGCAATGCCTGGCTGAAAATTCAAGTGGTGCCGCCACCAGGCTTCGAACCCGGGACCTACTGATTACAAGTCAGTTGCTCTACCAGCTGAGCTATAGCGGCATCAAGTGCAGAGGATATTCTATAGACTTTTCTGGCTTTGGTCTAGTCTCAATTTTCGAGAAATTTTTCTCCACAAACTGGTCGATGCAGCATGTAGGAGCACTTCCCTTCTGTAGGAGCTAGCTTGGTGCAAATGCACTGTCCATCAAGTCTGGCTAGCCTGAAAACCGCATCATGTCTGAGTAAAACAGCTCAGACTTGGCGA
>CALHQT010000070.1:0-21030 GCA_938038135.1 uncultured Atopobium sp.
TAAAATGCTCAAAACTTTCTTAGCGCGCATTATTTCTCCTCAAACAGCAACAAAATAGGTAAATCATAATAAATGGCGAGAAGGATTTGCTGTTCAAGCTGCAAATCGACCGTATATACACAATCCACTTCTCCATATTGTGCAGGAGAAGTGGACGAGAAGGTCAAACTTTCTGTGAAATTCAGCGTAGTATGAAATTTATAAATCTGAACCTGCGGGCTCAGCGGGTTTCTCGGCAGATTTCTTTACAAAGAGCTTGCCGGATTTCCTGAGACGATAGGCAAGAATCAGGATGCTTGCCAGCATAACAAGCGTGCAAATGATGGAACCTTCTGCGCCAAAGCTACCGCCGGTAAGCCAATCCGGGCCACTGCCAGGAGCAAACTGCAGCAAAGAACTGCCTGTAGTGCTACCGCTTACCAGAACGCCAAAGATATTGCCTTGAGCAAAGTTCCAGGCTCCGTGAATGCCAGCAGCTCCCCAGAGATTGTCAGTTTTGATGATATAGAACGTCTCTAAGATGCCAAAAAGAATCAGGTCAATCAGAGACTGCATGGTAAAGCCGCTGTTAAACATATGGAGAAGACCAAATAGACTGCTCGAAACCACGATTGCAATAATTTTATTGGACTTCTCTGCCATGACAGGAAGAAGCCAGCCCCTCGTGATAAGTTCTTCTGTTCCGCCCTGAATCAGCCAAAACGGAATAGTGAGAAGAACAAAGCCGAATGCATAAGGCGTAAAAGTAGTGCCAACTAATTGATAAGATCCGGTCAAAATGAGGATCAACATCACAACAGAGAAGAGAAGAATTCCTAGACCAAAGCCTTTGAACAGCTCTTTCTTCCAGTTGTCTTTGTAAAATCCTAGGGTAACAATCGGACGTTTTTCAAAGAGTTTTACCCACAGGAAAAAGAGACCTGCAATAAAGACAAAGGAAAGAAGCGTTACCAGAAGATAGTAGTCTCCAAAAATCTCTCTCAGATTGAGGGAATCGGAAAGGCGATCTGGAAGATCTGGGTGCGTCATGTAGTAAGGTGCAATAATAAGAGCTGCAGAGATGGACATTACAATAGCGCCGATAATTTGCCCAATGACCAACAAGAACACGGCTAAAAAGGGACTAAGCCAAGCTGGAGTTAGTCTCTTTGCTAGCTTGACGTCGGAAAACATGCGATTTTCTTGCATAAAAAACTCCTAGTAAACGTGCTCAAAGCGCGTCATGAAGATGACAAAATTTTAGCGACGGTGCAGGCAAACAGCGTCTACCTGCGATTAGTTCTCTTTATATTCTAAGAGAAAATCACAACAATCGCCACCATGGCCTATGGTTTTTGTACGGCCCCAGATAAGTTGAGGATGCAGATTACCGTATCCTGCATCGTCACTATCACAGTATGCAGCGGTTATTTCGGGGCAGCCATATTTTTTGGTTATCTCATAGTAGGGGCAGCTCACAATGGTGAGGCGAGCTTCGTTACCGTGACTTTCTGGATATTCAAAGGCAAATCCAGCACTTGATGTGCAGCTTTTCTCGATACCTGATTTAAAGAGGCGAGGAAACTTGCGTGCAAGACCAAACGTTTTGATGGCCCATTGGAAGAGTGGTACTCGTTTGGCAGCAAATCACTGGAAATATTCGCGAATATACCAGACGGCCTTTTCTTGTGGGATGCCCTCTGCGCGTAGAGCTTCATATACTGCAATACCAGGGTAAATGCGTTTGAAAGAGTGAGCACGGAGTTCTTTGGAATCGGATGCATTTTCTGTACAGAGCGCCTCGAATCGCGTTTGAGCTGCCTGTGCAATCTGATCTGCTTTTGCTGTGCCGAGGTCCTCAGAGACTATTGCGCACGTTTCTTTAATGAGCTGCTGAACTTTCATACGAGCCTCACTGTTTGTAGAAATGCCCTGATGAAAAGCAAGAAGAACGTACTAACAATTGTACGCTTAAATTTTATGAAACGCTGTAAGCGCGGATGCCCAGCAATGGTTTAGGTAAAGTTTTTTAGTATTTCCAGACCAAGAAGCAGTGCCTTTTCATGGGAGTCTTTACCAAAGTCCCTCTCGTCATATTCGTGAACGTTTGCTAAAGAGTCTGCTGTAAAAAGGAACTGTCCAAACTGCGCGCCTCGTTTTCTGCAGCAAGCGGCTAGTGCCGAGCATTCCATTTCTACAACTGAGCATCC
Source organism: uncultured Atopobium sp. (assembly GCA_938038135.1). GTDB lineage: Bacteria > Actinomycetota > Coriobacteriia > Coriobacteriales > Atopobiaceae > Lancefieldella. The sequence continues at coordinate 2,190 of CALHQT010000070.1, forward strand.
TTCCTGCAGGCGATACTCAACCATATCCTTTGTCTCACGGAAGAAACCGTCAGTAGACCAGGTGGTGCACGTCTCAAAAGGGAGCCCGTCTTTTTTGAAGGTCTCTTCTATGATAGAAATTGGCTCTTTATCAAGCTCTATGTATCTTGATGCCGGAAGATAGTGATAGGACGTCCCTTCTGCCCTAAGAGCTTTAGTTGGGACGAGAAAGGCATTTTCTTGTATCTCTTTTAGAACGCCGCATGAACCAACTGCAATTACTTTCTTGCACCCACAGGTAACCAGTATGTCCATTACCTGTGTGGATGAAGCAGACCCAGTAGGGGATTGAATTAAACAGATTTTCTCGCCATATGAATCCAAAACGTAGACTTTAATGTCTCGAGAAATGGTCACAATTGTTTCTACGACTTCCGCTCCGTGCTGGTTGGCGTAATCATGGACAACGTCTCCAAGAAATGCAAAGAGGCACTTTTCTGGTAGCTGACCTGCGGTCCATTCGTGATCTGCTGGAATAACCTCTGGAGAGGTATCGTCATATTCTAAAAGAGGTATTTCGTTTTTTATAATCACGGAGAGCTCCTGGGTTTTGGAGATAGGAATGGTCGATAAACGCGAAAGACGCTTTTAAGCATTAATCATGTCTAGGAGTTCTTTTGTATACTCCTCTGGGCAATTGATGGAATACTCGCCATGATATAAGTCTTTCTTTATTTCAAGAACGCTATCAGGCAGTGACTTATGTAATTGTTCTGCTGAACAGATCATCTTTTTCTGTTCTTTTCCTCCGACGAGTATATGGACTTTGGCGTGGACATCTTGAAGGCCGGGTTTTATCTCATAGGATGTATTTGCTTCCAAGAATGCGATCATGTTCTCTTTTGAGATTTGTGTCGTGTCCCGATAATAGTCTTCAAATAAATCTTTACGAATATGAAGATAGTCAAATTGCATTTGAGCAAAGTACTTCTTTTTCACTAAGCCATAACTAAGAGAGAACATTGGTTTAATCAAGGCATTTGTCAGCTTGGACGGGATGACAGATGCGCTTTCAATGACAGCGTTTTGACAAATTGATTTTCGTTGCGTCAGCATTTCTACTAAAATCTGTGCGCCAAGGGACAGCCCTCCAATAAGGAGAACTGAGCCTCCAAATTCTTTATCGATAAAAGAAATGAGCCGACTTGCGTTTTTCTCAATACTTATAAAATCATTGTCACTTCCTGCATGTCCGTCAAGAATTGGCAGCACAACGTGATATTGATCCTTCAGCAGTTCACCCTCGGCTTTATAATTCCACCAAGATAAACCGCCGCCGTGAAGCAGCATGATTACGTCGTTATGTTGTTTTCCAAATTCTACCGTTTTCATAGCTGCTCAATTCAATTTGCGACTTTAATCTAAACCCGAGAAAGCACTACAACACACTCAACATGCTTGGTATGAGGGAACATGTCCACGGGTGTCACGCGCTCAATGGCAAACCCGCTGTCGAGAAGAACTTTGAGGTCCCTAGCTTGCGTCACAACGTTGCAGCTCACGTACACGATTTTCTTCTGGGCTAGCTGAGCTGTTGCCTTAAGGAAGGCGGGCGTTGAACCCGCGCGAGGCGGATCAAGAATAATGACATCAAAGCTCTGACCGTCTTTTGCCAGGGCTTGCATGTAGCGAGTAGCGTCGTCGCAGATAAACTCAGCTTCAAGTTTATTGTTTCGAGCGTTTCTGCGAGCCATCTGAATGTTGTTCTCAACCTGGTCAACACCAGTGAGCAAGAGGTTGATGCCTTGAGCTTCAGCGGCGTGCGCCAAGCAAAGTCCAATGGTTCCCGTGCCGCAGTAAGCATCAAGAACTCGCAGGTTGCCGGTTTGCGCGGAAGTGGCTGCCTGAGTGGAAGCGCTGGCCTGCTCGGCATCAGCGGACTCGGAGCCAGCGGACTCGGAGCCAGCAAGTGCACCATCGATGGCCAGCTGATAGAGCACCTCAGTTTGCTGGGGGTTTGTCTGGTAGAAACTGGTTGGGCCAATCTCAAACGTGCAGCCCAAAAGTTTGTCGCTCATGGATGTTGAACCCCAAAGCAGACGGGTTTCTCGCCCTAAGATTGCGTTGGTGCGCTTCTGGTTGACGTTCAAGAAGATGCTGGTCAGCTCGGGGTGCGCCTTGCGAAGCGCAGCAATAAACTCCTGCTCATGAGGCAGATGCTGGCCGTTGACCACTAGTACCAGCATGACGTCGTTGGTGGCATATCCGCAGCGAACTACGCCGTGGCGCAGCGCTCCCTTGCCGCGATCTTCCTGATAGGCGTGAATGTTGAACTGGCCAGCAAGATACGCCACGTCGTTGAGGATGGCGCGAGCTCGACCGTCTTCTACCAGGCATTCCTTTGAGGCAATAATCTTGTGCGTTCCGCTTGCGTAAAAACCAGAGCGAACCGTGCGGCCCTTACCCGGTGCAAACGGCGTCGCTGCCTTGTGACGATAAGCCAGAGGTTCGTCCATTCCGCGGATGGGCTCGATAGTTACGTTATTGATGCTTGCCAGCGGGGCGAGAAGTTCCTCTACCTGCGTTTGCTTGCGTCTAAGTTGGATAGGATAGGGGACCGAAAGCCATTCACAGCCTCCGCAGCTACGCGCAATAGAGCATGTTGGTGTCTTGTATCCCATAGTTCCTCTCCAAATCTTGGGTTACTACTATACCGTTTACGGGCTTAAATGGCACGTTGAGGGGATTGTTGTGTCTAATATGTTTCATTTTTTGTATCGTTTCCTGTTTGCCTAGAAAACCGTTAAGCTAACAGGCACAGTATTTTGGCGAGACAAAAGAGGTGGACTATGGCTCTCATCAGCAAAATTGGTATTATCGGCGCTAATCATGTTGGCGCACATGTTGCAAACGCCCTACTTTACCAGGGACTTGCAACTGAGCTCTACATTAGCGACACAAATGAGGTCCTCTGCAAGGCTCAGGTAAACGACCTGCTGGACGCAATGCCATTTTATCCACACCCTGCTCGCGTTTTTGAGCTTGATGACCGCTATGAGGAGCTTGCTGGGTGCGACATTATCGTTAACGCCGCAGGTCACGTAGCTGCTGCTGCGGGCAACCGCGATGGCGAGCTCTTTGTTACCACTGACGAGGCCAAGAAGTTCGCCAAGCGCATTGCAGACGCTGGCTTTGATGGCGTTTGGGTTAACATCGCAAACCCCTGCGACGTTGTTACCACTGAGCTCCAGTATCTGACCGGCGCTGATCCAAATAAGGTTATCGGCTCCGGTACCACGTTGGATTCCGCTCGACTTCGCCATGCGCTTTCCGGCGCTACCGGCTATCCAGCATCTTGCATCAACGCTTGGATGCTTGGCGAGCACGGCAACGGTATGTTCGCTTGCTGGTCGCACGTTTCCATTGGCTGCCTCACCCTCGACGAAGTTGCAGCTCAGACAGGCAAGACCTTTGACCTCCCAGAGCTTGAGCAGGCTGGTCGCATGGGCGGATACGTTACCTACAGCGGTAAGCAGTGCACCGAGTACTCGATTGCAAACGGAGCTGTCGAGGTCATCAAGGCCATTGTCCACGACACCAAGCTGATCACGCCAGTATCCACGCTGCTCAACGACGTGTATGGTGTTTCCGGCTTCTACTCTTCACTTCCTGCAGTTATCGGCGCCAATGGTGTCGAGAAGGTCTTTGTGCCCGAGCTCTCCGACTCCGAGATTGAGGCATGGCGCAAGTCTTGCGAGCATGTCAAGGGCAACATCGAGCAACTCGATTGGCTTGAGGTAGACGCTCGTATCGACTAGCGTGACGCACGCCGTGCCGGCCGTGGCTGCGGGCCGCGACGGGCGCGAACTGCGCCTGCGAGCATAGCCTGCGAGTAGGTAATAGTGCACACCAAACACACCTTGGGGGCTTCTCCCGAGGTGTGTTTTTATGCAATCAAGCTGCCTCTCTCCATTTTTTGATTGGTTCTGATTGCGAGCCTGAAAACCGCATCATGTCTGAGTAAAACAGCTCAGACTTGGCGAGAAAAACCGGCAAATCGCTCAGACAAGGTGTACTTTTCCGGCAAATCGTTCAGACATGGCGAGAAAATCAGGCTCCATGAGAATGCTCATGAAACTAACCTCGGATTCAAAAGTCACGTCACGAAAGGTCCGCCTAAAAAGTGCAAAGAATCTGTGTTTTGGATACAGATTCTTTGCAGAAATCAGGCAAATCCACAGATTCTTTGGTGTTATCAGGCAAAAGTTACAGAATCTTTGCAGAAATCAGGCGCGCTTAGTCCAAGCCTTGCAGGTCGGTGATTGTTTCGAAGAGACGACCTTCTCGTTGCGTGCAGCGACTTCTCGCCATGTGCCACATGCACCTTGCGCGACCAAGCGCTCGTCTCATGCCGCGCGCCGAGATCAACAAAACCACCGTCTCACCTGCGATTTTTAAACAACATTTAAATAAAAATTTCTCTTGACTTGTAATCAAAGTGATATCACAATGATGCCAACATAAAGCTCATTGTCACAAAGGAGATCTTATGAGCACCGAGAAAATCATTAAGTCCAAGAGTGGTTGGCTGTTCCTGCTGATTACCATTGTTCTTTTTGCAGTTGCAGCCCTGTTTTTGGCTAATTTTGTACTCAGCGCTATCGCTGCAGACAGAAATCCTCGCCTGGATCCATCATTCCCAAGCATTATTGGCGCGCTGGTATTCTTCTTTGCAGGCCTGTTTGTTTCGAGCGGACTATTCAGCCTTCAGCCTGGTCAGGCAAAGGTGTGTGTGCTGTTTGGTAAGTATATCGGCACCGTTAAGGACGAGGGTCTTCGCTGGGCAAATCCCTACTACGCCAAGACTCTTTCTACAAACATGGGTGACCTTTCTTCTCTCGCTGCAGGCGTTACTCCCAGTGTAAACGTGCACACCTCCATCATTTCCACTCGTGCTCGCACGCTGAACGGCGACGTCCTCAAGGTCAACGACCGCATGGGTAACCCAATCGAGATCGCCGAGGTTGTTGTTTGGCGCGTGAGCGATACCGCAAAGGCCCTCTTTGACGTCGACGACTACGACAGCTACGTTGCTATGCAGGCAGAGACCGCGCTCAGGCACGTCGCGAGCATCTACAGCTACGACCACATGGAGGACGAGTCCGAGTCCAACACCGCAATTACTCTGCGCTCCAACATCGAGGAAGTCTCCGAGGCGCTTCAGTCTGAGCTGAGCCGCAACCTTTCCGTCGCTGGTATCACCGTTGATGACGCTCGCCTCACGCACCTGTCCTACGCTCCCGAGATTGCGCAGGCAATGCTCCGCCGCCAGCAGGCAGAGGCAATCATCGCTGCACGTAAAAAGATCGTCGAGGGAGCTGTTTCTATGGTTGATATGGCGCTCACCCAGCTCTCCGAAAACGGCGTTGTGGAGTTTGACGAGGACCGCAAGGCCGTCATGGCCTCCAACCTTATGGTTGTTCTCTGCGGCGAGTCCGAGGCTCAGCCTGTGCTTAACACCGGTTCCTTGCAGCAGTAAAGCATGGCGAGAAACCCATGGCACCTCGCAAACAATATCCACTTCGTGTAGCTCCAGAAGTCTGGGAGGCGGTTGAACGCTGGGCGCAAGACGACATGCGTTCAACTAACGCTCAGGTAGAATGGATTTTGCGCGATGCTCTGAGAAGGGCAAAGCGCTCTCCAAAAGTTCACGACACTCGTGTGAACAAGATAGATAAATTGGAAGAAGGAAACTAACATGGCCGATAACATCCCACAGCCACCCGTTCCTAACGCTCCCGTACCTCCTGCCGCACCCGCAGCTCCTGCTGCTCCTTCGGCTCCCGCACCCGCTGCTCCCGCCGCTACGCCTGCAGCTTCTCCTGCACCGGCCCCAGCCCCAGCCCCAGCTCAAGCGGCTCCTGGCGAGGTTGTTCCCGTGTTGAGCGTTCAGCACTTCACCAAGAAGTACGGCTCTAAGGTGGCCGTTTCTGATCTTTCGCTCGACGTCATGCCTGGCGACATCTACGGTTTTATCGGCCACAACGGCGCAGGTAAAACCACGCTTATCAAGTCCATCGTTGGTGCTCAGCCATTTGAGGGCGGTGTCATTTTTGTGGACTCCAAGAACGTGCTGGTTGACCCTGTAGGAACAAAGCAGGTCATCGCTTACGTCCCAGATAACCCAGACATTTACGAGTTTATGAGCGGCATTAAGTACCTCAATTACGTCAGTGACATCTTTGGCGTTCCTGCGGAGAACCGCGTCGAGCGCATTACAACGCTGGCCAACCGCCTGGGCATCACCGATTCCCTGGCAAATGCTATTGGCAGCTACTCTCACGGTATGAAGCAGAAGTTGGTTCTGATTTCCGCCCTGCTCCACGAGCCAAAGCTCATCATTTTGGACGAGCCATTTGTCGGCTTGGATCCAGCAGCAAGCTTCGAGCTAAAGAAAATGCTGCATGAGCTTGCTGACCGCGGATCTGCCGTGTTCTTCTCGTCACATGTTCTTGAGGTTGTCGAGAAACTCTGCAATAAAATTGCAATTATTCGTCAGGGCAAGCTTCTTGCTGCAGGTAAAACGGACGAGATTCGCGGTAATGCCTCGCTCGAGGAGGTCTTCCTTGGCCTTGAGGCCGGCGCTCCTGGTGTTTCTGCCGAGATTGCTCAGGATATGGCTACTACAAAGGACGGCGCCGCTGTTCAGCCAGTCATTCCTGGCGCACCTGTAGCCGCTGCACCTGCGGCTCCCGCTGCACCCGCTGCACCGGCAACACCTGCAGCCCCCGCTGCACCCGCTGCACCGGCAACACCTGCAGCGCCCGCTACACCCGCGGCACCAGCGGCTCCTGCGGCCCCCGCTGCACCGGCAGCACCTGCAGCACCTGCAGCACCAGCAGCACCTGCGGCTCCAACCGTGCCCGGCGCACCAGTACCTCCAGGCGCTCCAGTTCCTCCTTCCTTCCCTAAGGAGAACTAGTCATGGCAAACAATGTTCCACAGGCTCCTCAGCGCCCCGATGTGCCTGAGCAGAACCTGCAACTCTCAGGAGATGTCTTTATTCCAGCTCAAGTAAGTGCTGGTCAAGTTCCTGTTCTCGATCGCTCTGAGCTCAAACTGCCTTCCAATCTCAAAGTGTTCTGGATGCTGCTTAAGGTTCAGATCACCATGATTTGGACTACGCAGGTTATAGGTGCTCGAAAGAATTTTGAGAAAAAGGTTGGCGCAAACGCTCTGCCTATTGTCGGTGGTGTTTTTGCAGTTGTTGGCGCTATCTTCATGATGGTTTACATTTACGGCATTGCGACAACTCTAGCCATTGCTGGCTTCACAAGGCTGCTTCCTTTAGCAGGAATTCTTGTTGGCGCTCTACCTGGTATTATTTTGACGTTTGTAAAGGCCAATGGCGTGCTTTTTGCGTACAAGGATTACGACTTTATCATGTCGCTTCCAATCAAAAAGAGCACCATTATTTATTCTCGCATCGCCGCTTTGTATGCTGCCGAGGGTATCTGGTCCATCACCATTATGCTGCCAGTCTTTTTGGCTTACTTCACCTTTGAGGCGGTTACACTTCCACGCTTGATTGGTGCCTTGTTCGCGCTTCTTCTTGGGCCTAACCTTGCGGTTTCTGCTGCAATTCTCTTGGCTTTTGTGGTTGCTGCCCTTGCTGCAAAGCTGCACTTCAAGTCACTCGGCGTGGTTATCGGTGGAGCGTTCGGTCTTCTGTTTATGGTCGCGTATCTGTTCTTTATCTTTACGGTATCTTTCAATGCAGACAAGTTTGTCCCAGGTGTGGTGGATAACTTCCGGAACACCGTCTTTAGCGTTGCAAGTTCAGTTGGCGTAGTTTATCTTCCATCACTGTGGATTGCGGATTTCTTTAACTCCGGCTCCCTTGTCAGTTTCTTGCTGTTTGTCCTGGTTTCTGTTGGAGCGCCCGCGGCAATTGTGGCAATCATTTCTCGCTTCAACGACCGCATTAATGCGCTGGTAAGCGAGGATAAGGTCCAGAAGAAGTTCACCACCAAACAGATTTCCACCAAGTCAGCGACGCCATTTGTTGCTCTGATCAGAAAAGAGATTCAGACCATCACGGGTTATCCAGCAGTCTTTATAAACATGCTTTTTGGCTGCTTGCTGATGGTTATTCTCGCCTTTATTTCCATGTTCTTTAGCACGTCGTCTATCGTGGCCTACTTTGTTCCTGCGTCCGAGGTTCCGCGCTATCTACCTTTGGCAAGAACCATTTTTGGCATGGTAACCACCTGGTTTGGCACCTCGATGTTCTGCGCTGCCAACTCCGCTGCCATTTCGTACTCGCTGGAAGGCCGCTCAAACTGGCTGATGGCAACTATGCCCGTTTCTTCAAAGCAGATTTTTGGCGCAAAGATTGCCGTGAACATGCTTTACGTGCTCATTTTCAGCGTTGTAACCCAGATTTTCTTCCTGATTCCTGGTCACATCACCATTGAAACGGCGCTGAGAAACGTCATTCTGCCACTCTGCATTGTGTTCCTTGTGTCTAACGTGGGCCTGGCCATTGATATTCGCCGACCAAACTTTGATTGGACTTCCGTCGTTGATATCACCAAGAGAAGCCTTTCGGTCACCGTTTCTTCTCTTGTGGGTACGCTGGGCTCCATGTTTGTTATCGGCGGCACGTTCATGATGATGATTGCTCCAGTTATCGAATCGTTTAGCTCGTCAACAGGCGTGGTTAACGAGACGCTTCCAAACATTATCTTTGTCACGCTGTCACTGGTGAACGCAATTATCGGCTACCTGATCTTTAACAACACCGTTCACCGAGGAGTTAGAATCTAACTTTTGTGATGCGCAAGGTTGGCTTCGCGGAATTTCGCGGCGCCTACCTGCGGTAACAACACAAAATCTTCTGTCGAGAAGAAACTTCGAGGCACCCACCACATGTCGTTTATCGAATGGTGGGTGTCTCTTTTTGTGCTTTGCGGTACGGTAGGGTGGCTAGAGGTTTTCTTGTTCGGTAAGTAGCAGGAAGGGCCGAAGCATATCGCGCTAGACTCGGGCGCGAACTATCGGCTGACCTTCTCGGCTGCTTGCCGCAGTCAGAGGAGGCATCATGGCCGAAAAAAATGTTTCTAAGGTAAAGAACGTGGTCCTGGTGGGCCAAGGTGGCGTGGGCAAAACCATGCTTGCCGAGGCAATGCTGCATCTGACGGGTGCAACCACTCGTTTAGGCGGCCACGCAGGCACAAAGCCCACGCTTGATTACGATTCACAAGAGTCAGAGCGCGGATTCTCTATCTCTACTACTATCGCACCAATTACCTGGGAAAATACACGCATTAACGTGCTTGATGCGCCGTGCTATCCTGACTTTGTGGGCGACGCCTATTCGGCAATGAGCGCTGTTGAGACTGCGCTGTTTGTTGTTGATGCAGCTAGTGGACCTGGCACTATCACCACCAGGCTTTGGTTTGCAGCCGAGGATCTGTCTCTCTGCCGTGCACTGTTTATCAACCGCCTGGATCGCCCTGATGCAGACTACGAGACCGCAATGGCTATGCTCCAGGACCGTTTTGGTTCCTCACTTGGCGCGGTAACTATTCCAATGGGCTCCGGCGAGGCTTTCTCCGGCATCATTGACGTTGTTCATCAGAAGGCTCGCAAGCTGGTAGACGGCAAGCCCGAGGTCACCGACATTCCTGCCGAGTTCCAGGCAGAGGCCCAGGCCGCTCGTGCTGCTCTGACTGAGTTGGTTGTTGAGGCCGACGATGAGCTGATGATGCGCTACCTTGAGGGCGGAGAGATTACGCAGGAAGAGCTTGAGGGTCTGCTGGGCAAGGCTCTTATGGAGCGCATTTTTGTTCCCGTCTTCTCGGGCTCTTGCGTCCGCGAAGAGGGCGTTATTTCGCTGCTTGATGCCATTGATGGTTGGTTCCCAACTATGTCCGACTTTGGCCGCATTCCGCTGGTCAACGGTGAGCAGCTTGATATTTCCCCTGATGACGAGCGCCCTGTTGCGTTTGCTTTCAAGTCGCTGCAGGATCCACAGAACGGCAAGCTTACGTTTGTGAAGGTTCTGGCAGGTACTGTTTCTGCAGGTTCCGAGCTTATCAACGCTCGCACACGCAAGTCCGAGCGCCTTTCTCACCTGTATCGCATGTGCGGCAAAGAAACGGCCGATGTCAGTACCGCCGCAGCTGGCGACATCGTGGTAGTTCCAAAGCTCGAGGCCATGACGGGCGACACGCTCTCCGTTACTGGTAAGGTTGAGGCTGCCGCGTTTAGGTTCCCCAACTCCCTGTACCGCACGGCTATTGAGCCTGATGAGCGCGGTACCGAGGGCAAGCTGTTCGCATTCCTGGAGAAGGCCGCCGACGCCGACCCAACCCTCAAAGTTGAGCGCGATGAGGACACCGGCCAGACCATTGTTTCTGCAATCGGCGAGGCACAAGTAGCCGTTCTTCTCGAGCGTCTTGAGCAGCGAGCCGGCGTTTCCGCACATAAGGTTGCGCTTCGCATCCCATATCGCGAGACAATCCGTCGAGTTGCAAGTGCTCAGGGTAGGCACAAGAAGCAGACCGGCGGCTCTGGCCAGTACGGCGACTGCTGGCTGCGCATCGAGCCAAACCCAGACGCAGGTTACGAGTTTGTGGACGAGATTGTGGGCGGCCACATTCCTCGCGGCTTTATCCCTGCCATTGATAAGGGCGTCCAGGAGACCATGCGCGAAGGCGTTTTGGCTGGTTATCCTATGATTGACGTTAAGGTTGCTGTCTACGAGGGCTCTTACCATCCCGTTGACTCCAACGAGATGGCCTTCAAGACCGCTGCTCGCATTGGTTTCCAGAAGGCTGTTGACCAGGCAGAACCCGTTCTCCTGGAGCCTATGGCTCACCTGGAGATCACCGTTCCAGACAGCTATGCAGGTTCCGTCATGGGTGACGTCTCCGCTTCCCGCGGTCGCGTTGAGGGAATGTCTTCCGGTACCGGCGTTTCCGCTGGTGAAACTACCATTAAGGCAACGATTCCATACGCTGAGGTTACCGATTACGCTACAAGGCTGAGGTCCCTCTCGCGCGGAACAGGCGAGTATACCGTTGAGCTGGCAGGATACGAGCAGGTCCCGCACGACATTCAGGCTCGTCTTGCTGCCGAGTACGCCGAGCGTCGCGCCGCCGGCGAGCGCTAACCCGCAGGTCAGACGCACTCTGCGAGCACGGCAACGCCGCGGACGCGGCGCCGCAGGTAGATAATGAGTTTCAAGCAAGAACCCTCGCATCTTTCAGGTGCGAGGGTTCTTTGCGTTCCTGTAATGCGGTTGGGCGCCGGCTTTTAGGCTTGGCGTACAAAATGGTGCAGCTTTGCCTCGCCTCGCTGAAGAACTGTCATGTTTCTAGTCAAGATAATCGGACGACTGGGGCTTATTGTTTGACATTTAGAGAGCACCAATACCCGGTATACATTTCTATGCATAAACTTCAATTAATATGCTGAATAATGAATAGACATATATAAGGAATTTAACCATCGGTAAATTCCGTATCTAAGGAACACACCTAAGTCGGATAATCTGCACAATTGCGGGCATATTACACACCAAATGAAGATATTCTGCATGCCTAGCCTATTTTCGGCGTCATGTATACGTCTTTTTGACAGATTATCTGACATAGGTGTGTTCGGCCATTATCAAATGAGCCCAATTGACCGTATTCTGAAAAATGATGCAAGTAAGTCTGAGTTATTCGAAGACGTTTTTGTTGCTGGAGACATTCGTTATAATCGCAGCAACGAAGCGCTCGCAGCGCTGGAACCGGCGACGACATGTGTCGGCATCAAACTATTTCTGTGACAGCAAAAAGCCCTGCAACCGAATGCGGTTGCAGGGCTTGAACGTACTGGTTGTGCTCATTGCGCTGCTTGGAGCCGCGTATCGCGCGCTTTGCGACGCTCGCCGCACTGCGCTGTTCGCGACAGCGCGCCGTGCACGCGCAGCTTACGCCGATGGACGAGGTCCGCTGGAGACGCGGATGGTGATCGTAGCACCAGGTGCGGCGCTTGATGGTGTCTGTCCAACTACGTTACCGGTTGCGACGTTGTCGTCGTATACCCAGACGGTATTGACCTGGAAGCCCGCGTTCTCCAGCGTGGACTGGGCAGTTTCAAAGTCCTTGCCAACAACGTTTGGAACAGATCCGCTCTGAGCACCAGAGGAAACAATGATAGTTACCGTAGATCCCTTATCTGCCTTGCCGTTAGCCGGAGACTGAGAGATGACACGACCTTCAGGAACGCTTGACGAAGGCTGCTGCTGAGTGTCTACCTTGAAACCTGCATCTTTCAAGACGTCGGACGCACGCTCGGCAGTCATTTCGGTGACGTCTGGAACATCTTCCTTACCCTTGCCCGAAGACAGGTGATAGGTGATAGTGTCACCAGCCTTAGCGTCGCTACCTGCGGCTGGTTCTTGTGTTGCAACATAACCAACGGTTACGTCGTCCGACTCAACCGAGTCACCATTTCTTGCTTTGAGGCCAACAGCAGCAAGAGCAGACTCAGCCTCTGATGGACTCTTGTTGGTAAGATCAGGTACTTTAACTGCGGCAGCAGGTTTAGCGCCCTTAGAAATGACAAGGTTAACCGCGGTTCCCTCAGGAGCCTGCCTGTTAGCGCTTGGTGTCTGGTCGATGACCTGGCCTTCTGGAGCAGAATCGCTGTAGCTTTCTGTAACAGTTCCCAGCTTAAAGTGGCTACCAGATGCATTTAGCGCCTGAGTTGCCTGGTCTTTTGTCTGACCAACAAACTGTGGAACCAGATACTGCTGGGAAGAGTTGCCGAGCATCTGCGCAATAGCAAAGCCTGCAAGAGCCAGGACAACCAAAGCGCCTAAAACGCCGAGAATAACGTTGCGCTTGTGACGTTTATTCTCGCGCTTGTCCAGCTCATCAGCCTCTTCACGAGAATGGACGCGGTTCAAGCGACCAGTGTCGCCGCCGCGCGTAATGTAGGTGTTGGAGCCGTCGATGCCGCGACGATCCAACCTGGAAGTTGGCTGAGGTGGCGTCACAATGCGGGGGCTCACGGTGGTGTTGCTTGGAATGGTGGCGCGGCCAGCAATAAAATCGCGCAGCGCACGAGCAAGCTCGTCAGCGCTCTGATAGCGGTCAGCCGGATTTTTCTCCATGCAACGAAGAATGATTGCCTCGAGTGCAGGATCTACGTTGGGGTTGATCAGCGATGGTGGCTGAGGAGCCTCGTTGACCTGCTTCATAGCAACGCTGATAGCGTCGTCACCAGCAAAAGGAACGCGACCAGTTGCAGCCTCGTACATGACAATACCCAGGGAATAGATATCGGTGGTTGGCCCCAAAGGCTTGCCCGTACTCTGCTCTGGAGAAACGTAGTGAGCGGTGCCAAGAACAGAGTTATCGGTGGTTAGACTGCTGTTCTTTGCACGAGCAATGCCAAAGTCCATGACCTTGATGTTGCCATCTGGCTGGACCATGATGTTCTGTGGTTTGATGTCACGGTGAATGATGTCGTGACGGTGTGCTACAGAGAGTGCCTGAGCAATCTGAGAGCCAATCTGAGCGACCTTACGGGAATCAAGGGCTCCATGTTTGCGGATGCCGCTCTTAAGGTCTGTACCGCGCAGATACTCCATGACAATGTAGTAGGACTCGCCGTCCTTACCCCAGTCATAGACCGAGACAATATAAGGACTGGAGAGCGCTGCTGCAGCCTGAGCTTCCTGCTTGAAACGGGCAGCAAAGGAAGGATCGTTTGCGTACTGCGGCAGCATCATCTTGATGGCAACAGTACGACCAAGAACCTGGTCCTGTCCGCGGTAAACGGTGGCCATTCCACCGGTACCAATTTTGTCTTGAACCTGGTAACGCCCACCGAGCATTCTACCTGGCATAACTCAACTCCTATCAAGCGTGCGATTTTCTCGCCACGTCACTTACTATCTTAGAACACACCCAACTACTTGGGGAGAAGACCGTGCGGTGTTTTAGGCGCTACGAAGCAGCTCCCAAAGCCTGGATGTTCAGGCACTGCGCAAGAACACGTCCGCCAACTTGAGCACCGTAACCTAAAACGTTCTCGCCGTTGCCTTCGATGACAACAGAAACAACAAGGGTTGGGTGGTCGTAAGGCGCAAAGCCGATGAAGAACGAGTTAAAGTTACCGTTCTCGACGTCTGCCGTACCTGTTTTACCTGCAATCTTGACACCCGGAACGCGAGCTCCCATACCGGTGCCGGATTCAACAACCCCCAACATTGCCTCTCGGACCTGCGCGGCGGTATCCGCAGACACTGCCTGTCCAAGTGATTTTGGTGACGTTGTAGAAACAACAGCTCCCTCTGGCGAGAGAACGCGATCAACGATGTAAGGGTTCATGACCACGCCACCGTTAGCAATTGCAGCCGCAACAACAGCGTTTTGCATGACGGTGGTCTGAGGACCTGCAGGACTTGCATGCTCTCCAACAGGAAGACCGCAGGATGCCCAGCCAAGCTCCCAGGTGGTCATCTCGGCAGGATTTGGCATCAATGATGGGGTAGTGGAGAAGTCCTGGCCAAGCGCTGTGCCATAACCAAAGGCACGTGCATAGCTGACCAGGTTGTCTGCGCCAAGTGCTACGCCAAGCTGCGCCAACGCCGTGTTAGAAGAGCGAGCAAATGCCTCACGCAGAGGAATAGTGCCCATGTCCTCATTGGCGTAGTTGTGGATGGTTCCACCGCCAAGCTCCATAGTTCCTGGAGCTGAATAGGTGGTGTCCAGCGTGGTGGTATGTGTGTCAATTCCAGCAGAAAGCGTAATGGTCTTAAACGACGAACCAGGGGAGTAGAGCGCCTGGGTAGTTCTGTCGACCAGTTGACTGCCGGTACCGGACTCGATAACAGTGCCCAGATCAGCGTGGGTGTATGAAGGGCTTGAAGCCTTTGCAAGCACGGCTCCGGTGGCTGGATCCATAACAACAATGGAGCCGGAATATCCCTGGAGTGCAGCTTCTGCTACAGCCTGCATCTGGGAATTGATGGTCAAAACAACGCTTGAACCAGCGGTATTAACACCTGCCATCGAGTACAGAGCGCTTCTCCAGTCGGAATGATCTGCGTGTCCGGTGAGCGTCTCGTTCATGGAGGACTCGATACCTGCAGTTCCGTACTGGGTAGAGATATAGCCAACGGTGTGAGAAGCCATGCCGTCGTGTGGATAGTTGCGCACGTAGGTGCCGTCGTCTTGCTTGACGCTCTCTGCCAGGGTGACGCCGTCAGAAGTCATGATGGCGCCGCGCTGAACATATGCGCTCTTAGCAATAGTGTGGTTGTTGGTAGGAAGCGCCTGAAGTCTAGGTGCGTCAATGACCATCAAGAAGGTCAAGTTGCCGAGAAGAACGGTGAAGAAGAGGGTAAATACGGTAACCAAATTGGTCAGACGTTTTCCGAGAGCAACACGCCCCAGAACACCGGATTCCTCAGACTGCAGGCCAAAGCCTCCACGGATGTGGCTACCATGCAAAACGGAAGAGGCGTGAGCTCCACCAGAAGAAATTTCGAGCCTCTGGGAGTCAAGCGTTTTCTTGCTTGGCTCAAGCTCTGTTTCGCGACCAGTTCCCTCGTCACCTGCTCTGAGCAGCAGGGCAACAATGATAAAGCTGGAAAGAAGAGAGCTGCCGCCCTGACTCATAAAGGGCAGGGTAACGCCGGTTAGAGGCATGAGCTTAGTAACGCCTGCAACAATGAGGAAGGTTTGGAACGCCAAAACACTGGTAAGACCAGCAGCTGCAAAAGCAGACGAATCGGACTTTGCGCGAGCAGCTGTTGCGAGGCCGCGCACGGTAAGCAGCAGGAACAGGGTAATAATTGCTGCTCCGCCAAAGAGTCCCAGCTCCTCGGCAATGGCTGAGAAAATAAAGTCAGACTCAACAATAGGGATAAGTGTAGGCATTCCCTTATCAATTCCGGTGCCAGCAAGGCCTCCATCTGCGATGGAATAGAGGGACTGGACAATTTGGTAGCCGTCTCCAGCGGGGTCTTTGAAGGGGTCAAGCCAAATGTTGACACGAGTCTGAACGTGAGTGAAGAAGTGATAAAGCACCACGCCGCCAATGGCTAAGAGCGCAATACTGACAAAAACGTAGCTTGCGCGACCTGTTGCTACATAGAGCATGATGACAAAGAACACGAAGAAGAGCAGAGCGCTACCAAGGTCGCGTTCAAAAATAACAACAATCAGGCTGATGCCCCACATGACAAACAGAGGAAGCAGCATTTTAAAGCGAGGAATGCGGAAAGGTCCAAAAGAACGCATGGAGACCGATAGGGCTTCTCGATTCAGTGCAAGATAAAATGCCAGGAAGAGCGTAATGGCAATCTTTGCAAGCTCGCCAGGCTGGAAGGTGAATGCGCCAAAAGAAATCCAGAGTTTTGCGCCGTAGCGATCCTGGCCAATAACAATTGGCAGAAGAAGCAGTATGACGCCGAGAATACCAATGGAGTATTTGTAGCGTGCTAACGCGTCAAGATTTCTAATGACCGCCAGTACCACAATCATCACAACAACAGAGATAAAGAGCCAAATGGTCTGGTTGACTGCAAGATTTGGTGCAAGTCTGGTGACCATGGTGATGCCAATTCCCGAGAGCACAAACACAATGGGGAGAATGGCGGGGTCTGCTGCGGGAGCAAGGAACCTAATAGCAATGTGAGCCACGGTAAATGCTGCAAAGAGACCAATAGGAACGGCCATTGTCTCAAGGCTGAGTGTTGAGCGAGCAGTAATCATGTACATGGCGTACAGCAGAAATACAGGGATTGCTCCTACAAATAGTAAGAAGAGCTCTGTATTACGCCTTAGTCCACCTGCTTTTTCCATTCCTACTCACCTCCCGAACTTGTTGTTGACGTTGTTGTTTCTGTTGTGGGTGTTCCGCCAGACTGAACGTCTTCTTTCTTTTTGACCGCTTTAGTGTTGGCGTCGTCAATCTGTTTGCGGTAATTCTCGACGGTGCTATGTGCTTCATCCTCGTTCTTAACGCGGATTCCTTCGGCTAGCGAGTCTTGAACTGCGTCAGGCAAATCTTTTATTTCAATCGACGTAGTTTCAACAAGCGTAGACATGTTTATGCCGGCAATTGTTGTAGGAATACCTCGATAAACGCCAACGGTAGTTCCGTTAATTCCTAAGTACCACTCGCTGCTTACAAACAGGAAGAACACCGCAACAGTGGCTGCAAAGAGCGCAAGGAACGAGACAAACGTGGCAATGACGCCACGAGTAAGGTGTTTTCTGGTTTGATCGGCTATGCCGTCGTCCAAGACATCGATGACAATAACGGTAATGTTGTCTGAGCCGCCATAGGTAAGAGCTGCGGAAACAAGGTTATCGGCAGCCTTTTGTGGCGTGACGTTAGAGACAGCAATGGACTCAATCTCATCGTCGGGCACCATGCCAGAGAGACCATCGGAGCACAAGATGATGCGGTCACCATCAGATACTTCAAGCGAGAAATGATCTGCATACATGTCTGGATCAGAGCCAAGAGCTCGTGTAACTACCGAGCGAGAAGGGTGTGTGCGAGCCTCATCAGCGGTAATCTGACCAGAATCAATGAGCTCCTCAACATAGCTGTGGTCGTGAGTAATGCGGACCAGTGTGCCGTGATGAAGCAGGTAAACGCGGGAGTCACCTACGTGAGCAACGGCCATTTGGTTGCCTTCAATAAGAACAGCAGATGCAGTGGAACCCATTCCAGGCTTGCCAATACCCTTTGCAGGAGCATCAATAACTTCCTGGTTAGCAGCCTCAATTGCCGCACCAAGACGAATATCGTCAGCGGTACTTGGAGCCTGTTCTGCAATAACCTTAACAGCAATAGAGCTAGCTACCTCGCCAGCGGCGTGACCTCCCATACCGTCACAGACGGCAAAAAGGGGAGTGCGCAAAAGGAATGAGTCCTCGTTATGCTCACGAACTAATCCCACGTCAGAGCGGGCGCCCCAAGAAATAAAGGTGTTAGAGCCAGAAACCGCCTCTGCGTCACAACGACCATCAAGTGGCAGCTCACAACGACCAGGAGCACTCACGGGCTCTTGTGTAGGTGTATCAGAAATATGTGTTGTATCAGAAGAAACCATGAGCCTCTTATCGACGTCCAACACGCATAATCACATCGCCGACCTGGACTTCGTCTGTGTCGCGAAGGGTAACAGGCTGCTCGATGATGTGACCATTAACCATGGTTCCGTTTGTGGATCCAAGGTCTTCAAGCACCAGAGCAGGGCCCTGGATAGTAAAGCGGGCGTGTGAAGCAGAAACGTAAGGTTCGTCAATCACGATGTCAGACGAAGGAGAACGTCCAATAACAACGGGTCCCAAGATATCTACATGCAGACCACGTAAGGACTTGACGCCCTTCTCGACATCAACGGACCAAATAGCTCCGTCTTTGCGCTGACCGCGGACAAGACCAATGCCCGTGCGCATGACCGAGAACAGGAAGATGTACAACAGGACAACAAGCAGAACACGTCCTGCAAAGAGAATCAAATCAATCATTAGTTCTCCCGGAACTGAAGGTCCATAAGACCAATGGTAATGAGGTCTCCGTCGCGCAGAATTACCTCATCTACGTCGATATCGTTGACAAGCGTTCCGTTAGTGGAGTGCAAATCAGCAATGTGCCAATCGTGACCGTCATAGGTCATCTCGGCGTGACGTCTTGAAACGTTAGGATCGCGCAAAACAACGTCTGCCTGAGAGCGCTCGCGACCAATAATGGCACGAGGAGCCTCAACGCGATACGAACGACCGCTCTGGCGATCAATCAAAATACAGGTAGCATCCATGTTTGCGCGTGG
>CALHQT010000071.1:0-3932 GCA_938038135.1 uncultured Atopobium sp.
CCAAAGACCTCAAGCTGCTGCTCAACGTCAAGGGAGAGCATCTCTTCTTGGATTTCGTCGTTGTGGGCCATCTGACCAAGCCTGCGCTCCAGGCGGGTGTGGAGCTCGTCTTTGGCAAGCGCAATGATGCGCGGGCCAACAGGGAATTGCGAGAACTTTGCCACAGAACTAGCCACCTGAGCTGGCTTAATAAGCGTGGTTCCCTCAACAGAAATGGCCTTGAAGTCATCCTCGTAGAGCTCAAGTGTGGCAAGCTGCTCTTCAAGTTTCTTCAGAGACTCGGGGTTGTTGTGGGCGCCCGATGCGTGGTCGGCCAGACCCAAAGCTTTGAGAAAAGAATCCCAGGTAAATACCTGCGGATTGTGCTCGCCCATGCTGGGCAAAACGGTGTTGATGTAGCGACCAAACATCTCGTTAGGAGTGAACAGGTACACCTGATCTGCGGTAAGTGTGGTGCGCTGCTGGTAGAGAAGGTACGCAATGCGCTGCAGCAAAACGGACGTTTTGCCCGAGCCTGCAATGCCGTTGACCAGCAGAACGGGCACATCCTCGTGCCTGACAACAACGTTTTGTTCGCGCTGGATAGTTGCGGTGATGGCCTGCAGCTTCTCGGTGTGCTGACGCTTTAGTGCGGCAAGCAGCAGAGAGTCTTCAATGGCAACCGTTGTGTCAAAGTAGAGGTTCAGCTTGTCGCGCGTGATGTCAAACTGTCGTCTAAGTTCCAGTTCAACAGTTCTTTTCTTGCCGTCTACCTGGTACGACGTAGTTCCCATCTCTTGGTTGTAATACGTCTCGGCAACGGGGCTGCGCCAGTCAACAATAAGCGGTGTACGGTCTTTGTCCGTAATGCCCGCCGCACCAATGTATACATCGCGAGAAGGACGTCCGGGTCGCATTTTGAGCGTGACCTTAGCAAAGTAAGGCTGCCTCAAGAGGATTTCGACTCGACCGAGTTTCTCGACAGTAAAATCGTGGTATTGGTTGTACGTATCAATAACGCTGTTGAGCGTCTCAATGGCCGCAAGGGTCTCGATGGTTTCGTCCGCTCCGCCAAAGTCTGGGCGGATTTCTTCACTCATCTGACGAAGGTCTCTAGCTGCATCTTTTTGCGTGGTGTTGAGCGTTGTGTCCAAATCCTCACGAATCTCAACAAGCTTTTGATAAACGTGGGAGAGGTGCTCTTGCTCTTGCTGGTGGATTGGATCCATGATGCTCCTAGATAGTTGCGTCTTCGATGCGGCGGCGCAACTCGTCAATGCCCAGGCCGGTCTCGGATGAGGTAATAATGGCCTGTTCAGGGGTGATGTGGAATGCCTTGCGCAGGGCGGCCGCGGCTTGATTTTGCTTGCCGCGCGCAATCTTATCTGCCTTGGTAAACGCAACTACAAAGGGCAACTCAGCCTCTTGGAGAAAGTTGATCATCTGTAGGTCAAGCTTTTGAGCTTCGTGTCTGATGTCAACAAGGCTGATGACCAGGTTAAAGCTGCGTTCTTGCTCAAAGTAGCCGCCAATGAGGTCTGCCCAGCGCTGTTTTTCTTGGCGAGAAACCCGCGCAAATCCGTATCCAGGCAAGTCTACAAATTTGACGCCATCAACGTCAAAGAAGTTGATATTAGCGGTTTTACCTGGAACGCTTGAAACTCGTGCGAGCTGTTTTCTGCCAATAAGTTTATTTAAGAGGGAAGACTTTCCCACGTTTGAGCGGCCCACAAAAGCCACCTCTGGGGTCTCTGGAGAAGGAAGTTGTGAAATTGCCCCGTATGATGCCTCATATTGTGCGGTTTCATACTTAAGACCCATGATGCCTCCCATTGCGCTTCAAAAACGTAAGGTATTATTTTAGCGCAAACTGGGAGGCAGCTAATAATCCATTCATTCGTAGTGGGAGGGGCGGCACGATCTGTAGTGGGAGTGGCACAATCTGTAGCTGGAATGGTAAGAGTTGCTACAGCGTCACTCGAATTCGTTTTTCTACAGGTAGACGAGAAACAAGCAAATCAAACGTCGTATCAGTAATCGGATTTCTATAGATTTCCTCTCCTGTAAGATTCACTACATAAGGCACATGAAGAACATATGAAGTGTGCGGTTTGATGGCAATTCGCGAAGTGGTTATATTTGGCTGGGCAAGCGGCCAAAGGGAATTTTCATTTCCTAAATCGCAAATGTAATAAGTGTTGTTGGCTTGTGGAATTAAAACCGTGCCGAGAAAATCTATTCCTCCTATAGGCTCAGTCTCTTCTCTATCATTTTTAATTTCTATAGTTACATCAATCACACTTGTTTGATTGCCATGGGTATTGGGATACTGTGGTGTAATACCATGTTTTTCCAGGTAACCGTCATACGTGGTTAGGGCAATTTCAGTTATTCGTATTGAATATCCTTTTGTATTCTCGGAGGACGAATAATGAAAATTTCCGTCGAGGGGGACCCATTCTCCCATTTGATAAATTTCTTCGGGGATAGTTAGTGCATGGGTATTTACCCACCAAACCCTGTAGCCAAGAGCACAAACCAGTACAAGGCTTATGGCAATTGCAAATAATGGTAGTTTGCTTTTTAGTTTCATGATGCACGTCTTTGCACGTCGATTTTCTCGACAATTTTACCGAGTTTCATTTTGTAAATTACATCGCAGATAACCTCTAAGAACTCAGCATCATGACTTGATACGAGAAGTGTTGCGCCTCTATCTCTTTGTTCAACAATGAGCTCCGTGAGCATATGGACACCGTCTTCATCAAGAGCGTTTGTTGGCTCGTCAAGAATAATTAAATCCGGCTGCTCAAAAAACGCCATGGCAATTCCTAAGCGTTGCTTCATGCCAAGGGAGTATTTCCTAACAGGTCTTTTGTCTGTAGGATCAAGTCCTACTTTTTCAATTGCAGCATCAATATCTTGCTCAGACGCAATTTGTTTTATTGACGAGAGAATCTCTAAGTTCTTACGACCGCTATATGAGCTGAGAAGTGCTGGTTTTTCTAGGAGCAGGCCAACACTTGGTGGGAAATCAATATCATCCCAGAGCTTTTTGTTTTCAATAGAAACATATCCTTGGGTAGGCTTAATGAGACCACAGATCGCTCGCATAAGCATTGTTTTACCAGAGCCGTTTTGGCCTTCGAGACCAATTATCCCTCTCTTTTCCAGGGATAATGTGACATCCTTGAGAACAGTATCGTTTCCGATTTCTTTTGTTAGATGCTCAACTGAAATGTACGACATGTTTACTCACCGCCAAACTCTGCATTTTTAGTTCCGATGAGGCCAAAAATGTTTAAAAAAATGATTCCAACAAGAAAATATAAAGTTGCATACAAAAGGCTAAATCCTTCTGGATTAAAAGGAAGAAGTCTCGAAAAAGTCATTAATGTAGAGGGGAATGGAAGTTCAGGAAAGAACTCTCCTAAAACTAGCAGCGATACGCTTAGTAATATAGCTAGTGAATCGTGAGTATAGAGTTTTATTACTTTGTAAATAAAGGAAAAGAACAAGAGACCAAGATAATAAATGCCGAGAAGGGCTAATACTTTTGGGGCTGTGAGTGAAAATTCTGTACCAGTTTGAACGGTATGGTAAATGAAGATATCCACATTTAGCGTAGCAATATCAGGACTATTACCTGTACAAATAAGTAAGATAACGTATGTCATTATATAGACGGCAATCAAAAAGAGGGAAGATAAAATACGTTACTATATAGACGGCAATTAAAACGAGACAAGATACAATTATATTTATATAGCTATAAATCCAAAATCTAGTTTTCTTCTCAAACCTCATCATGCGTTGAATAGAAAAATGTTCATTTGTGTCTGAGCTAGAAATAATGATTATGAGAAGAAAAGAGATGCAAAGCGCGGTCCACTCTACGTAGAGCGTGTGGGCAGAACCGAAGAATGTTGCGATAATCAAATCACCTAAAGAAA
>CALHQT010000072.1:0-6105 GCA_938038135.1 uncultured Atopobium sp.
ACTTTGACGCTGGTTGCCATAACCAAAGGTGAGAGCACGTTATCAACAACGTTTTGAGCAACCATCAAGATAACAATGGTCCACACGGTCATGACAGGGTCTACCAAAATGCTCAGAATCAGAGCAATACCTGCCGAGAAAACCGGTCCAACTACAGGAATAATGTGGAAGATTCCTGTGACCATACCAATGAGAGCAGCATAAGGGTTGCCTAAAATCAGACACCCAAAGTACACAAGAATGCCATTAACCGCAGAGGTAATGATAGTGCCTCGCATATATCCACTGGTAGATCTACTTAAGATTGCAAGAATAAGTCTGAACTCATTCTCTTTTTGAGGACCAGCAATAATGGCCATCTCACGAACAATAACGGGATAATCTTTAGCCAACCAATAGGCAAGCACTAGGCCTAAGAAGAAGACCATGAGTTGGTTTGCCATAGAAGAGATGTTGCCTAAAGCAGATGTGGAAAGCCAACTCAAAATACCAGAAGCAACTGATATTCCAATACTTGATGCCTGTTCAATTGCAAGTTCTACCGTCTGTCTAACAGCAGGGTTACTTTGAGTGTCAAAGTTCTGCCAAAACTCCCTTGCCATTGCTCCTATCTGACTTGCATACGAAGGAGCGTTTCTGAGTAGCGTAGTAAGCTCAAATACCAATGGCTGCGCAATCAAAATCAAAAATCCTACCAGCACAATGAGCGTAAGAACAAGCGCGATAAGAGCGGAAATGCCACGAGGCACTCCCCTGTCTTCAAGCCAATTGGTAACAGGGCTACAGACAAACGCAACAATTGCGCCAATGGCGAGCAGCTCAACAGCCTGTCCCAGGATGCCAAGAACATACAGTGCAAGTGCAAACAATGCAGCCAGACCAATGACTGTCCACACCATTAAGCCACGTTGTTTCCATTTTTGAGCTGAATCGGAGAAGTTTTGATGCTTTTGATCCATTAACGGTTCACGCTTTCTGGGTCAATCTTTTCTTGGATACGCTTTAAGGTGCGACGAAGCAGCCTTGAAACCTGTACCTGAGAGATATTAAGTTTCTCCGCAATCTCTACCTGGGTAAGACCTTCAACAAAACGCATACGAATAATCTCTTGCTCTCGTGGCGAGAAGTCTCTAATGGCCTCTTCAAGAACAATGCGGTCATCAGAACCAGCAAGATCCTCATCTTCGGTCACATACTGATCAATGATTGAAGGAGTCTCGTCGCCATCAGCACCAGAGCCGCCTCCCTCAAGAGGAACAGAGCTATAAGCGCTAGAAGACTCCATAGCCTCAAGAACTTCTTCAACGTTAGTATCAAGGCGCTGGGCGATCTCTTCAATTGAAGGGCTTCTTTGCAGCTCTTTAGTCAAATCATCAGTGACCTGATTAATCTTGGAAGAAAGCTCCTGCAAACGACGAGGAACACGTACTGACCAGCCTTTATCGCGGAAGTGACGCTTGATTTCTCCCATGATGGTTGGCGTTGCATATGTTGTAAATTCAAGACCACGATCAGGCTCAAACCTATCAATTGCCTTGATAAGTCCAATGGTTCCCACCTGAATCAAATCATCAAGAGGTTCTCCACGGTTTTTAAACTTGGAGGCCAAAAAGCGCACGAGGTTTAAGTGACTCACAATAAGCTGGTCTCTTACCTCAGGGTCTTTTGTTTCTTTATATTGGGCAAAGAGCTTGCGTGTTCTATCTTTATCCCAGGCCGGGGTACCTTTAGAAGCACGACGAGCAGCTCTTCTTGCGGCTTTCTGCTCTTCTGCAGATGCCTGTACTGCCTCGTTTGCTTCAGGTTTAGGCATGTGCACCGCCAGAAATCTTTACAAGATGAAGCGTATAACCGTCATCGCTAAGCGCAAACTCATCACAAATAGCGGAGAGCAATAGCTCTACAAGCTCTAGTGGCTGAGAATTATCTTCCTCAGACTCAACTGGATCCTCATCACCCAAGTCAAAATCAATAGCCATAGTATTGTCTTCGAGGGTAAACGTAATATCTACAGAGTCTTTCTGAGTGCCACAAGCAAAGACAAAGCCTTCTTCTGCGGCCATTTTGACATCTTCAAGCTCATCAACGTTCATCTTGCACAAAACAGCAAGATTAGCAGCCATCATTCTGACTGAACGAGCAAATGTTGGATCTGCTGGAGCGGAAAGCTCAACAATTTTTTGTGCCATTACAATCTACTCCTCAGACTTCTGAGAAGACTCAGAACCGTACTCAATATAGAACTGCTCAGTGCGAGCTGGTTTAGAATGCTTTGTCTTGTCCTGAGAAAGCAGAGGAAGCTCCTCAAGATACTCCTGAGCACGCTGTGCACTCTGTTGTGCGGAAGCAGTCGCACCGCTCAAGCGAGCCTGAGCTACCTCAGCAAGCTTGGAAGGATTCAAAGATCCGCCAAGACCAGTTCCTAGCTTTGAAACAGACTCAACAACGCCTGTTACCGCATCGCTTGCAGCCTTGCTGACAGTTGCAGTTACGGCTGATGCAGCACCTGAAACAGTTGCTACATCACCAAGAACTACGTTTAGGCTCTCAAGAGAAGTGTTAGCATTCTCTGCAGCCTCATCAACCTTCTGCATGAGTGCAGGTAGCTGCTTGATAGTTGGATCAAGCTCATCAACCATGCCATCAATCTTTGAAATAACAGGCTGAATCTGCTCAATGGTGTTGTTAGCTGAGAGTGTAATCTCAGTAATTGACTTTCTTGTTGTTCTTAGGGTCAGAGCAACCTCGACAATAGCCCAAACACCAGCTACGGCTAAGACTACAAGGGCAATCTGTAAGTAATCCATCTATGCCATCCCTCAAAGCTAACGGTTACAGTTCTTTCTATTCTACCCGAGGAGCGCCTTCTTAATGCTCCCACTTAACTAATTCAAAATCCTAGGCTTCCTCGTGACGATCACGCTCTGTAGCTGCAATTCTCCACGCTTCCCAACCTCTTGGAGATGGCGAGAAGAACGCACCACGTTCAAGTCCTTCTGGAAGATAACGCTGTTCAATCCATCCCCCAGGATAATTGTGAGGATAGAGATAGTTGCCGTACTCTTCAGAACCAGGGCGCGTGCGATCCCTTAAGTAACTTGGAACTTCTCGCCTTGGACCTGTTCTAACCTCATGGAGAGCGGCATCAATACCTGCTTCTGCAGCATTAGATTTTGGTGCCAGTGCCATATAAATAACCGCTTGCGCAAGGTTAATCCTGCACTCAGGGTAACCAATGACCTCGGCTGACCTAAACGCTGCATGTGCAATAAGCAGCGCCTGTGGATCGGCATTACCAATATCCTCTGAGGCCAAAATCATAATGCGTCGCGCAATAAATTTAGGATCTTCACCTGCATCGACCATGCGCGCAAGCCAATAGAGTGCGGCATCTGGGTCTGAGCCTCGCATAGACTTAATAAACGCAGAGATAATGTCATAGTGCATATCTCCTGCTTTATCGTAGGGAAGCCCGCGACGAGGATTTGCCTCAAGAACGTTTTGCTTGGTAATAACAAGCGGCTCAGATGCTTTGCCGTCAGCAGATTCTGGAACGTCAACCATCTGAGAAGCAAGCTCAAGAGAAGTTAGGGCTGCGCGACCATCTCCGCCTGCAAGCGTCACAATCTCTTTACGAGCATCTTCATCCAGAACAAATGCGCCTGCTAGACCATCTTCTGACTCAAGTGCTCGCTGAATGAGCTCATCGATTGCCTCATCTGACAATGCATGCAACTCCACTACACGTGAACGAGAAATCAGAGCGCTGTTAACCTCAAAGTAAGGGTTTTCTGTAGTTGCGCCAATGAGTACAACTATTCTGTCTTCTACTGCGTGAAGCAAGGCATCTTGCTGAGAGCGCGTAAAACGATGAATCTCATCAATGAACAGAATAGTTCTTCTACCTGCAGTTAAAAGCCTTGATTCTGCGGCCTCAATCTCTCTGCGAAGATCTTTAACGGTGCCTGTAATTGCAGATACTTCTACAAATTCTGCGTGCGTTGTATGAGCAATAATGCGCGCAAGCGTAGTCTTTCCAGTGCCAGCTGGACCATACAGCAAAACGGACGAGAGTGTATCGTGCTCAATTGCCTTGCGCAGCCAGGAGCCTTGGCCAACCGCATCTTCCTGACCCACGTATCCATCAAGCGTGGTAGGACGCATGCGGGCAGCAAGTGGTGCATTAGCTTTTTTAGCGGCACGTTCCATGCCAGAAAATAAAGTATCCATGCAGATATTTTACCCCGTCTCAAACATAAAAGCTTGGCGAGAAGCCCGCTCAACACAAATGCTCTTTACGTGCCCGTTTGCCACACCGTGACTGAGTGGTAAACCTTACGCACGTACCCCTTCTGCAAAGTAGCTCCTCTTTGGAAAGAGCTCCTGAGCTTCTGGGAAAAGTGCTTCACAGGTAGCCACAAAGTAGTCATCGGTCATTGCGGAAATAAAATCAACAACAGTACGATGCACGTCACTCTTCCAGTCATACGTATGGCCGTACCTAGAAAGGTGCCTACTCACCGGCTCAATATGATGCTTAAAGATTGCAAGGCTCTGATCACCAGATTTAAGCGAGGACAACTCGTATTCGTACAACTTCTCAAACAGGTGCTTAATGTCTTCAGAGAAATCACCATTGGCTTCTGATGCACCATAAATCTTCTGGTAATTCTCGCGCTTTGCTCGTTTCATCTCTTTAAACGCCTCTTCTGAGAGAGAAATCTGAGGCTTACCAAAGCTATTCTGAACAATGTCTGCAACAAAAGCAGAGGTAGCCCATGCGTTATAGGCGCCACCAAGGCCATCATCAAACGTTTCTTCTGTTGCAGCGCCAGCACGAAGCGCATCCTGTCTGTCTTTTCCAACATACGCAATAATGTCAGAGATGCGCATGACGCAACCTTCAAGCGTCATAGGACGCAGGTGTGCAATAGCCTGAGGACCTCTCTCCCAGCAATCTTCTACCACCTTATCAAACTCATCAAAAGTTGAAAGATCACTCATTTGAAGTATCTGCTGTTCAAACTCGCCGTTGTGACAAATTACTCCATCAAGCGTCTGCAAAGAGAGGTTTCTTGCATAGAGGCCGTCAAGCACACGCACGCTCTGTACGTTGTGGAAAAACCAACGTCCCGTTTGCTCGTGATAAATATCATTGAGGAAATACTCCCCTGCATGACCAAAAGGAGTATGGCCCACGTCATGACCAAGAGCAATTGCCTCAATCAAATCAAGGTTGAGGCCAAGTGCACGTCCGATATCTTTAGCTACTCTACAAACAAGCTGCTCATGAAGGCCACGGCGCGTAATATCATCATGTGCACGGAACGAGAAGACCTGTGTTTTGCCGTTTAGCCTGTTATACGCAGGGGTATGCATGATTTTCTCGACATCTCGCATGAAAGCGGGACGCAAAAGCGATGCCTGATCATGGGTGGAATCTCGGCGAATGATGTCTTCATTTTTGCACGCGTAAGGACTTAAGGTACCCTTGGCAATTTGCTCAGCCACAAGGGCCTGAGTTTCTTCTGAAAGTTGCCCGGTCATATGAGGTGCAAAAGGATTAGTGATGTTCATGTGTATCCTCTCTAGATGTTTTTCACCTCTAGTGTAGAAGTTTCACCGGACAAAAACTCGTGTTGAATTTTGAGAGAGCTTCTAGGGAGGCTTGACGTCTAAAAAAGACTGTCCTGAACTGGTTGTTTTAAGGCTTCAAACAGATTTTTTGCTAAAAATGCCGCACCCTTAGAATTTGGATGCACATCGTCAGCAAAATATTTCTTCTCCTGCGGCAACAGCTTTTCTCCAGAGATGCACTGCAAACCAAACTTACCGGCAACCTCTTCAATAATTTGAGGAATCTCGGCATAACAAGAATAAGGGTGTGTGGGATACGCATCCTCAAAATAAGGCGTAGGTGTCAGAACCACCACGCGCGTATCTGCATACATCTGAGAAATCTGCCAGAGCGAATTTTGAATATCGTACGCTACCTGCGACTTTGAGCATTTTTCGTATCGATAATTTGCTCCTAGTGCAACAACAACTAAAGAAGCATCCTCAATAAACGTATACGAGCCAGGCTGATAAACTTGTCCACCAATT
>CALHQT010000073.1:0-5401 GCA_938038135.1 uncultured Atopobium sp.
CCGGTCTTACCGATTTCCAGATTACGGGTCGCCCTAAGCACCTGTGGTCCATTTATCAAAAGATGGTCCGCAAGGGCAGGGAGTTCTCCAACATCTACGATCTTATCGCCTTGCGCGTAATTACAAACTCTGTAGGCGATTGCTATTCAGCACTGGGCGCTATCCATGCGCTATGGCATCCAATGCCTGGTCGTTTTAAGGACTATATTGCAACGCCAAAGGCAAATCTCTATCAGTCCTTACACACAACAGTTATTGGCCCTGATGGTCGCCCTATTGAGATTCAGATTAGAACCGCCGAGATGCACGAGGCATCTGAGTACGGTATTGCTGCTCACTGGCTGTATAAGGAGCAGGGCAATTCAAAGGGCAAGATGTCCTCTGAAGACAAGCTTATTGACTCAACTATCAACTGGATTCGCCGCAGTCTTGACTGGGCTGTTGAAGACGATATTGATGATCCCCACGAGTTCTTGGATAACTTGCGCGTAGACCTCTTTGAGCATGAGATTTTTGTTTTCACGCCAAAGGGCGAGGTTATGAGCTTGCGCGTTAATTCAACACCTCTGGACTTTGCTTACGCTGTTCACACCGAGGTGGGCAATCACTGTGTTGGTGCGCGCGTTAATGGCTCCGTAGTTCCACTGACGCATACGCTTCAGATGGGTGACCGCATTGAGATTTTGACTAACAAGAACGCTCGTCCTTCTCGCGACTGGATGACGCTGGTAAAAACGCCGTCTGCACGTGCAAAGATCCGCAAGTATTTCTCGCAAGAGAACAAGTCTGACGATGCCGAACGCGGCCGTTCTGAGCTTGCAAAAGAGCTGCGCAAGCGTGGCTATGGCATCAGCGCTACGCGTACGGTTAAGGCGCTTGATCAGCTCATTGAACAGTTTGATTATCGCAGCGTAGATGACCTGTTTGCGGGAATTGGTGCAGGTAATCAGTCTGCTAAGCAGGTTGTTAATCGCGTGAGTGAAATCTTAGAAGAGAAAAATCCCGAGGTTGTTACTGAACAAGAGCGTAATGCGGCACGCCTTCAGGAGAAGAACAAGGCAATTGCAAACGATCAGCCTTTGGTTCGCTCCTACGTTATTTCTCGTACCGCCAAGGGAAGTCGTCCTAAAAAGTCTAACTGTGGCGTTGTGGTAAATGGCGATCCAGATTTGCTTGTTCATCTGGCGCATTGCTGCAATCCTGTTGCAGGTGACGATATTGTGGGCTTCATTACACGCGGTCGTGGTGTTTCTGTTCACCGCGCCAATTGCCCTAACGTTAAAGACCTGCTCAACGATCCAAAGCGTATCATTCCTGTTTCTTGGGACGCCAGCGGCGCTACTGAGTTTAGGGTAGAGATTGTCGTTGAGGCAACAGACCGTATGGGCCTTCTTAAGGACGTCACGGTTGCGCTGTCTGACGCTGGTGCAAACATTCTTTCTGCAGCTACACAAGTGGGCGAGCAGGGCGTAGTACGTATGCGTTTCTTGGTTTCTATCTCTGATACCAGCTTGCTTGATACCTTATTTGCATTTGTAACTCGCGTGCCTTCTGTCTACGACGCTCGTCGTATTATGCCAGGTGAAGGCGCTAATCAGATGAGAAGGAGACTTTATGGCTAATCAAAATGAGGGCTGCTCTTGCGGCCATAATCACGAGGAAGAGCACGGCGGACACGGCGGCTGCTGCGGTCATCATGGCGAGCATGGCCACGGTGAGCATGGTCATGGCGGTTGCTGCGGCCATCACGGTCATGGTGGTTGCCATCACGCAAAAGACCAGATTGGCGTCTTCAAAGTAGGTCCTCTTGAGACTAACTGCTACATTTACGTTTCTGGTAATGAGTGCATGATTATTGATGCCGGTGCATCGGGTGCAGAGATTGCTGCACAGCTCTTGAACCTTGAGCTTAAGTACATTGTTGCTACTCACGGCCATGCTGATCACGTTGGTGGCGTTAAGGCTTTGAAGCTTGCTGTGCCTGGCGCTCAGTACCTAATCAACGAAGCAGATAATGAGCTTGCGCAGAGGGCTCATAACTCAAACGAGATTTATGATGATGCTCCAGAGCCAGACGGTTTTCTTCACGAGGGAGATGTTCTCTCTGTTGGAACTGCACAGTTCAAGATTATGGAAACTCCTGGTCACACTCCTGGCGGTATTGTTTTGGTGGGTGAGGGAACTGCTACTGGCGCCGTTTTTGTAGGCGATACGCTTTTCCAGGGTTCTGCAGGAAGAACAGACCTTCCAGGCGGCAACTTTGAAACACTTAAGGCTTCTTTGAACCGCATCAAGACAGAGCTTGATCCAACCTCCATTATTTTGTCAGGACATGGAAATCAAACGTCTCTTGAGGCAGAGATAGCAACTAACCCTTTCTTACAGGATTAAATCAGCTATAACTTTGATGATTTAGCAAGACAGATTTGCATAGGTGCGGTATAGTACCTATGCAAACTTTTTAGCCCGAGTGGCGGAATGGCAGACGCGGAGGTCTCAAAAACCTTTGAGGAAACTCGTGTGGGTTCAAGTCCCACCTCGGGCACCAGCTAAAAGTTTAAGCTAGATGTGAATTTCTCGTCATATCTAACTTGGTACTTGTAATGTTTTCTTGTTAGAGGTAACCTTACAAAGTACTTTTGAAGCGGGATTGAACGTGAGTCCCCACCTACACAGCGCAAAAGCAGCTGTCTGGTCAGACAATTTAACCTTCGCACGCTACCTGTGCGTATTGTCTCCCAGTTGCTTGTGCACTGGGTTTTTTATTGGCGGACAAGCAATTGTCCAAGAGGGAAGGTGTACAAGATAGCCAAGAACGATGGTCCTCGCATTAATGAGGAAATCACTGCTCGCACGTGCCGTCTTATTGACGCTGATGGTAGTCAGCTTGGTCTTTTTGGCGTCAATGATGCAATGAAGAGAGCTCGTGAGCACGGTCTTGATCTCGTAGAGATTGCTCCAAATGCCGAGCCTCCTGTATGCAAGATTCTTGATTACAGTAAGTTCAAGTATGAGCAGGCTCGCAAGGCCAAGGCAGCTCGCAAGAACCAGGTCAAGATCGAAGTCAAAGAGATGAAGTTCCGCCCAAAGATTGATGTGGGCGATTACGAGACCAAGAAGGGTCACGTACTGCGCTTCCTCAAGAAGGGAGCACGCGTCAAGATCACCATCATGTTCCGTGGACGCGAGATGGCTCACCCAGAGCAGGGCCGTATTGTACTTGATCGCCTTGCTGAAGATTTGAAGCCTTTTGCCACAATTGAGCAGAAACCGCTCATTGAAGGCCGTAACATGCACATGCTCGTTGCTCCAATCAAGGGAGCGTTTGACGAGAAGCCCGAGGGTGCTGAGGATGGCACCACACAGGAGGAGAAGTAGTATGCCTAAGATGAAGACGCACAAGGGTTCGGCTAAGCGTTTCCGCCGCACCGGTACTGGCAAGATTATGCGTGCTAAGGCTTTTAAGAGCCACATTCTTACCAAGAAGTCCCAGAAGCGTATCCGTGGCTTCCGTAAAGAAGCTGTTCTTTCCGCTGGCGATGCAGCAGTAGTTTCTCAGCGTATGGGCGCTAAGAACTAAGCGCGCCACCCACCAGATCAAATAACAAGGAGTGATTAGATATGGCAAGAGTTAAGCGCGCAGTTGCTGGCCGCAAGAAGCGTCAGACGCTCGTCGAGCGCACAAAGGGTTATTACGGAACTTCCTCTCGTACCTTCCGTGGTATGAAGGAGCAGGCACAGCATTCTGGTCAGTATGCTTACCGTGACCGTCGTAACAAGAAGCGTGATTTCCGCGCACTGTGGATTCAGCGTATCAACGCTGCAGCACGCATCAACGACCTTTCTTACAGCAAGTTCATGCACGGCCTCAAGCTCGCTGGTGTTGAGCTTGACCGCAAGGTTCTCGCAGAGATTGCTTACTCTGACGAGCAGGGCTTCGCAGATCTTGCAGAGATCGCTAAAAAGGCTCTCGCTGAGTAACTTCAGCTAAGCGGGTTCGGTACACGCTGATTAGCTTCGGCTAAGTGACCTCGCACGCTCAAGCGATTTCTTCGCAGCTAGATAGCTACACCCCGTACATCCCGGATGTGCGGGGTTTTCTTTTGGCGAGAAACCCGGTGGGTCTTGGAATGTGGTGGGATTGTCGGCATGTAGCCAGGCTCCGGTGTCCGGTTAAGCCACGACGTGCCTGATTGGCCCCGGAATGCCCGACCGAGGTTCCAGCGTGCCTGATTTTCTCGCCATGTCTGAGCAATTTGCCGGAAAAGTGTACGAAGTCTGAGTGGTTTTGCTGGTTTTTCTCGCCATGTCTGAGTAAATTCACTCAGACATGATGCAGCTTTCAGGCTCAAAATTTGGAGCCGAAGCGCCTATCTTTCACGCGCCTGATTTCTTCAAAGAATCTGTAAATTTTGCCTAAAAATGCAAAAGAAACTGTGGATTTGCCTGATTTCATCAAAGAATCTGTACCTCAAATACAGATTCTTTGCACTTTTCAGGCGCGCAATGTTGGAAAGTCGTCCTTAGTGAGAAGAGCGTGTCATTTGCGCACTTGGCGAGAAGAACGTGCGGTTCAGAGGCCGAGAAACCCGTGCAGTCGCAACCGCAGCTGTGAACGGAACCGCAAGCTCATGGAAAGATGGTTTGCGAGCAGTCGTTTTCCAGCTTATTCGCTCTTATGATCTCTGTGGATAAGCTCTTCGAGATGCTCATGCTCTTCTTCGTGGAGCTGCTTAATCTCTTCGTCGAAGTCTGGATCTTTAGGCGTAATGAGCTCGTCCTCGCCAGTCTTTGGATCTGTGTGATGAAGCAAGACAGGTTCAAAGAGATGCAGATGCTTGGCAAAGAATGCGGACATAGTGAGCAACATGACAAAGATTGCAACACGAGGCATCGTGTTGACCTGCGTCATAATGAGCGAGCCAACGCACAGAAGGGCAGTCCAACCGTACATCAAAAGCACCGCTTGGCGCTGATTATAACCGTGAGCCATTAAGCGGTGATGGATGTGTCCGCGGTCAGCAGTAGCAAAACTGACGTGCGCGCGGGTACGGCGAACAATCGCGGAGAAGGTATCAATGATTGGAATACCTGCAACGACGAGAGGAACAATGATGGTTGTGAGTCCCGCCCAACGAGTAACAGACAAAAGCGAAATTGTTCCCAAGGCAAATCCCAAGGTTAGCGAACCAGAATCGCCCATGAAAATAGTTGCGGGGTACGAGTTATGAACTAAAAATCCAAGTGTGGTGCCTGCGATTGCTGCACTTAAAAGAGCTGCGTCAAAGCGCCCCGCCCAAATGGAAAGCACAAACATAGTGGTAGAGGCAATGCAGGTAATACCAGAAGAAAGACCATCAAGGCCGTCGATAAGGTTAATAATGTTGGCGTAAGCAACCAG